>NZ_CAWPJH010000034.1:0-576 GCF_963888445.1 Vibrio sp. B1-2
CTTGCCTAAAGTACAATTCGGTTTTCACTGAGCTGATATGGCAACAAACTTGCAATCTTGGGATATCTGTCCCCTCACTAATCATACCGACACTGACAATCCACTCGGTATTACCATGACGGTAAGCATTAATTTCAGACAGCGGCTCATCATGACGATAGGTAACAATCGCAGCCGATTGATGAAACTGAGTCACTAATATTTTTTGGATTTTCTTTGCATGTTGTACCGACGCCGCCACAACTAACCCTCCGGCATTGGGCGATTCCAGACGAATACTCGCCAGTTTGTTACAGCCCAAACCAAGGAGATATTCCATCGCTTCATCATTATGGATGATGCTCTGGTATGACGTTTTTGTCTGTTTCAGTAACTCTAATATAGAAGAAAACGATTGAACCTCTTTGCTACCGGTAATGGTGAGATGTTCGTTATCCACCAAAACAATCTTTGGTGAACGGCACACTCTGTCTTCAATCGCCTGTTTCAAGCTGTATTGATAATCGACGAGCAGTTGGCCATCAGGGTCACTGTATTCCGCCATCACAATCGGTAAGGAATCCGAGCGCCATGGCG
>NZ_CAWPJH010000035.1:0-554 GCF_963888445.1 Vibrio sp. B1-2
TCTTAGATAACTCATCTGATTCATTCATAAATCTCAACTGGAGCAACCGAGTCGCGATAAAAGCCAGAATAACGCTGAGCCTTTCTAAGTTATCTTTGCTTTGCATTCTCAATTGCTCGACTTGAGTACCTTCACTTTTCCAGACTTTATGAAAATCTTCAATTAGCCAGCGCAGCTCATAATAACTGACGATTTTAAGTGCCTCTTCCCTGCTCGTTACTGGCTCTGAGGTCAGTAAGTGCCATGCGAGCTTATCGTTACTCTCTCCTTGTTCTATGCATCCCACGTAGTAAAGAGGAATGTTATTGAACTCTTTTTTATTCGCGGGAGATTTGAGTGTCACGGGGGCATATTTGATGTCTAGGTGAACCGTGCGAGCTTTACGGCCGCCTTTTTGCGGTATGTCGAGCACTCTTTCTCCTGCTGATTGCAGCTTGGAAGCGTAGTCATAAAGACGATTATCATGCTCTTTTATACAGCGACTTTGCATTGAGCGAACGAGGAATCGCTGTTGTTGCTCTTGCTTGTAAGTGAGGTATTCAAATAGGTCGGCT
>NZ_CAWPJH010000036.1:0-549 GCF_963888445.1 Vibrio sp. B1-2
TCTCACAAAAAATGTTGGGAGTTCGCATAGGTATGGATGAAAGTTCAGCTAGTCCTAGGATGAATCAATACGAAAAGGGAAAACACACACCTGACGTCCACACGCTTAAGCTGATTGCTGATGAGCTCGGAGTGCCTTTGAACTATTTCTTTTGTGAAGATGAAGAGTCGGCTGAATTAGTTGTTGCTATCTCAAAATTGTCTACAGAAAAGCGGCGTCAGTTACTTCAGTTTATTGCAAGCATGCCAGAAGACGCTCCCCTCCCTAAGTGATAACAACTCGCTACCAGCGATAGCCCTTTGTCACTTTTATCTAATTACCGCCTTATCAGGTAATATTTTGTCACCGTGAGCAATTTTTTGCCCACGCGAGCAATTTATTGCTTGGGTGTTTGCTGGGTTTTTCTAACCACTTGATATTTGGCTCTTTTTGATTTGGCATTTCTTTTGCGTAGAGAAGCATCAAACTGTGCGATGTGGTTCACATCGCTTTGATTCACTCAATAAGGATTAAGCTATGCCAACTCCATGTTATATCTCTATCGAAGGC
>NZ_CAWPJH010000037.1:0-525 GCF_963888445.1 Vibrio sp. B1-2
TCTGTCTCTTATACACAAATCCCCAAGCCTCTGCTTGGGGATTTTTTTGAACTAATTTTATGTTTCATGATCTGATCATCTAAGCAATAACAAGGATGATTAGAATGACTTATATAGAACCAACCCTCTGGGCACAAAAGCAATTTGGTCAAGCTCACCTCAATGACCCAAGACGTACTCAAAGACTCGTTGCCCTAGCTGCCTCTCTGGCCGAGCAACCTGGCGTACCGGTCTCGAAACTCATCATCTCCCCTGCAGATATGGAAGGGGCTTATCGCTTTATTCGTAATGAGCAAATCAAAGCAGAAGATATCGCTGAAGCGGGCTTTCATGTCACAGCGCAAGAGGCTTTAGAACAACAAACACTTCTTGCATTAGAAGATACGACTTCTCTAAGTTACTCCCATCGCAGCATACAAGATGAACTTGGGCACTCCAATCAAGGCAATCGAAATCGAGCTATGTTCATACACTCGACCTTACTTTTTGCTCCAGAAACTCAAGTGGTTGTTGGCTTAATTGAAC
>NZ_CAWPJH010000038.1:0-521 GCF_963888445.1 Vibrio sp. B1-2
CGACAAACACTCGGTATTTAGTCAGGATCCGCCAAAATTCATCATTTAAAAATTGAATGGATTGATAGGTCAGTGATTGCCCAATGGAGCCTAAGCCTCCATTGAACGTACAATGTAATGTCTTGGAAAAGGTTCCTTTTATACTGTCAGCCACACTGAGCGTTGGGGAGAAGCACAACACCAAGTCAATTAAGTTGCCCGCCAATAAGCGTTTAGCAATTTCGGCGGCGAGGATAGTTTTACCGGCCCCCGGGGTTGCTTGACAGAAAAAATGAGACTGTTCGCCTTGATACTTTGTTAACGCTCTCATCGAACAGTCTCTTTGCCAATCTCTTAACATCGAGCGCATCCTTCTGATAACGACGTTAGTACATTGGTTAATACATTGATTTTGCCCAATAATAATGCAGAACGTTCTCTCGCTATCTTAAGCAGTGGTGTGATTTGAGTACTCAATTCAGGAAAACGTTGACTCAACGACTGATATTCTTCTATTTCACCGAGAATAATTTCCAACTCAC
>NZ_CAWPJH010000039.1:0-475 GCF_963888445.1 Vibrio sp. B1-2
TATACTAAGCAATCCTTAGTTTTATGGTTTTAGAATAGTCAATGAATCGTTCTCAAAAAATGAATGCGTTTATGCATCAACTGTTGATTGAAAAACAGATGGATAATTTTTCGGTTGTGGAAATTCGAGATGCATTGCTGTTGCTTGAAGGTGTTGATCCCGATCCTGAAGAAGCCCGGAAGTTCATTTATCGTCAAATTTTAGTACTTGAGAAAAAAGGTTGGCTGAGTTGTGAAGGGATCGGAAGGCAAAAAAAGTATTTCCAAACCGAACTCTTTCGAGGACTCGATATAATCTGCCGAGAGAGCTCATCGCCTAAAGTTCGGATTTCCAAACCGTCAACTTCAGCCATGGATGGATACTCGGTCTTGATGACAGAGCGTGGTGAACATCAGGGTGAGTTGGAAATTATTCTCGGTGAAATAGAAGAATATCAGTCGTTGAGTCAACGTTTTCCTGAATTGAGTACTCAAAT
>NZ_CAWPJH010000040.1:0-337851 GCF_963888445.1 Vibrio sp. B1-2
CAACATGGCTGAAAGCTTAATACTTGAAGGGCGAAGGGAAAGAACATTCCCTAGAACAGTTAAGCCTAGACCACAACGGTATGCTAAGAACAAAAATGCCGTTCACTCTTAAGTGAACGGCATTAGCCACAGTGCTGGCGTTTTTTTATCCATTAGAAAAATACACATTGCTTTATTTTGGGGCTTTACATCATTTCGTAATAAAGCCACTATGAATCCACGAACAATAGAATGAAGCGGTGATAGGGAGCATGTCGCTCTGTGTCATCAATATTGAGGAAGTAATGGCAGGAAACAGTATCGGACAACATTTTCGGGTGATGACATTCGGAGAAAGTCACGGTATCGCACTAGGATGTATCGTCGACGGATGCCCTCCGGGCTTAGAAATTACAGAAGCTGACTTACAGATAGACCTAGATCGTCGCCGTCCTGGCACATCTCGCTATACAACGCAGCGCCGTGAAGCGGATGAAGTCAAAATTCTTTCTGGTGTATTTGAGGGGAAAACCACAGGTACATCGATTGGTCTATTAATTGAAAATACCGACCAACGTTCAACCGATTATTCAGACATTAAAGACAAGTTTCGCCCCGGTCATGCCGATTATACCTACCATCAAAAATATGGCATTCGCGACTATCGTGGTGGTGGCCGTTCATCAGCACGTGAGACAGCGATGCGAGTGGCAGCGGGAGCCATTGCGAAGAAATATCTCAAACAAGAATTTGGGGTTGAAATTCGCGCTTACTTGTCACAAATGGGTGATGTTTGTATCGATAAAGTGGATTGGAATGAAATTGAGAATAACGCCTTTTTCTGTCCAGATGCAGACAAAGTGGCGGCATTCGACCAACTGATCCGTGATTTGAAAAAAGAAGGTGATTCGATCGGTGCAAAGATTCAAGTTGTCGCGACAAACCTGCCTGTTGGTTTAGGTGAGCCAGTATTTGATCGTCTAGATGCGGATATTGCGCATGCTTTGATGAGCATTAATGCGGTGAAAGGGGTAGAGATTGGTGACGGTTTTGATGTCGTGCAGCAAAAAGGCAGCCAGCATCGAGATCCTCTAACACCGAACGGCTTTCGCTCAAATCATGCCGGCGGTATTTTAGGCGGTATTTCGACTGGGCAAGATATTGTTGCCAGTATTGCGCTTAAACCCACGTCAAGTATTACAGTACCTGGCGATACCATTACTCGCACGGGTGAACCCACACAACTTATCACGAAAGGTCGCCATGATCCTTGCGTTGGTATTCGCGCTGTGCCCATTGCCGAAGCAATGCTGGCGATTGTGTTGATGGACCACTTACTTCGTCATCGCGGGCAGAATTTTGCGGTTCAAACCGAAACGCCTAAAATCTAATCCAGCATAACCGAATTAAAATGAAAAGCGCCCTTCTTGCTAGGGCGCTTTTGTTTTAAGCAATTTTCTGTTTGGCCAATTTCCGCGGCTGAATGAATTTTTTATCGAAACAAGTCAGCTAACTAAATATCTAACATCGGAATATCTAACATCGGATTGTGGCTAATGAATCTGATTTTCAGCATCAAGCTGGAAAGAAGGCAAACGCCATTTAAAACGCACTGCCGCCATACGCAATAAATAACCCACAATAAGCGTTACTATCGTGCTGGTGACATCATTGATGCCGAATGCGAGTAAGGTTAAATAAAGCCCTGAAGCGACTAATGAAACCGAAGCGTAGAGTTCTTCATGCAGTACCAGTGGCGTTTGTCTGCAGATTAAATCGCGTAATAACCCACCAAACACCCCAGTGACCAACGCAGAAACCATACAAATGCCGGGATGCAAACCCATGCCCATTGCGACTTTTGTGCCTATGATACTGAACACAATTAGCCCCAATGCATCTAAACGAATGAACAACCCTTTGAGTTTGATTACCCATTTAGCTAAGCCTGTGGTGAGAACGCCTGCGATACAGGTAATGGCTAAAAACTCCGGATTCTTCACCCAACCTAGCGGATAATGGCCGAGTAAAATATCCCTCACCGTACCGCCTCCAATCGCAGTGGCACTCGCTACTAACATCACACCGAACCAATCCATTTTTCGACGGCCTGCACTCAATGCGCCAGTCATCGCTTCGGCAGTAATACCAATAATATATAAAACACTGAGCAACATAATGCGGTACTCCGACAGCACTTCCTTAGGTATATAAGAACCCAGAAAGCGGTTGAACTTAAAAATGGAGGCGCAAGTGTAGTAGTAAAGTCAGGCGATGGCGAATGAGATTTTATGCCAAGAAACCGTTTGACCGATTAATAAAACTAATGAAGTGGGGCGATTGAATGGCTTTACCTGACTACAGAAAAATAAGAGAATGCGTTGAGAAATTTTTGCCTGCATGACTGAGCGATGACACATCAATACCAAGACTTGATCTCCCTGTTCAATGACACTTTTTTTGAGCCATTCAATACGCGTTTAGAGCTCGGTGGTGATGAGCCGATTTACTTGCCTGCTGATGCGCAAATCAATCATCACCGCATCATTTTCGCACGAGGCTTCTTTGCCTCGGCACTGCACGAAATCGCGCATTGGTGTGTCGCCGGCCCTGAACGGCGATTGATGGAAGATTTTGGCTATTGGTATCAACCAGACGGGCGAACCGCGCAAGTTCAAGCCGAATTTGAAAAAGTAGAGGTTCGCCCTCAAGCGTATGAGTGGATTTTATCGGTCAGTGCTGGCTTTCCTTTTACTGTGAGTTGTGACAACCTACACGGCGATTTTGAACCAGACCGTATCGCCTTTATGACTCAGGTACATCGTGAGGTAGTCGCTATCTTACAGGTTGGGCTTCCACCCCGAGTGAAGATGCTGTCAGATGCATTACGTGCTTTTTATGGTACGACAGAATTAAGGCTAGAGCACTTTATTATCAGGTAACTAGCTAAATAATAAGAGAAAATGAGAGTTGTATGATTATTGGATTTGAAGAAAAACTGCTGGAAATGATTGATGCACGTATTGCGACGGCATCGGACGATGAATTGTTTGCGGGTGGTTATTTGCGAGGTCATATTTCTTTGTCTGCAGCCGCGTGTGAAGATGAAGGAATTGACGATCTATCTCTGTTTAAAGCACGAATTGAGCAAAGCCTAGAGCAAGCGCGCACAGAGCTTACGCCTGCAGACCGCGTGATTGTGTTCGATTTATGGACCGAGCTTCACAACCAAGCTTAAGATGAGCACACTTAACTCATTCGAATTCTTTGAATGAGTCCGTAAAATTTTTATGGTTGTTGTTAATTTGTGCGATCGCTATGCTTAAGCCATATTCGAACACACAAGGGCAACACCATGAAAGTCATCGCATTTGGAGCATCAAACAGCTCAACTTCAATCAATAAAGCATTGGCCACTTACACCGCTCACCTCATTGAAGGTGCAGACGTGGTGGTGCTTGATATTAACAACTATACCGTTCCTATGTTTAGCGAAGATCTTGAAAAAGAGCTTGGTCAAGCCGAAGGCGCTCAAGCTTTTCTGCGTGATCTTGCTCAAGCGGATGCGTTTGTTATCTCTTTTGCTGAGCATAATGGCCACTACCCAGCGGCGTACAAAAATTTATTTGACTGGGCAACACGCATTGACCGTGAACTATTCAAAGGTAAACCTGCTGTTTACCTAGCCAGCTCTCCAGGTCCTGGTGGCGCGCAATCGGTTTTGGCGGCGGCAAATAATTCTGCTCCTTATTTTGGTGGTAATGTAAAAGCGTCTGTCTCGGTACCGAGTTTTTATGACAATTTTGACTTGGCTACGGGTCAAGTGACTAACCCAGAAGTGGCGGCACAATTGAAAGACGCGATTGCGAAGCTCGTATAGCTTTCTTGTCTCGTTTTAAGTTCGTCTCACGTTAAGTTTCACGCCTTTTCGCGTGAAAAAGTGAGCATTAAAAAAGCCTTGCTGGATAAGTAAGGCTTTTTTCTATGATGGGTTTTATCGAGGAGTACGTTCGGTGATGGCTTTGCCTTTTTTGAGTTTTCTCACCCACATTCGACTTGGATGAAGCGTTTCGAGTACATCAACAGCAAGTGGTAGCGGATCGCCATTCATTTGTGAAGCCAGCAACTCAGCCATTAATGGCGCAGAACTTAGTCCTCGCGATCCTAGCCCGAGCATGCAGTACAAATGAGGATAGTGAGCCACAGATGGAGTCTGTTGCGGATCTTGTGACGGTAACGGCTGGTAGTCGATCTTGATCTGTTCAAAGTTGCCCACATTCCCGACAAACGGCAAATGATCGCGGCTGACACAGCGAATGCCTTGGCGAGATTGATTGCTAGATGTATCGACTTGCTGTGTCCAGTTTTGGTCGTTAATACAACGGGTTAAGCGTTGTCCATTCTCTTGCTGTGCCGCCGCATCGAATGCTTGGTTGATTTGACTTCGGTCATAGCTTGCGCCAATGCAGTGCTGTTTAGTGTTGGGGTTGTGCGGTGTCATATAGCCGTCGTAACACAACACGCTGCTCAGCTTTTGCAATGTTTTTGAGGTTGGAATATGGCTTACTTGTCCTTTCACTTTGCCAAGTGGCAACGCTTGTGTTTGCTCGAAATGGTCAAATTGATGCCCGTTTGCAATTACCACACACTGATGGTGCTTTTCGCTACCATTAACACTTAATGTCCACTGCCGTTGTATTTCATCCCAGCGCAAAGACTTCACCTCGTGATTGAAATAGGCGTTGAATCGCTCACTTTGGCTTAATTGGTCAAACAGGCCTTGTGTCAGTTGAGCAGGGCAAAGCCATCCTCCGAGTGGGTAATGTAAGCTGACCATGTCAGTCGGTAAGCCGACGTTTTGTAACGTTGCTTGTTGATCGCAGTAGTGCATTAGCTGAGGGTTAAATTTCCCTTCAAGCATCGCCATCTGTTTTTGGGTCGATTTTTCATCCCACATCAATTGGGTCACACCACACCAATCATGATCAAAAGGGACGGTTTGCGCCATTTGTTCAACAAATTGCCGAGCAAACAGAAAAGCGGGCGCAAAAACACGCGATACACCACTGTGGTTTTTATTCAGCAGTGGGTAAACCGCACCTTGTCGGTTACCTGAAGCACCTTGAGCGGCCTGAGGATCGGCGCAATACAGGCTGACATTGATACCGCGGCGATTGAGCATTTTAGCTAATGTGGCACTGGCAATGCCGCCGCCGATGATCGCCACGTCGGTAACATTGGTTGTCGGCGCAATCGCAAACCAAGGTTTTATATTGCTGTACGGCGTTTTGTGTTCCAGTTGACCAGCTATCATCTCTCTTTTGGTGCCAAAGCCTTTCACTTTTTTCATCGAAAAGCCTGCTTCTATCAATCCGCGTCGTACAAAACCTGCGGCGGTAAAAGTGGCGCACGTGGCTTTGTGTTTCGCCAGTTTGGCCATATTCTCAAACAGCGTTTGATTCCACATTTCAGGGTTTTTACTGGGAGCAAAACCATCCAAAAACCATGCGTCTACCACGCCTTGCTCAGTCGTGGGAACTTGCGGCATACACTCTTTGATATCACCGAACCAAAGATCAAGGGTAATGGCGCCATCATCAAGAACAATGCGATGACATTCTGGTACTGCAATCGGGTAGTGTTGTTGAAGCTTTTTCGCATAAGTCGCTAATTCAGGCCACGATTGGTGCGCTGTTATCAAGTCGTGTTTATTGAGCGGATATTTTTCAAAACTGATAAAATGCAGCGCTTGCAATGGCGCATTTGGGTTTTGTTGCCTAAACGCATCAAATTCTTGCCATACAGCGAGAAAATTTAACCCAGTGCCAAACCCCGTTTCGGCAATGACGAATCGTTTTTGGTCATATTGGTGCCATCTTTGTGGTATATGATTTTGGGAAAGAAACACGTAACGCGTCTCTTCTAGGCCGTTAACGTTGGAAAAGTAAACGTCATCGAATTGGTCGGAAACGGGTGTGCCCGCTTCATTCCAACCCAGTGTTGCGTTGGTTATGCTGGTCATAATGGTGTAATTCTGTGAAATCGGGCGATATATAGCTCGAGATTGTACGAATTTCTGGGAAAGCTGACCACTTTTGTTATTCTTCTTAGTTATTATCTAAGCGAATTTTGAATTATAGGAATGTCACATGAAACGAGTCGTAATCACCGGTATGGGTATTGTTTCAAGTATCGGTAACAACGTCGAAGAAGTTTTAGCGTCTCTAAAAGCAGGAAAATCAGGTATTACCGCTTCTGAGCAGTTCAAAGAGAACGGTTTACGCTCTCAAGTGTGGGGTAGCCTAAAAATGAACCCTGCTGACCATATTGATCGCAAACAGATGCGTTTTATGGGTGATGCGGCCGCGTTTGCATACCTATCAATGGAACAAGCGATTGCAGATTCAGGTTTAGCACCAGAGCAGGTCTCTAATGACCGTACTGGTATTGTGGCTGGTTCTGGCGGTGCGTCGTCGTATAACCAAGTTATTGCTGTCGACACATTGCGCACAAAAGGCGTGAAGCGCGTTGGTCCTTACATGGTTCCACGTACTATGTCTTCGACTGTTTCAGCCTGTCTTGCTACGCCATTTAAAATCCGTGGCGTCAACTACACCATGAGCTCCGCTTGTGCGACGTCGGCTCACTGTATTGGTCACGCAATGGAACTTATTCAATTGGGTAAGCAAGATGTTGTGTTTGCAGGTGGTGGTGAAGAGCTCGATTGGTCTTTAACTATGATGTTTGATGCAATGGGTGCGTTGTCAACTAAGTACAACGAAACACCAGAAAAAGCGTCACGTACTTACGATGCTGACCGCGATGGTTTCGTGATTTCAGGCGGCGGCGGCATGGTTGTGGTTGAAGAGCTTGAGCATGCACTGGCTCGCGGCGCAAAAATTTACGGTGAAATCGTCGGTTACGGTGCGACATCCGATGGCTACGACATGGTGGCTCCATCAGGTGAAGGTGCTGTGCGTTGCATGAAGATGGCAATGCAAGCGGTAGATAGTGTGGATTATGTCAATACACATGGTACTTCCACACCTGTCGGTGATGTAAAAGAGTTGGGTGCCATTCAAGAAGTGTTCGCTGGCAACAGCCCAGCTATCTCGGCAACAAAAGCAATGACTGGCCACGCATTGGGTGCGGCAGGTGTGCATGAAGCCATCTACTCTACCTTGATGCTTCACCACGGCTTTATCGCGCCAAGCATCAACATTGACAATTTAGATCCAGCGGCTGATGGGCTTGATATTGTGACCGAAATGCGCGAGCAAGAGCTAACCAGTGTGATGTCTAACAGCTTTGGTTTTGGCGGTACGAACGCGACGCTAGTGATCAAAAAGTATCAAGGCTAATGCGCCTACACACCTCTAATAAAAAGGTTTCCAGAGCGGGTCAGCTTAGCTGATCGAACAGACGCAGACTCTGTCCCATGGAGAGCGGGACGGGATCCTTTTGTTCTGGGTTTTTGCCCGGTTTCCGTGAGGAGCCGGGCATTTTTATGGAAAGCGGGATTTCTTCTCGACAGTCTGTGCGCTTTTCTGCACAATTCCTTCAATTTCGAAAATTGTGAACTCCGCTATGAAAATCCTTATTGATGAAAACATGCCTTATGCTGAATCGTTATTTAGCCAGCTTGGTGAGGTGGTGTTGAAACCCGGTAGAAGCTTAACGGCTGATGATCTTATCGACGTTGACGCCTTGATGATTCGTTCTGTTACGAAAGTAAATCAAGCACTATTAGCGAAAGCCAATAAATTAAAGTTTGTTGGTACGGCGACGGCAGGTATGGACCACGTTGATCAAGCGCTTTTGGCTGAAAGAGGCATCTTTTTTACTGCCGCACCGGGGTGTAATAAGGTGGGAGTGGCAGAGTATGTTTTCAGTGTATTGATGGTGTTAGCACAGCAGCATGGTTTTTCTGCCTTAGATAAAACCGTTGGCATTATTGGTGCTGGTCAAGTCGGCAGCTATTTAGCCGAGTGTTTAGCGGGGATTGGCATTAATGTGCTGCTCAACGATCCCCCAAAACAAGCACAAGGTGATTGCCGCGAGTTTACTCATCTTGATGTTTTACTTGATAAAGCGGATGTCATTACGCTGCATACACCCATTACTAAAAGTGGTGAATGGCCAACCTATCACTTGATTGATGAAGTTCGACTTGCCCAGTTGCGCAGTGATCAGATCTTGATCAACGCGGCTCGTGGCCCTGTGGTGGATAACCAAGCGCTGAAACAACGCCTACAGAAAAATGATGGTTTTATTGCCGCTTTAGACGTGTTTGAATTTGAACCTGAAGTGGATATGGAACTGCTGCCTTTGCTCGCCTTTGCGACGCCACATGTGGCTGGCTATGGGTTAGAAGGTAAAGCCCGAGGCACGACCATGATTTTCAATAGTTTTTGTGAGTATCTTGGCGATGACCATTGCGCGAATGCCAGTAGTTTATTACCCGAGGCTCCCATTGCCAAAGTGTATTTATCACGCGGTTGGGATGAGGAAACATTACACAGTTTAACCCAATTGATTTATGACGTACGCAAAGATGACGCCTTGTTTCGCCGTGAAATTGGCAAACCAGGTGCTTTTGATCAAATGCGTAAACTTTATTGGGATAGAAGAGAATATAGCGCGATGACTGTCGTCGGTAGTGAGTCGTGTGATCTCACTCCCTTAGCTAAATTAGGTTTTAAAACAGAGGTAACAAATGAGCCAAGAATTTAATATCGCTATTTTAGGAGCAACCGGCGCGGTTGGTGAAACCATGCTTGAAGTGCTCAAAGATCGCAAATTCCCCGTTGGTGAACTTTACCTACTTGCCAGTGAGCGTAGTGAAGGTAAATTCTACCGCTTCAATGGTAAGACCATACAAGTACAAAGTGTCGAAGATTTCGATTGGTCACAAGTTCAGATTGCACTGTTTTCCGCTGGTGGTGAATTGTCCGCAAAATGGGCACCTATTGCCACAGAAGAGGGCGTGGTAGTCATCGATAACACCTCACATTTCCGCTATGAGTACGATATCCCACTTGTTGTGCCTGAAGTGAACCCTGAAGCGATTGCGGATTTCCGTAACCGCAATATTATTGCGAACCCAAACTGCTCAACCATCCAAATGTTGGTGGCGCTAAAGCCGATTCACGACGCTGTGGGTATCGAGCGAATTAACGTATCAACTTATCAGTCCGTTTCAGGAGCCGGGAAGTCAGGCATTGATGAGTTGGCGGGACAAACCGCAAGGCTGTTAAACGGTGTTTCGGCCGATCCTGATGTGTTTAGCCAGCAAATTGCGTTTAACTGCATCCCACAAATCGACCAGTTTATGGATAATGGTTACACCAAGGAAGAGATGAAAATGGTGTGGGAAACGCAAAAAATATTCAATGACTCAACCATTATGGTCAACCCAACTTGTGTACGCGTGCCAGTTTTTTACGGCCATGCTGAGTCACTGCATATTGAAACACGCTTACCGATTGATGCTGAGCAAGTTATTGAGTTATTAGAGAAAACTGAAGGTATTGAAGTATTCAGCGGGAATGATTTCCCCACGCAAGTTCGCGATGCGGGAGGGAAGGATACGGTTCTTGTAGGGCGTATTCGCAACGATATCAGTCACCACAGTGGCATTAACATGTGGGTAGTGGCAGATAACGTGAGAAAAGGCGCTGCAACAAATGCGGTACAAATTGCGGAAGTGTTGATTCGAGATTATTTCTAATTCATACCTAAGTAAAAAGGCACTCCTTTCTCTTTACACAAAAAAGCCGAGTGATTGATTCACCCGGCTTTTTTATTATCGTCCAGCTCAAGGCTGAGAATGATGGCTATCTTTTTGACTTGTGCGCGTTAGGGTTCTGCTTGCAACTGCCGTCGGCACATTTACCATATAGATAAAGACTGTGATTGGTGAGCTGTACATTATATTGCTCGGCAATCTCTCTTTGGCGTTGTTCGATCACCTCATCTGAAAACTCAATCACTTCACCACAATCTAAGCACACTAAGTGGTCGTGGTGGTGTTGTGTTGAAAGTTCAAAAACGGATTTTCCACCTTCAAAATGGTGACGAGTGACAATACCCGCATCATCAAATTGGTTTAATACTCGATAAACAGTCGCGAGACCGATTTCTTCACCAAGATCAATCAATTTCTTATACAGTTCTTCAGCGCTGATATGTTGGCATTCAGGCTGCTGTAGCACTTCTAAAATTTTTAGCCTAGGAAGGGTAACTTTAAGACCTGCATCCTTGAGCGCTTGGTTATTATCTGACATACACTTTCCTGTTGATGATCTGCAGCAGTTAACAGAATTCATAATTGCGATCATTATAGGGGAGTCACTGCTAACAATAAACCACGAAGTTCAAAGGGTTACTTTATATTTGTCACAAAGCCGCGCAATATCACTGATATAACAGCTCTTACCAGTTACAATTGCGTAACATTTATTAGTGATTGAGTCGATAGGTTTAAAAGGTGAGCACGGAATGAATCACTCTTTAGCAAGATTTTATAAGCCAAATATTGTTAAGTGGGCGTTAAATAGCTGGCCTCCTTTTTGGGGCGCTGGTATCCACATTGATGAAATTAGTAGCGACTTCCGTCAGGTGAAAATGCGCTTAAAGCTGCGGTGGTGGAACAAAAATGCCAATCGCACTCAGTATGGTGGCAGCATTTTCTCTCTTACTGACCCTGTTTACTCTTTGATGTTAATGGGGATTTTGGGTGAGCAATATTATGTATGGGACAAAGAGGCCAGCATCAACTTTATCAAACCGGGCCATTCTGATTTGTATGCGGAGTTTCTGATAACGCAAGACCAACTGGATTCAATCTTAGTGAGCACGGCCAATGGGGATAAATGCTTTCCGGAATTTGTTATCCATGTTAAGGATGCCAAAGGCGAAGTGGTCTCTGAAGTGCAACGTAAATTGTACGTGCGCAAAAAACCTAAATATAGAGAAGAGAGTGATGCAGACAAAATGGTTACTTTTTGTGACCGCTAAGGCTGTTCATTCTGCATTTGGCACAGCTCAATCCAAGCTTCGGCGGTGCGAGAAACGTACCGTTCCGCGTGCCATATTAATCCTAAGTGCCAATCAATACTGGGTGTCATCGGTTTGACTAAGACGCCTTCTCCTTGAATTCGTCGACAAAGTGGTTCGGGTAGAAAAGCAACGCCTACGCCACTTTTGACCAACGCGACTAAAAAATCCCATTGGCTACTGCGCGCTGCAACTTGTGGTGTAAATCCGTGTTGTAGGCAGAATGAGTGGATGTAGTCACTCAGCGTAAAATCATGGGTATAGAGGTAAAATGGCTCATTTTGTAGTTGCTCCCAACCGATGGCTTCTTGCTGCTTCCAAGGAGATGAATCGGGGAGTACGGCACAAATGGGGTAACTGTCTAAGGAGAGTGACCGCAGATTGTCAATCGGATGAGGCGAAAGCATGGTGACGGCTACGTCAATTTCGCCATTGAGAATAGCTTGCTCTATTTTACGTCCGCCATACTCAACGATGGTGAGCTCTACATTAGGGTAGGTTTGGCGGTATTGGCGGATCAGACCTGCGTAAAGGTGTCCAACCATTGGTGGAATTCCGAGATGCAGTTGTCCCTGCTTTACCTGATTGAGATCGACCAGCTCGGCTTCTAACTGAGACATCTGCGCTAAGATCTCTAGCGCTCTTTGATAGACAACTTCTCCTGCATCGGTAAGCCAGAAACGTCGACCTTCACGATGTAATAGTGGCTGTTCAATTTCCTGCTCTAAACTGCGGATCATCTTACTGATAGTGGGCTGGGTGACGAACAGTTGCTCGGATGCGCGGGTAAAGCTTTGTTGATTGACCAATTCAACAAAATAGCGCAGTGCTTTAATATCCATAATATCTCCTTTTATCATTCCATTTTGGCATGAAAATGATAATAAAAAGTCATTTTACGATGGTTTTATGGCTTAATATAATGTGACTAATTTCACAAAACGGCATTAGTCTCATCATGCAAAGAATAAGAAACAGCCAAAGAGTAAAAAACAATCTGCAAACAGTGGTACAAGTTGTTGCGCTATCAATGATCTGGTTTTTGGCGGATTTTCTAGTCAGCACTTTTCATATTCCTTTACCAGCAAATTTAACTGGCATGCTATTGCTGTTAACTTTAGTGATTATGCGAGTTGTAAAAGTTGATTGGCTGCGCAAGGGAGCAACTTGGTTATTGGCGGAAATGCTGTTGTTCTTTGTACCAGCGGTCATTGCGGTCGTTAACTATCAAGAGTTAATGCAACAGCAAGGGTTACGAATTATGGCGGTACTTGTCATCAGTACCATCATGGTCATTGCTATTACTGCTTGGACCGTTGATAAAATGTATCGTTTAGAGCTGATATTAGCGCGTAGAAAAAGCAACCGGGCAATACGGCTAACTAAAGTGGAGCGTTCATCATGAGCTCACTACTTACCTCAACGCTGCTTGGTGTATTTTGCTTGCTGTTAACCTTGGCTTTTTACTATGGCAGCAAGTGCCTTTATCAACGTAAACGTTCTATTTTTTTAATGCCGCTGCTATTGGCCCCTATATTGTTAGTGGCTGTTGTGATGATCTTTCACATCCCTTACCAAACCTATATGGCAGAATCTCATTGGTTATTGTGGCTACTTGGTCCGGCTACAGTGGCTTTTGCTATTCCGGTCTATGACAACCGATTGTTGATCAAGCGCCACTGGCTCTCTCTATCCGTGGGAGTGATCGTATCGGTTGTGGTGGCTGTGGGGAGCACGGTTTTGTTGGCTCGTTGGTTTGAATTACCCGATATGCTTCAGCGCAGTTTAGCGATGCGCTCGATTACCACGCCTTTTGCTGTTGAGGCGACGAAGTCAATTGGTGGGCAAAGTGATCTGACTGCTCTATTTGTGGTACTTACTGGGGTTATAGGCATGGCGGTAGGTGAAGTGGTGTTAGCGTTATTATCCATTCGCTCTGGGCTTGGTAAAGGAGCCAGTCTTGGCGCTTCCGCGCACGGTGCAGGAACGGCAAAAGCGTATCAAATTGGCAATGCTGAAGGGGTAGTGTCGAGTGTGGTGATGATGATTGCGGGCATGGTCACTGTGTTGCTTGCTCCATTTATCGGTCATCTACTTTGGTAAAGCAAAGTGCTTGAACATGGACCAATAAAAAATCCCCTCGCAAGGGGATTTTTTATGTTTAAGAGATTAGCCTTCAAGTTCAGCTAAACACATCTCTTCATAAATCTGCTTAACCCATGTGCTGACGCGCTGTTCAGTCAGCTCTGGTTGACGATCTTCATCGATGCATAAACCAATAAAGTGGCTATTGTCACCCGCAACCAAGGCTTTAGAGGCTTCGAATTCATAACCTTCAGTTGGCCAGTGGCCAATAATCGTTGCGCCTTTGCTTTCGATAATATCACGCACTGTACCCATCGCGTCACAGAAGTATTCAGCGTAGTCTTCTTGATCGCCGCAACCAAAAATAGCAACTAATTTCGTTGAGAAGTCGATCGCTTCTAATTCTGGGAAAAAATCATCCCAATCACACTGCGCTTCACCGTAGTACCAAGTAGGGATACCCAGTAACAATAAGTCAAAATTATCAATGTCTTCTTTGCTGCTTTTCGCAATATCTTGAACGTGAACGAGCTGCTTACCCAGTTGCTTTTGAATCATTTTCGCAACGGCTTCAGTATTACCGGTATCGCTACCAAAGAAGAGGCCTACACTTGCCATAGAATCATTACCTTTAATTTGTCATTTTCTGGCGGATGAGCGTGTTCTTTACCCCAGTCCGGTGCCTTCCCAACTGAGTTGGATAAGTCCTTTAAGGATAAAGCCAGCACAACCTAAAAACAGAACTAGCCATACAATACGGCGCCCAAATGGCGGTACATTACCTTGCTTAAGGACATCTTTTATTGCCATACCGATAAGAAAAAATATAGACGCAAAAAGAAGATCGAGTCCAATCGACTCAAGCATGTTCATGTAGTCGTACAGCATGGGTATCCTTTATGCCAATTTGCTTGAGCGCACTATAACACTGTTATTCGTCAAAGTTAATGCGCGCATTGGTACCTATTTCACACTTGTTGTTTCACAGTAAAGCGACTAGCTGCCAATGAACTTTCTGATCGCTCGTAAAACTTCAACGGGCTTTTCTGCGTGTAGCCAGTGCCCTGTGTTGGCGATGACGTGTGCTTTCGCTTGGCTAAACTGCTGCTGGATCATTTCTTGGTGTTCCGCTAGTAGATAGTCAGAGTTGCTGCCTTTAACCAATAAGGTTGGAACAGAGCTGCAAGGGATTGGTTCCCAGCCTAAAATATTCCAGTAATTTTTTTCAATGGCGGGGACATTAAAACGCCAGCTCATTACACCATCTTCTCGTTTAAATAACGATTTACTGAGAAATTGTCGTACACCTTCTAGCTCAATATGTTGCGCTAAAATGGCCATGACCTCTGCTCGCGAGGTAGGCTGCTGCGCAATAACCGCGTTGAGCCCCGCCAGTACGTTATCATGTTTCCGATGCTGATAGCTAACGGGTGCCATATCTAAAACCACCAGTTTGGCGACTTTGGATGAGGCGATGTCAGCCAGCTTCATGGCAACTTTACCACCCATTGAATGGCCAATCAGCGTGACTGAATCACAAGCTAACTCTTCGAGTAAACTAGCAACATCGAATGCCATACTCGCGTAATCATGTTCCTCACTGTGAAATGATTGACCGTGATTACGCAAGTCAATACTCAATACTTGGTGATCGGCTTTTAGGTCTCTTGCAAGTAAACCTAGGTTGTCTAAATTGCCGAATAAACCATGGATCAAAACAACGGTGTGACCTTCACCTTCGAGTTTGTAATTAAGAAGTGCTGACATTTTATCTTATTAGTGATTGGTTTAACGTAGAGTATCAGTGAAGATCTCGCTATAATCCCTCAGAGTTTAAACATTGAGATTGTGAAAAGCGAATGAAAACAATTGAGGTTGATGAGGATCTATACCGTTATATTGCCAGCCAAACCCAACATATTGGAGAAAGCGCGTCGGATATTTTACGCCGTTTGCTCAATGTTGACGGTAAAGTGTCTGCAGCAGCGGTCGTGACGCAAGTAAGTACCGAGCCCAAGGGCATTGTTGTGAGTAAAGATGCCGTACAAGAGATACAGATTGATAGCGTAAAAGAGATGCGTTCTTTGCTCATTTCTGATGAATTTGCGGCTTTGAAAAAAGCAATTGATCGTTTTATGTTGGTGCTTTCAACCTTATACCGTATCGATCCAGTAAGTTTTGCTGAAGCGACCTTAGTGAAAGGACGTAAGCGTGTGTATTTTGCTGATAACGAGCAAACCTTGCTTGCTAGTGGGCAGACAACCAAGCCAAGAGCGATTCCAAACACACCATTTTGGGTCATTACCAATAACAATACTAGCCGCAAACAACAGATGATCGAGCAGCTGATGGTATTGATGAATTTCCCGAGTGACATTATTGAGAAAGTGACGCACTCAATCTGATTTGTGCCCATTCATAGATAAAAATCTGATTCAAGCCTCATACTGCGGACCACTAAGTCCGTATCATGAGGCTTTTTATTTCGTTGTTATTTTAAGAAAGGATGTCAAAAATGGCTATGCACCCACGCGCCGGACAAAAAGCACGGCAGGAAGACTTACATAATATCCCTGCGCTCGTTGCAAACTACTTTTTACTTCAACCTGATGCGGCTAACCCAGACCATAAAGTGCAATTTGGTACTTCGGGGCATCGTGGTTGTGCGGATAAATCGACATTTAACGAAAACCACATTCTTGCTATTGCTCAAGCGGTAGCAGAAGTGCGCGCTCAGCAAGGAACCACTGGGCCGATTTTTGTCGGAAAAGACACGCACGCACTCTCTGAGCCTGCTTTTTCTAGTGTACTTGAAGTACTGATCGCTAATGAAATTGAAGTGATCGTTCAACAGGATAATGGCTATACGCCAACGCCGGGTATTTCACATGCAATCTTGACTCATAACTTGAAGCACGCGCAAAAAGCTGATGGCATTGTGATCACGCCTTCTCATAATCCACCACAAGATGGCGGTATTAAATACAATCCTACCCATGGCGGCCCTGCTGAAGGGGAAATCACCCAAGCGATTGAAAACCGAGCCAATGAGATCATTGCAGAAGGCATGCAAGGCGTGAAGCGTCTGCCTATTATGTCGGCAAAGCAATCGCCGCTGTTTAAACAAGTTGATCTTGTGAAACCTTATATTGATGACTTAGTGAATGTGATTGATATGGAGGCCATCCAAAAAGCCAATCTAAAACTGGGTGTTGATCCGCTCGGTGGCAGTGGTATTGATTATTGGCGTCAAATTGGCAAAGCGTATCAGCTTGATTTAACACTGGTGAGCGAAGCGGTGGATCCGACATTCCAATTTATGTCACTCGATAAAGATGGTGTAGTGCGTATGGACTGTTCTTCTCCTTATGCAATGGCGGGGTTATTAGCGTTAAAAGAGCAGTATGATCTCGCGTTTGGTAATGACCCTGACTACGACCGCCACGGCATTGTCACTCCGAAAGGTTTGATGAACCCAAACCATTTCTTAGCCGTATGCATCGATTATCTGTATCGTCACCGCAAGCAATGGCGTAAAGAAGTGGCTGTTGGTAAAACGTTAGTATCAAGTGCATTGATTGACCGTGTGGTCGCCGATCTTGGCCGTGAGCTGTGTGAAGTACCTGTCGGCTTTAAGTGGTTTGTTAATGGCTTATACAGTGGTCACTTCGGTTTTGGTGGTGAAGAGAGCGCAGGTGCGTCATTCCTGCGTAAAGACGGAACGCCTTGGTCAACGGATAAAGACGGTATTATCCTTTGCTTACTGGCGGCGGAAATCACCGCTGTCACAGGTAAAAATCCGCAGCAATATTATGAAGATCTGGCCGCGAAACATGGAGAGTCTAAATATAGTCGTATTCAAGCTGTCGCAAATGGCCCGCAAAAAGCAGTGCTGAGCAAATTATCACCAGAGATGGTCTCTGCGCAAACATTAGCGGGAGATGAGATCACAGCCCGCTTGACGCATGCTCCCGGCAATGGCGCAGCCATCGGTGGATTAAAAGTGACCACTGATTATGGCTGGTTTGCTGCTCGTCCATCAGGCACAGAAGATATTTATAAGATCTATTGTGAAAGTTTTAAGGGCGATGAGCACCTCAAGCAAATCGAAGCGGAAGCGCAACAGATTGTTAATCAAGTCTTTGCCGACGCTGGTTTGTAAGCAAACTTATCAATTTAAATAGGCGGCCAGAGGCCGCCTATTTTATATTTAGTCGTCTATTATCTTGGTTAAAGCTGAGGCCAACTGTCGGGAACGATGAACCAGAACTTTCCGCTGTCACTTTGGCAATGCACAAAACCATGTTCTTCATTTGCTGTGTAACGCGTGCAGTTTTTACCTTTCCCGCTAATCCATTGAGGCTTTTCCAGTAAGAATAACGCTTCATCTATTTGATGTGACTGGCTTTGATAACACCAAAAACCAGCAATTTGTGACGGATTGAGTTTATAACCTAGGCATTCACTAGGAATAGGTTCATCGTGAAAAGGGTTTACATATAAGCGCCCTTGCATCAGTAAATGACGGCTAACGTCACGCCAAAGTGGGTAAGCCGCACTAAATTGGGCTGATTGGGAAAGGGTCAATTGGTGGTTCAGCATATGTTCAAGTTTGAGATCTAATCGATCTTGAGCATTGGGACCATACCACAGCCCTTGATGTAGCAGATAAAACTTCACTGCGACTTCCCAATGCTCATAACGCTGACTGCGTTTATTTTTGATGACAAAATCTAGCGAACCTAGTGTACTTCCTGCTTCGTTCAATTGAATTTCTTCAGAAACGGCGGAATAAGTGGGGTTTAGCGTAAACAATAAAGAACATAAATGCTGGTATAGAAAGCCTAACCTAGGGTTCCCTCTATACTCTTCTTTCAATATCGGAACATTGGGTAAAAAAGGAGTACGTGCCGCGACTACACCCTCTCCTTGGAAAAGAGTAGGGGTTGTCGACACCCAGTGTGCCAGTGTGTTGAGGTCCATTGTCATTAATTGTTCTCGTCCTTATTTTTCGACATTCTAGCTTGAAATTGTTATAACCACGCTAATGATAAAACTCAATTTTGGAATGAAAGATGGATAATTTAAAACTTGAAGCTCTGCTCAATCAAAAGCTTAATCCTCAATTGATTAAAGACTATTGCCCTAATGGATTGCAAGTTGAAGGTCGCACTGAAATCAAAAAGATTGTGACGGGTGTGACGGCCTCGCAAGCGCTGATTGAACAAGCAATTGAACGAAATGCTGACGCTTTATTAGTGCATCATGGTTATTTTTGGAAAAGTGAGCCTGAGTCCATCCGTGGAATGAAAGGCCACCGGATCCGAGCTTTGATACGAAATGATATAAATTTATACGCATATCATTTGCCGTTAGACATCCATCCAGAATTAGGCAATAACAAGTTGTTAGCTGATTTGTTGGGGATTCATGTTGATGGCGGATTAGAAGGGCACCCGCAGTCGGTCGCCATGTTCGGCCATTTTGAACAAGCGTTGACAGCTGATGAGCTCAGTCAACGAATCGAGCAAGCTTTACAACGACGGCCACTGCACGTAGCTCCGAGCTCAAACAAAATCATCAAAACGGTGGGTTGGTGTACTGGTGGTGGGCAAGATTACGTCGATCTAGCGGCGCAGCACGGATTAGATGCGTTCATCTCTGGTGAAATATCAGAGCGGACTACCTACTCAGCAAGAGAGCAAAATATTCATTATTTTTCTGCAGGGCACCATGCCACAGAGCGTTATGGTGTGAAGGCACTGGGAGAATGGTTAGCGAGCGAATATGGCTTTGAGGTTGAGTTTATCGATATCAATAACCCTGTGTAGTGGGCTTGTTTCTGATCAATGTATCAAATGAAAAAAGAGCGAGTGGGAACTCGCTCTTTTCTATTAGGTACTATGACTGGGTTTGCTATTCGCGTTCGTGTAACGGTTTAAAGTTGCGCATTTTTTGACCAGTGTAAAGTTGGCGAGGACGGCCAATTTTATTATCTGGATCACTGTGCATTTCATTCCAGTGGGCAATCCAACCGATAGTGCGAGACATTGCGAAGATAACGGTAAACATAGAGATTGGAATACCGATAGCCTTCAGAATAATGCCTGAGTAGAAATCCACGTTAGGGTAGAGTTTTTTCTCAACAAAGTATTCGTCAGAAAGCGCGATGCGCTCAAGTTCCATCGCCACATCTAACAGTGGGTCTTGAATATTCAGCTCTTTGAGCACTTCATGGCAAGCCTCACGCATTACCGTCGCTCTTGGGTCGTAGTTTTTATAAACTCGGTGACCAAAACCCATCAAGCGGAATGGATCATCCTTATCTTTTGCTCTGACGACATACTCAGGAATGTTATCAACGTTGCCTATCTCTTCTAGCATACGCAGACAGGCTTCGTTAGCACCCCCATGAGCAGGCCCCCACAACGAGGCAATGCCAGCCGCAATACAGGCAAACGGGTTAGCACCAGAAGAACCGGCAAGGCGAACCGTTGAGGTTGACGCGTTTTGTTCATGATCGGCATGCAGTGTGAAAATTTTATCCATCGCGCGTGCAACCACAGGATTCACTTCATACTCTTCACACGGCGTTGCAAACATCATGTGTAGGAAGTTCTCGGCATAGCTTAAGTCATTACGCGGGTAGATAAATGGTTGGCCGACAGAATACTTGTAGCACATCGCCGCCAATGTTGGCATTTTTGAGAGTAGGCGGTAAGCCGCTATTTCTCGGTGTATATCATTATTAATATCAAGTGAATCATGGTAGAACGCAGCAAGCGCTCCAACCACACCACACATTACAGCCATTGGGTGAGCGTCACGGCGGAAACCGTGGAAGAAACTTGCGATTTGCTCATGAACCATAGTGTGACGCGTCACCGTATGTTTAAACTCTTCATATTGCTTACGATTAGGGGCTTCACCGTAAAGAAGAATATAACAAACTTCCAAGTAATCAGCGTTATTGGCTAATTGATCAATAGGGAAGCCGCGGTGCAGTAACACCCCTTTTTCGCCATCGATATAAGTGATTTGAGATTCACAAGATGCAGTGGCAAGAAAACCAGGGTCAAAAGTGAAGTATCCGTTGGCTCCTAGTTTACGAACGTCGATTACTTGTGGGCCTACAGTCCCATCCATAATCGGCAGCTCGATTGGCGCTTTACCTTCAATATGAAGGGTCGCTTTCTTATCTGCCATAACAATCTCCTTTGTTTATTATTTAATCCGTCCAGGATGTTTGTGTGACATTTTTTTACGTGTGTTCTTAATTAAAGTCAATTTTTCTCGTCTGATGTGTGCACTTGTTTTGATTTTTTATACATATAAAGTTAAAAATCTGTTCTGTGTAGCAAAAATTGTTACATCAATTGTATTAGAATGTTGCGAGCCGTATAGTGGCACTGAAAATTTTGGTGAACACCTTATAAATAAAAGGCTAGAAACTGTATTTTAGTATTGCATTCTGTCTTTGTTGTTAACGGAATTGTTACATTTAACTGCGCGATATCGGGCTTTTTATGTTAAAATAATGTTAACTTTTGTGGGTTTTACAACCAAAATTCATTTATAACTATAAATGCTCAATGGAGCTGAGTGAGCAAGCCCGTGAAAGAAAGAAAGTCAAGACCTGTTAATTTAGATTTACAGACCATTCACTTTCCGATCAGTGCGATTGCATCCATCCTACACCGAGTGTCTGGGGTGATGATGTTCGTTGCGGTCGGAATTTTGCTGTGGTTACTCTCCCTCTCGTTAAGTTCTCCGGTAGGTTTTATGGAAGCCAGCAACATTGTGAATGGCTTTTTCGCAAAATTTATTTTATGGGGAATTTTAACAGCGCTGTCTTACCACATTGCAGGTGGTATACGCCATTTGCTGATGGACCTGGGCCACTTTGAAGAGTTGGAGTCAGGGGCTATGAGTGCCAAAGTCGCCTTCATCGCAACAGCAGTGCTTTCAGTTTTAGCGGGAGTATTGGTATGGTAAAACATGTTTCTTCTTTTGGTCGTAACGGAGTGCATGATTATCTGCTGATCCGTGCTTCTGCGATCATTATGACTCTTTATACTATCTACCTAGTCAGCTTCTGTGCTTTCTCTGGTGATATCTCCTATGTTTCATGGACACAGTTTTTTGGTGGAACCTTTACCAAAGTCTTCACAATGCTGGCGTTAGTCTCTGTCCTTATCCATGGTTGGATCGGTTTATGGCAAGTATTAACGGATTACATTAAGTGTTCTAAATTGCGTGGTGGCCTGCAATTGGTCGTTATCGCAGTACTCTTTGGATACTTCTTCTCTGGCTTATTTGTATTGTGGGGTGCGTAAGTGACTATTCCAGTTCGTGAATTTGATGCCGTAGTGATCGGCGCTGGTGGTGCTGGCATGCGTGCAGCACTGCAAATTTCAGAGCAAGGTTTATCCTGTGCTCTGCTTTCTAAAGTTTTTCCAACACGTTCTCACACGGTTTCGGCTCAAGGTGGTATTACCGTTGCGTTAGGCAACGCGCATGAGGACCACTGGGAACAACATATGTATGACACGGTGAAGGGCTCCGACTATATCGGTGACCAAGATGCTATCGAGTACATGTGTAAGAATGGTCCAGAGTCGGTGATTGAACTAGAGAAAATGGGTTTGCCTTTTTCTCGTTTTGACAATGGCACCATTTATCAGCGCCCATTTGGTGGGCAATCCAAAAACTTTGGCGGTGAACAAGCGGCTCGAACCGCTGCTGCCGCTGACCGTACTGGTCACGCACTACTTCATACCTTGTATCAACAAAACATTAAATATAAGACCACTATTTTCTCTGAGTGGTACGCACTTGATTTAGTGAAAAATGAAGAGGGTGCAGTACTTGGCTGTACCGCCTTGTGTATGGAAACAGGCGAAGTTTGTTATTTCAAATCTAAAGCCACAGTATTAGCGACTGGCGGAGCTGGCCGTATCTATGCTTCAACCACCAACGCACACATCAATACGGGTGATGGCGTGGGCATGGCTATCCGCGCTGGCGTCCCGATGCAAGATATCGAAATGTGGCAATTCCACCCAACAGGGATTGCTGGTGCTGGCGTTCTTGTGACGGAAGGGTGTCGTGGTGAAGGTGGTTATCTTTTAAATAAAGATGGCGAACGTTTCATGGAACGTTATGCACCAAACGCGAAGGATTTGGCTGGTCGCGATGTAGTAGCCCGCTCAATGATGATTGAGATCCGTGAAGGTCGTGGTTGCGATGGTCCATGGGGTCCACACATCAAGCTTAAACTGGATCACCTTGGCAAAGAAACTCTGGAATCTCGTCTGCCGGGCGTATGTGAGTTGTCACGTACGTTTGCTCATGTCGATCCAGTTAAAGAACCGATTCCAGTGATCCCAACCTGCCACTACATGATGGGAGGAGTACCGACTCAAGTTTCAGGTCAGGCGATTAAGCAAGATGCTAAAGGCGCTGATGTGGAAGTTCAAGGTTTGTTTGCGTGTGGTGAAATTGCATCAGTATCGGTGCATGGCGCGAACCGTTTGGGTGGTAACTCTCTACTGGATTTAGTGGTCTTTGGCCGAGCAACAGGCTTGCATTTGGGCGAAACGTTGAAAAAGCAAGCGGACGCAAAACCGGCCACAGAAGCGGACATTGAAAAATCGCTAGAACGTTACAACCGCTGGGAAAACAGTACAGGTGGTGAAGATCCCGCGCAAATTCGTAAAGATCTGCAACGTTGTATGCAAAATAACTTCTCGGTGTTCCGTGAAGGTGAAGCGATGGCTAAAGGTCTTGAAGAGCTTAAAGTGATTCGTGAACGTTTGAAGAACGCACATCTTTCAGACAAGTCAACCGAGTTCAACACTCAACGGATCGAGTGTTTAGAGCTGGAAAACTTGATGGAAACAGCATTTGCTACCGCGGTTGCTGCAAATTATCGTACCGAAAGCCGTGGAGCCCACGCTCGCTTTGACTATCCTGAACGCGATGATGCTAATTGGTTATGCCATTCAATTTACAACCCTGAGACTGAAAGCATGTCGAAGCGTAGCGTAAATATGGAACCAATTTATCGTGAAGCGTTTCCGCCTAAAGCGCGCACATACTAAGGAGAAGGCACTATTATGAAATTGAAATTCTCTTTGTATCGCTATAATCCGGATGTCGATCAAAAGCCTTACATGAAGGATTATCTGCTTGAAGTCGAAGAGGGCTCTGACATGATGTTGTTGGATGCACTCATTTTGCTGAAAGAGCAAGATCCCACCATTGCTTTTCGTCGCTCGTGCCGTGAAGGGGTGTGTGGATCTGACGGTTTGAACATGAACGGTAAAAATGGATTAGCGTGTATCACTCCATTATCCGCGCTTTTGGCCAAAGGCACGATCGTTATTCGACCTCTGCCTGGGCTACCAGTCGTCCGTGATTTAATTGTCGATATGGCCCAGTTTTATGAAAATTACGAGAAGGTTAAACCTTATCTTGTGACTGACGGAAACTTGCCTCCAGCTCGTGAGAACTTGCAATCACCAGAAGAGCGAGCGCATTTAGACGGTTTATATGAGTGCATTATGTGCGCTTGCTGCACAACTTCATGCCCTTCTTTCTGGTGGAACCCGGATAAATTTATCGGCCCAGCAGGTTTGTTGGCGGCTTATCGTTGGCTAATTGACAGCCGAGATACCGCAACAGATGAACGTTTATCTAATCTTGATGATGCTTTTAGCGTTTTTCGTTGCCATGGCATCATGAATTGTGTAAGTGTTTGTCCTAAGGGATTAAATCCGACGAAAGCCATTGGACATATCAAATCAATGCTTGTGAACCGTTCGGTTTAAAATGAATAAAAATTGCAGGTCTTCGGACCTGCCTTTTATAGCTCGGCATAGACCGAAGCAAACGTGAAAACTACTGGTTAAGGGAAAATATGCACAACGGCGTGATGAAGGCATGGCTCGAGTCTTCACACTTGGCTGGCGCCAATGCAACTTACGTAGAGGACCTCTACGAACTGTATCTAAGTGATCCTGATCTGGTAAGTGAGGAGTGGAAACGTGTTTTTGATGGCTTGCCTGCGCAAGCTGACAATGTGGTTGAACAGCCACATTCACGTGTCCGTGACTACTTCCGACGACTCGCGAAAGAAACAAAGCATTACAATGTCCAAGTTAGTGATCCAGATGTCGATGCTAAGCAAGTAAGAGTCTTGCAGCTGATTAATGCTTACCGTTTTCGCGGTCATGAAGCGGCTCAACTCGACCCCCTAGGTTTATGGCAACGCCCATTAGTGGCAGAATTAGACCCAGCGTTCCACAATCTTAACGAAGGTGACTTCGAAGAAACTTTCAATGTCGGCTCTTTTGCTATCGGGCAAGAGACAATGAAATTGAAAGACATTTATCAAGCCCTCAACAAAACCTATTGCGGTTCCATCGGTGCAGAATACATGCACATTATCGACACTGAACAAAAGCGTTGGATACAACAACGTCTTGAATCAGTCGTTGGACAACCTTCTTTCAGCAAAGAAGAAAAACGAATTTTCCTCGAAGAATTGACAGCCGCAGAAGGCCTTGAGCGTTATTTAGGCGCGAAATTCCCTGGTGCGAAACGCTTTTCTTTAGAAGGTGGCGACGCACTCATCCCAATGATGAAAGAGTTGATCCGTCATGCTGGTAGCACAGGTATGCGTGAAGTTGTGATTGGTATGGCGCACCGTGGTCGTCTTAACATGCTCGTCAACGTCTTAGGTAAAAAACCTCAAGATCTGTTCGACGAGTTTGCGGGTAAGCATGGTGAAAGCTGGGGAACGGGTGATGTTAAATATCACCAAGGTTTCTCTGCTGACTTTGCGACACCCGGCGGTGATGTGCATCTAGCCTTAGCATTTAACCCTTCGCATCTTGAAATTGTTAACCCAGTCGTGATTGGTTCAGTTCGTGCTCGACAAGATCGATTGGGAGATGAAGACGGTTCGACAGTGCTACCTATTTCGATTCATGGTGACTCTGCTATCGCTGGCCAAGGTGTCGTTGCCGAGACATTTAACATGTCTCAAGCGCGTGGTTATTGCGTGGGAGGGACGGTACGTATTGTTATTAACAACCAAGTTGGTTTTACCACGTCAAACCCTCGTGATACACGCTCGACTATGTATTGTACTGACATCGCTAAGATGGTTCAGGCACCCATTTTTCACGTCAATTCTGATGATCCAGAAGCAGTTGCTTTCGTCACCCGCATTGCACTCGATTATCGTAATGAATTTAAGCGTGATGTCGTCATTGATCTGGTTTGTTATCGCCGTCACGGCCATAACGAAGCCGACGAGCCAAACGCAACTCAACCGCTGATGTATCAAAAGATCAAAAAGCATCCTACACCGCGTAAGCTTTATACCGATGTTTTGATAGAGCGTGGTGAGTTTGATATCGAGATTGCCACACAGTTAGTCAACGAATATCGTGATGCTCTGGATCATGGTGAAGTCGTGGTGAAAGAGTGGCGTCCAATGGCACTGCATTCTGTTGATTGGTCACCGTATATTGGCCATGAATGGGATATGCCATGGAATAATAAAGTTGACCTTGAGCGTTTAAAAGAGCTGGGTAACCGAATTTGTCAGTATCCAGAAAGCCATAAACTGCAAAGTCGTGTGGATAAAATCTATACCGACCGACAAGCGATGGTTAATGGAGAGAAGCTTCTCGATTGGGGTATGGCTGAAACGCTGGCTTATGCAACCTTAGTTGATGATGGAAAGCGAATCCGCATTTCGGGGCAAGACTCTGGGCGTGGAACCTTCTTCCACCGTCACTCGGTATTGCATAACCAAAGTGACGCAAGTACCTATATTCCATTGGCGAATATCCATGATAAACAGGGTCCTTTTGAAGTATTGGATTCGGTTTTGTCGGAAGAAGCAGTGCTAGCTTTTGAATATGGCTACGCGACAGCGGAGCCGAGTGGTTTGACGATTTGGGAAGCTCAGTTTGGTGATTTCGCCAATGGAGCTCAAGTTGTGATTGACCAGTTCATCTCTTCCGGTGAACAAAAATGGGCGCGTTTGTGTGGTTTAACCATGCTGCTACCTCATGGTTATGAAGGACAAGGCCCGGAACACTCATCAGCACGCCTAGAGCGTTATTTGCAACTGTGTGCCGAACAAAACATGCAAGTGGTGGTTCCCTCTACGCCAGCGCAGGTATACCACATGCTGCGTCGTCAGGTTGTTCGTCCAATGCGTCGACCATTGATCGTTATGTCACCAAAATCGTTGCTGCGTCATCCGCTATGTACATCAACGCTTGAAGATTTAGCCGAAGGTTCATTCTTACCAGCAATTGGTGAAATTGATAACCTTGATGCAGCTAAAGTGAAACGTGTGGTGTTCTGTTCAGGTAAAGTTTACTACGACTTACTTGAGCAACGTCGTAACAACGAACAAGATGATGTTGCGATCGTCCGTATTGAACAGCTATATCCATTCCCGAAAGAAGAAGTGGAAGCGGTTATCGCTCAATACACTAATGTTGTTGACTATGTATGGTGCCAAGAAGAGCCTCAAAACCAAGGTGCTTGGTACAGTAGTCAACACAACTTCCGTTCTGCCATTCCAGTCGGTGCTGATCTGAAATACGCAGGTCGCCCTGCATCAGCATCACCAGCCGTTGGTTATATGTCGGTACACTTGAAACAACAAAAAGCGTTGGTTGAAGACGCTCTGACCCTAGCTTAACGAACTAGAAGTAAAAGGAAGACACAGATTATGACAATTGAAATTCTGGTTCCAGATCTACCTGAATCAGTGGCTGATGCAACAGTCGCGACATGGCATAAAAAGCCAGGTGAAGCCGTCGCTCGTGATGAAGTACTCGTTGAGATTGAAACTGATAAAGTAATTCTTGAAGTGCCAGCGCCTGAGGCGGGTGTTCTCGAAGCCATTATCGAGCAAGAAGGTGCGACGGTGCTTTCAAAACAGTTATTGGCGAAATTGAAACCCGGTGCCGTTGCAGGTGAACCGACGAAAGATACCACCAACGATACAGAGCCGTCTCCTGATAAACGCCACAAAGCCACGCTGACAGACGAAACGAATGATGCGCTTAGCCCTGCGGTACGCCGTTTACTCGCCGAGCATGGTTTGGAAGCCAGCCAAGTGAAAGGCTCTGGTGTGGGTGGGCGTATCACGCGTGAAGATATTGATGCTCATCTAGCGAACGCAAAATCAGCGTCAGCAGTTGTTTCAAGTCAACCTGAGCCTGTCGTTGCGATGGCGCGCAGTGAAAAACGTGTCCCGATGACGCGTTTGCGTAAACGTGTTGCGGAGCGTCTGCTTGAGGCAAAAAATAGCACGGCGATGTTGACGACGTTTAATGAAGTTAACATGAAGCCTATCATGGATCTTCGTAAGCAATATCAAGGTCTGTTTGAAGAGAAACACGGTATTCGTTTAGGCTTTATGTCTTTCTACGTGAAAGCGGTAACAGAAGCGTTAAAACGTTACCCAGAAGTGAATGCATCTATTGATGGCCAAGATATTGTGTATCACAGCTATTTTGATATTAGCATGGCAGTTTCAACGCCTCGTGGCTTAGTGACTCCGGTTCTTAAAGATTGCGATACGCTAAGCCTTGCCGAAATTGAGAAGGGCATCAAAGAGCTTGCACTCAAAGGAAGAGATGGCAAATTGACGGTTGAAGAACTGACTGGCGGTAATTTCACGATTACGAATGGCGGTGTGTTTGGATCGTTAATGTCAACACCGATCATCAATCCGCCACAAGCGGCCATATTGGGCATGCACAAAATCCAAGACCGCCCAATGGCTGTGGATGGCAAAGTAGAAATTTTACCAATGATGTACCTAGCACTTTCTTACGACCACCGTTTGGTGGATGGCCGTGAGTCAGTTGGTTTCCTTGTGACAGTAAAAGAGCTACTTGAAGATCCAGCACGTCTGCTACTGGACGTGTAACCTCACTGAACGTTGTTCAGTGAATTTAAGGCTAGGCAGGCTCACGTCTAGCCTTCATTTAAGCAAAAGGCTACAAGCTATCCTCTTGGATAAATTGCAGCCGCTTAATTTGAGAAGCACCCTACAGATATATGGCGCAGCATAGCTGCCGCTTTATGGAAATAATAAATCCCTTAAGGGATAAACAAACGGAAGAACATAATGAATTTGCATGAATATCAAGCCAAACAGCTGTTTGCAGAATTCGGTTTGCCTGTACCGGAAGGTTATGCCTGTGATACTCCACAAGAAGCTTTTGAAGCGGCGGGTCGGATTAGTACAGCGAAGAAAGTTGTTAAGTGTCAAGTGCATGCAGGTGGTCGCGGTAAAGCGGGTGGCGTTGAGTTGCACGACACTAAAGATGGTGTCAAAGAGTTTGCTCAAAAATGGTTAGGTAAAAATCTGGTTACTTATCAAACGGACGCAAATGGTCAGCCAGTATCAAAAATTTTGGTTGAAGAAGCTTCTAATATCGCGAATGAGCTTTACTTAGGCGCTGTTGTTGACCGTGCGACTCGTCGTGTCGTGTTCATGGCCTCAACAGAAGGCGGCGTGGAAATTGAAAAAGTAGCGGAGGAGACTCCGGAGCTGATTCATAAAGCCGCGATTGATCCTTTGGTTGGTCCGCAAGCCTACCAAGGCCGAGAACTTGCTTTCAAACTTGGCTTGGAAGGCGACCAAATTAAGCAATTTGTGAAGATCTTTCTAGGTCTTGGCGCTATGTTTACCCAGTATGATCTTGCATTGCTAGAAATCAACCCATTAGTTGTCACCGCTGAAGGGAACTTGTTGTGCCTTGATGGCAAGATCAACATCGACTCAAACGCACTTTATCGTCAACCTAAACTTCGCGAAATGCACGATCTCTCACAAGAAGATGAGCGCGAAGCTCATGCTGCTCAGTGGGAACTGAACTATGTTGCTCTTGATGGCAATGTTGGCTGCATGGTGAACGGTGCTGGTCTTGCAATGGGAACGATGGACATCGTTAACCTTCATGGCGGCAAACCTGCAAACTTCCTTGATGTTGGTGGTGGTGCAACCAAAGAGCGTGTTGCTGAAGCGTTCAAAATCATTTTGTCTGATGACAACGTGAAAGCCGTATTGGTGAATATTTTCGGCGGTATCGTACGTTGCGATATGATTGCAGAAGGCATTATCGGTGCGGTGAAAGAAGTTGGTGTAACGGTTCCCGTAGTCGTGCGTTTGGAAGGTACAAACGCGGAATTAGGACGCGGAGTACTCGCAAATTCTGGTCTTGATATCATTGCAGCTGAGTCGTTAACGGACGCAGCTCAGAAAGTTGTTGCTGCGGCGGAGGGTAAATAATGTCGGTACTTATTAATAAAGACACCAAAGTAATCTGCCAAGGTTTCACTGGTGGTCAGGGAACTTTCCACTCCGAACAGGCGATTGCCTACGGTACACAAATGGTCGGTGGGGTTTCTCCGGGTAAAGGTGGTCAAACTCACCTTGGTCTGCCTGTATTTAATACGGTGCGTGACGCAGTGAAAGCAACGGGTGCAACGGCAACCGTTATTTATGTACCTGCACCATTTTGTAAAGACGCTATTTTAGAAGCAATTGACGCTGGTATTGAACTTATTGTGACGATCACTGAAGGTATACCGACTACCGATATGATTGACGTAAAAGTGAAGCTCGAAGAGACTGGTGTGCGTATGATTGGCCCGAACTGTCCGGGTGTGATTACACCGGATGCGTGTAAGATCGGCATCATGCCAGGCCACATTCATAAGAAAGGAAAAGTGGGTATTGTTTCTCGTTCAGGAACGCTAACTTATGAAGCCGTTAAGCAAACAACAGATGAAGGCTTTGGTCAGTCAACGTGTGTTGGTATCGGCGGTGACCCAATCCCGGGCTCTAACTTCATTGATATCTTGAAACTATTCCAAGATGATCCTGAAACTGAAGCGATTGTGATGATTGGCGAGATCGGTGGTACAGCCGAAGAAGAAGCCGCGGCATTCATTAAAGAGAATGTCACGAAACCGGTTGTGTCTTATATTGCTGGTGTGACAGCGCCTCCGGGTAAACGGATGGGCCATGCTGGTGCTATCATTTCTGGTGGTAAAGGGACAGCTGATGAGAAATTTGCAGCGCTTGAAGCCGCGGGTGTGAAAACTGTCAAAAGCCTTGCTGATATCGGAAAAGCATTGCGTGAAGTGACGGGTTGGTAATCACGCCTTCCTCAGTTTGAAGACAAACCCCGAACCTTGTTTCGGGGTTTTTACTTTAGATTCAATAGGTTTTGATACTAGCGTTTTACAAGTTGACTGCACATAAACATCGTTGTAGCCGTCACGACAACCGAAGGGCCTGCAGGTGTGTCAAAATGCCACGAGAGGATTAGCCCGCCCAGCACAGCTAAAGCGCCGACCAAAGAAGCTAATATTGCCATCTGCTCTGGGGTTTTTGTGAGTCGCCTAGCGGTCGCCGCGGGAATAATCAGCAGCGATGTCATAATCAGAGCACCAACAAATTTCATTCCTAGTGCAATCACCACCCCAATTAATAGCATTAGCAGCAAACGCATTAAATCAACGTTGATGCCCTCAACAAACGCAAGTTCTTCGTTCACTGTAGTTGAAAGTAATGGCCGCCAAAAAAGAAATAGCAGTGCACTTACTGCAATCGCTCCCCCCCAAATGAAGGCTAAATCAGTAAAACTTACCGCCAATAAATCGCCAAAGAGATAGCTCATTAAATCGATGCGAACGTTATCAAGGAAGCTTACTGCAATGAGACCAATGGATAACGAGCTATGAGCGAGAATGCCGAGCAAAGTGTCTGTCGCCACAAGCTGCTGTTTCTGCATAGTAACCAAAATGATTGCAAGCCCAAGACAGCAAACGAGCAACGCAAGATAAAGGTTGATATCAAGCAAAAAGCCTAGCGCCAATCCCATCAGCGAGGCGTGTGCGAGGGTATCGCCAAAATAAGCCATTTTTCGCCAAACCACGAATGACCCAAGGGGACCTGCGATAACGGCAATACCAAGGCCTGCTAATATTGATGGAAGAAGAAATTCAATCATGATGGTGACCGTGTGAATGATTTGAACAGCAAGTTGCATCTCCTTTCACAGGTTGGCCTGCTAAGTCGTGATGATGCTGATGTTTGTGATGGTAAAAAGCTAAGGCTTCGCGATTGCGCGTACCAAATAATGCGATATAGCTTGGGTGTTGAGTAATCGTTGCCGGTGAACCGAAACAGCAAACATGGTGATGAAGACAGATAACATCATCCGTTTTTGCCATCACCAGATGCAAATCGTGAGAGACCATGAAGACACCACAGCCGAAACGATGTCGTATGGCATCGATAAGATCATACAGATCAATTTGCCCTTGCACGTCAACACCTTGAGCTGGTTCATCAAGAATTAGAATATCTGGGCGCTGTAGCAATGCACGGGCGATAAGAATCCGTTGTGTTTCACCACCGGACAGCTTATGCATATCATAATCAAGAAGATGCTCGGCCCCGACTAGCCTGAGTGCGTCTAGCAACTCTTGCTGACTAAAACGTCCGGCTAAACTTAAAAATCGTTTAACGGGGAGTGGTAACGCGTCATTAAGTTTTAACTTTTGAGGAACATAACCAATTTTAAGGTTTTTTACGCGCGTCATCGTTCCGCTATGGACGGGCTGTAGCCCGAGCAATACTTTAACGAGCGTCGACTTGCCCGCACCATTAGGACCTATCAGTGTGGTAATCTTCCCTTTTTCTAGGTTGATACTGACATTGTCCAAAACACGGCGGTTGTTGAATTCGACACAAATGCCTTGCAGCTGAATTAAGTTGGACATGAATGGAACTTATTTGCAATTCGGAAGTGTTATAATGTAACATTTCGTTCCCTTTAACGCTATATACCGAATGGAAAAACCATCATGTTGCGTCAGATTATGCTCCTTCTTTGCTTAATAACATTATCGCCTTTGGCGTGGTCTACGGTCATTTTGACCAGCATTAAGCCGATTCAGATGATTACATATGAATTGACTCTCGATGTGAATGAACCAGAAGTACTACTGGGGGCAAATACCTCACCGCATGACTATGCGTTGCGCCCTTCTGATGTTAAAAAAATCAGAGCGGCGGATTTAGTGATTTGGTATGGAAAAGACCTTGAGCCATTCTTAAGTAAGACATTAGCGAGTCACCACAACGTTTTGACCATCAGCCAAATTGATGGCCTGACACTGAGAGAGCTCAGTGGCGAACAACACGATCATGATGGGCATCACCATGGTATGTATGACCCACATTTTTGGCTTGGAACCGATCAAGCCAAGCAAGTGGCAGCGGCGATTACCGCAAGTTTAGTGAAAAGTGATAGCGCTAATGCCGAGCAGTATAAAGTAAACTTAGTCCGCTTTTTGGCTCAATTAGACTCGACTCATCAAGCAATCATGCAGAAGATGAGCAAAATTAGTGATAAAGGATATTATGTTTTTCATGATGCATACGGTTATTTTGAACAGCAATATCATTTGAATAACCTCGGCCATTTTACCGTTAGTCCTGATAGAAAACCGGGGGCTAAAACGCTCATCACCATTAAAAATTCCATTATTAATAATGAAGCAAAGTGTGTCTTTTCAGAACCTCAGTTTACCCCGGCGGTGATTGATACTGTGACTCGTGGCACTAAGGTTAAAACGGGAGTACTTGATCCATTAGGCGCAGATATCAAAGTGAAAAGTGGCAGCTATTTTGAGCTGTTAAATCAGCTGAGCAACAACTTTTACACTTGTTTGTCTCAATAGATGTACGCTGTATTGTATGTTGTACGATCTGCACTGAAATCTAGGATAAAGATTCACAGATTGTCGCTTTCTTAGCTTCAAAAAGCCTTATCTTTGGTTAGAATGTTTTGATAATTATCGCCACGAAAAAACAGTTTGCAATTTGGCGTGCTATTGATTGAGGCTCTGTCTGTTGAAAGGAAAGAACGACTATTTTAAACCTTTGCTCTGGATCTTGGGTTTTCTGACGCTTTTATTAGCGCAGGGGACACAAGCTCTAGACAAAGCACCTTCCATCTTCTATCCATTGCCAGCTCAGGCTCAAGGGAAAATTTTTGCCGCACAAAATTTGTTTTTAGGTGAAGAAGGGGGAATTTGGATACACGATGTGCATGGCAAAGTGGTTTTCTTTGATGGACAAAACATCCTTCCCCGGCGTGGCTCAGTGCTTTCACAAGAGAGCGAAAATATTACCTATCTTAATAACGCTTTTTGGACGTTCATTGATAATGAACTTTATCGAACTTATCCCGCACAAGATCGCGAATTAGTATTTAGCTTAACGCCTGGAATCATCATAAAAAAAATAGGTTCGTCAGGTAATTTCATCTGGTTAGCCGATGAGACGCACTTTTATACATACCATGCGCAAACCCACAAGTTAGTTACTTATTCTTTTAAAGAAATGTATCAATTAAATCAAGCTAGTCGATTAATCGTTAATGATGCGAAGTTTGTGCTTTCTAAATGGGTATTAGCCACTAATGCTGGAGTCTATCTGTCAGATGGAGAGAGTTTTTCTCACGTGCTCAGCTCTGGTAAAAACTTCATTGAGAAACTCTATTTTTCCGAGAAACGTAGAGAACTTGTGATTGGAACGCTCAATGGTGGGCTGATTATTGATGTCGAAGACCCAAAGCGCCAACAAAAGTTGGTTGGAGATTCCCATGTATTATCTGTTGCTGAGACAGATCAAGAGTATTGGATTGGTACTGAAGATGGATTATTTGTTCATTCGTTTTTGACAGGTAAAACCGTCAAGTTAGAAAGTAATGACCAAGATAATAATGGGTTACCAGGCAATAAAATTTATTCATTGGTCAATGACCTACAAGGTGGGATTTGGATCGCAACGGATAAAGGTGTTCGTTACTTTTCTCTGTTTGGACAAAAATTTAAGCGCCATTCCATTGCACAGCTCAACAATAATCCCATAACAAAAATTGTGACAAGGTCAGATAATAAAGGCTATTTGTTTTTAACTCGACAAGGGTTGTACCAAGTCGATGCTGAAGATTGGCAAGAGCCTAAACTTATTTTCCCTGGAGAAGTGCATGATGTCGCTCAAATAGATGATCATTCTCTATGGATAGCTACACATACAGGCATTGTTATTTATCACTTGCAGACAAAAAAGATGATAGAAACGAGCATGTTACCTCTTAAGCTGCGTTCGAATGATACTAAACACCTTGAATTTGATCATGAAGGACTATTATGGGGAGCAACAGGTAACCATTTGTGGTCATATCGGTTGGCCGATAACTCGCTCACCGATTTCGGTTCGGTATGGTTTGTTGATGCATTTTTGCCTGCAAAAATAATAAAACTTAAGTCAACTCGGCGAGGGGTATTTATCGGCACTGACCATGGTGTTTATCTTTTTGACAAAGGCAAAATTGTTTTTCTCCGAGCGACTAGTCATTATGGACAAAGCATTGATATATTTGAGAGTAGCAAGGGTGATGTTTGGTTTGCTAGTGCTTATGGCGTCTTTGTTTTGGCACATGATCGTAGTGATATTCGATCTATTGATATGGTTGAAGAGAATATTAGCCCCAAATGTTTAACTGAAACGGGCAACGGTATTTGGCTGACTTCCTCACAAGGAATCTCGCTCTACAATCCTATGGGTGAGGTGGTAAAGCATTTTGGTGATCCACACGGATTGATGAATAATGAATTTAAAAGTGGAGTTTGCGAATCAAGTATTATCAATAACCAACAGCAGTTGCTGCTAGGTTCCCGTTTCGGCTTAGTGACAGCATGGTCCTCTGAACTCACGGTTGCTACCCCTCCTAATACCAATATTATCTTTAGCCAAGTGAATGTCGATCACATTCCTGTCATGTTCGGTCGTGGTCGTTTTCAGACACTAGAATTGGAATATGGAAGTTCGATAAGCTTTTTATTTGGTGCATTGCCAGAATCGAGAGCCTTATCATTGGAGTATCGTATTGCAGGGGATAAGGAGTGGCAGAGATTAGAAAGCGCTCAGTTGACACTTGATCACCTGTTACCTGGACACTATCGTTTGCTGGTGAGAAATTACAGTCCAAATCCGCAAAACAGTATGATAAACAGTCTATCATTTATTGTGGATAACCCGTGGTATTGGTCTTCATGGGCTATTGTTCTTTACCTTTGCCTTTCTATAGGCCTTATTGCTTTTGCTTCATGGTGGCGTTCTCGTTGGGTTACCAAAGTAAACCGAAAGTTAAAAGCTCAGGTGGCCTTGAAAACGGATCAACTACGGCATCAAAGCAAAATTGTTTTGACTAATAACCAGCAGTTGCGCAAGCAATTACAAATTCGCCATATCGTTGTTGAACAGATGTTAGATTCTATTACTCCTACATTAAATCAGCTGATTTATCGCTCCCAACTCCATCAACTCGCGCGACTTGAGTCTTTAGCTTTAAAAGTAAAACGTGAACTGGCGTTACTTCGTAACGTAAGAAATGATAAAACAGCGACTCAGTTGCTCTACGACCTATCGATAATCTTGAACTCTTGTGTGGACGGATGGCGTGAAGAGTTCGCGAAAGCGAATATTTCGTTGGCGGTGAACAATGAGCTTAAACAAGCTTATATTGAATCTGCCCATTTTAACCTAGACATCATTTTCAATACGCTACTGTCTGATGCGGTAAAACGTCTTTACAGAAATCAAGAGCTACAAATTCATTGTTATGAAAGGGAGAAAAGACTGTTTATTGTGATGATTGACTGTGGCGATCAGGTGCAATCCATCAATAGCGATAAGCGTATCTCTGGTTTTGAACTAGAGGAGATGCAACTGTTAGTACAGCGCAGTGGTGGGGAAATACATATTTTTTCATCGCCAGAACGAAATTTAGTTGAGCTTTCTTGGCCATCAGTTGAGCTTGTGAGTGATGCACCTGAAATGATCGTCGTAGAGGAGCATTCAGAGGACAAGTTTATTGATGTAACGGAAAAAGAGTGGCTTAAAAAAGTAGAAAAATTGGTACACAATTACTATTCAGATCCTGAATTTAGTACCTCTAGTGCGGCTAAATCACTCTTCGTATCGGAGCGTAGTTTGCAGCGTCGTTTTAAAGCGATCACCAATAAAACATTCAAAGAGTATCTAAATGAGATCCGCTTAGAGAAAGCGTGCCAATATTTGCTCGCAGGAGGAAAAGTCGCCCAAGTCGCTTTTGATTGTGGGTTTAATGATCCGTCTTATTTCAGCCAAAGATTTAAACATCACTTCGGTTTATCGCCAACCCAATTTGTTGATGATAACGAGTAATACCGCCCCTGATAAATAGTGATAACTTTCCCACTTGAAGCTGCAGCGATGTTAGCGACATTCAGTCACCCTAATCATAAAGCTTATTCAGGTGTGTGGAGATGAACTCACTTTCCGCCGACCTGCAATCAAGCTGTATCTCCCTTCTTGATTAGATTGGCTGCTGTGTTAGCTACGCATATTTGTCTATGCTTGCGTAGATACACTCATTAATACTCAAGGTCGTAATATCAATTTATTTTGGGAATAGCACTTACTCAATAAACAGGCTGGGTCGGTGATTGTGTTGCGGTAAAGATGAGATGAGTAGAAAAAAAAAGATCGTGGTATAGCCGGGGGGACTATACCACGGGTGTCAATGACACCTTCGCTTGCTGCCGGAGTGATACGAGTAACACCCGTACCACCTCTGGAATTTGTATCTAAGGAGTAATTCCTTTCGATGGATTTACTATATGGCAAAGGACTTATTTCATTTATAAAATTAACGACAACCTAGTATAAGAAAAACGACAAAATATATAATTAACCATAACATATTGATTTTAATGGTTTATTTTTATTTTATCTGTTTTTGTTTATTTTTTTTATGTTGAGCTAATTTGTGCCTGATAATTTTTTAACGTTTTTAACGTCAGTTTATTTACCGAAAACAACGTGATGGATTTATGCAATCTTTGATTTCACGCAATAAAATAGAGGGTTAGCGCGTGTATTATTCGCCTGTTAATAAAAATATTTCTCATTACCACTACCATTGAGAGCAAGATAGATGAAATTATCTCAATTAAATGAAGGGGATAGCGCGAGCATTGTCGCGTTCAATCAACTTCCAAATGACATTCGTAAAAAATTGATGGTGATGGGCTTGCTGCCTCTAACTACTGTTACGTTAATCAGAAGAGCTCCTATGGGAGATCCACTTCAACTTGAAGTGAGAGGCGTCTCTTTAGCGGTACGTGAAAATATAGCCGCTTGTATTGAAGTGGAGAGAGCGTAGTGCGATATCAAATTCTAACCGTTGGTAACCCTAATAGTGGCAAAACAACGTTATTTAATGGGCTGACTGGTTCTAAGCAACAAGTCGGTAACTGGGCTGGTGTTACAGTTGAGAAAAAAACGGGTCGCTACACTCATTCTGGAGATGAATTCATACTAACGGATTTGCCGGGCATCTACGCACTTGACAGCGGGAATGACAGTAACAGCATTGACGAATCCATTGCCTCTAGAGCGGTTCTTACACATCCTGCTGATTTAATCATTAACGTTGTGGACGTGACGTGTTTGGAGCGCAGTCTCTATATGACGCTTCAATTGAGAGAGCTCGGGCGTCCAATGATTGTGGTTTTGAATAAAATGGACGCTTTAAAAAGAGAGCGTCAAAGCCTAGACATTCAACAACTTGAGAAAGTTCTAGGTTGCCCCGTTTTTATGCTTTCTGCTACCAGTAAAGAGCAGGTGAGTCGATTCAAAGAAAAGCTGCATAAAGTACTGCTGCAAGGCGTAGCTCTTAAAGAACTGCTATTGGATTACGGCAGTGCATTTGAACAATCGATCGGAAAATTAGCCACTATTTTTCAACATAAGCAAGTGGCACCTCGCGCATTGGCTATTCGTGCTTTAGAAAATGATCTTTTGGTGATTAATGGATTACCAGAAGTGCAGCGTGAGCTTATCCAGAAAGAGCAATTGCAAAGTGGTTTGGATATCGATCTGCATGTCGCTGATACCAAATACACATTTTTGCATGAACAGTGCCAGCAGATCCGCAAAACCGAAGGGAAACTAAGCCACAGTTTTACACAAAAAGCAGATAAGCTGATTTTAAATAAATGGGTGGGTGTACCGTTTTTCTTTGTGGTTATGTACTTAATGTTTATGTTCTCGATCAATATTGGGAGCGCTTTCATTGATTTCTTCGACATTGGCGTCGGGGCGTTATTGGTTGATGGCGGGCACTACTTACTGGATGATCATTTGCCTATTTGGCTAGTGACATTATTAGCAGATGGCCTTGGCGGAGGTATTCAAACCGTCGCCACATTTATCCCAGTTATCGCTTGTTTGTACTTATTTTTAGCTGTACTCGAAAGTTCTGGCTATATGTCTCGCGCGGCTTTTGTTTTAGATAAAGTGATGCAGAAGATAGGCCTACCGGGTAAAGCGTTTGTTCCGCTTGTTTTAGGATTTGGTTGTAACGTTCCCGCGATTATGGCGACCCGAACTCTAGATCAAGAACGTGAACGTAAATTAGCGGCATCGATGGCACCCTTTATGTCATGTGGTGCACGTTTGCCCGTGTATGCGCTATTTGCTGCGGCGTTTTTCCCTGAAAGCGGTCAAAATGTAGTTTTTGCTCTTTATTTGTTGGGCATTTTGGCCGCAGTGTTCACTGGTTTGGTTTTGAAGCATACGCTCTATCCGGGTTCAAGCGACAGCCTAGTGATGGAGATGCCAGATTACGAGATCCCAACGCTACAAAACATCATGATCAAAACATGGCAGAAATTAAAACGTTTTGTTCTCGGTGCAGGGAAAACGATTGTCATCGTCGTTATGATCTTAAGCTTCCTCAATTCAGTTGGTACTGATGGCAGCTTTGGTAATGAAGATAGTGACAACTCAGTGTTATCAAAAGTGGCTCAAGTGGTTACGCCGGTATTTGCTCCTATTGGTATCAATCAAGATAACTGGCCAGCGACAGTGGGTATCATCACGGGTATTTTTGCAAAAGAAGCGGTAGTCGGAACATTAAACAATTTATATACCTCTGCTGAAGGTGATGAAAGTGAATATGACCTAATGGCGAGCCTACAAGAAGCGGTTATGTCTATTCCAGAAAACCTAACGGGATTAAGCTTCTCTGATCCGCTCGGTATCGAAGTCGGAGACTTGACAGACAGTAGCGCAGTGGCTGAAGAGCAAGCCGTAGATGCCTCAATCTTTGGTAATTTGAAACAGCACTTTGTCACTGGTCATGCCGCATTTGCCTACCTTATCTTCATTTTGCTTTACACGCCTTGTGTTGCAGCCATGGGGGCTTATGTTCGTGAGTTTGGTGCGAATTACGCTCGTTTTATCGCAGTATGGACGATGGGGCTTGCGTATGGTGGCGCCGCGCTTTATTACCAAGCGACAAGGATCACCGAAACCCCTGTCGAAAGTTTAACGTGGATTATTGCCATTGTTATGGCGAGTTTGTTGACCTTTAAAATGCTTAAGCGAAAAGGACTCCAGCAGAAAACGGTGCTTGAGGTACAAGTGGCATGATATTAAATGAGTTAAAGCGCTACATTGAAGAGAATGGGATCGTTAGCCGCTCGGCGATTGCGAAAAAGTTTTCGCTCAGTGAGGACGGCGTTGACGCTATGTTAGCCGTGTGGATAAGAAAAGGTGTGTTGTCGCGCACTATCGATACCAACAAGGCTCACCACGTAACAAGAGTGCGTTATGGGCTTAACCGAAATAACGGGCTGTCTTTGACTGTCGTACTTTAGTCATAATTGATGCTAGGCATTCTGTCTGGTAAACGAAAGCCGCTGATGTCAGCGGCTTTCAAACTTTTACCTAATATATGGTGTGAGAGACGACGTTTATCCTTTTCTAAAAATAGAACTCAGTGATAGAACATTTTGGATTCTGGTTAAGATCGCTTGCTGTTCTTGTTCGGCTCTCACTATCCCTTGAGTATTGCCCCAGATAGGCCCAGGCCATGCTATGTCATTTTTAAATCGAGCAACATGGTGAATATGGAGCTGAGGAACCATGTTACCCAGCGCACCTAAATTGAGTTTATCTGGACAAAACGTGGCTTCAAGAGCTTGGCTAACGGCTTGAGATTCGCATAAAAATTGTTGCTGTTCCTGCATTGGTAGATGATGCAGCTCTTTCAAATTGGCACGTTTAGGCACCAGAATAATCCAAGGTACGGCATTATCTTTATGGAGTAAGGCTAAGCAAAGAGGAAATTCACCAATGACGGAAGTGTCTTTGGCCAGTTGCGGGTGGAGTTCAAAATTCATGTCAATCTCACTTGCACGGATGTTATCACCGATAAAAGAAAAGGCTGACCATGGTCAACCCTTTCATTCACTCATAGCTGTCGTTACATACGTTCTAATGTATCAATACCGAGTAGCGACAGACCTTGCTTGATGGTTTTTGCTGTCAACGCAGCCAGTTTTAGGCGGCTTTGTTTCACACTTTCATCTTCAGCGACTAAGATTGGGCATGCTTCATAGAAGCTAGAGAATTGGCCAGCTAATTCAAATAGGTAGCTACACATAATGTGAGGTTGGCCTTCGCGGGCAACAGCTTGTACCGCTTCTTCAAACTGCAGAAGTTTCGCAATCAAAGCTTTTTCTTTCTCTTGTGTGACTTTAATTTCACCCGTCAGGTTATCCATCGATACGCCTGCTTTAGCAAAAATTGACGCAACACGTGTGTAGGCATACTGCATGTAAGGTGCAGTGTTACCTTCAAATGCCAACATGTTGTCCCAGTCAAACACGTAATCGGTAGTACGGTGCTTAGAAAGATCAGCGTATTTCACTGCGGCCATCGCGACAGTATTGGCAATGTTGGCTTTTTCTGCGGCGTCTAAATCAGGGTTTTTGGACTCAATTAATTTAGCGGCACGCTCTTGCGCTTCATCGAGAAGATCGGCCAGACGAACAGTACCGCCAGCACGAGTTTTGAACGGGCGGCCATCTTTGCCTAGCATCATACCAAAGGCGTGGTGCTCAAGAGTCACTTCGTCAGGTACATAGCCCGCTTTGCGGACAATCGTCCATGCTTGCATTAGGTGCTGATGTTGACGCGAGTCGATAAAGTACAGCACACGGTCCGCACCCAAGGTTTCATAACGGTATTTTGCACACGCGATATCGGTTGTGGTGTATAAGAAGCCGCCATCACGTTTTTGGATGATAACGCCCATCGGCTCGCCATCTTTATTTTTGTATTCTTCAAGAAAAACGACTTGTGCGCCATCATCTTCTTGCGCCAAACCTTTTTCTTTTAAATCGGCTACGATGCCGGGCAACATGTCGTTGTACATGCTTTCGCCCATCACATCATCGCGCGTCAACGAAACATTCAAACGATCATAGTTACGCTGGTTTTGGATCATGGTGATGTCCACCAATTTTTTCCACATTTGAGCGCAGAATTCGTCACCGCTTTGTAGTTTGACCACATAATTTCGTGCTTTAGCAGCAAACACTTCATCTTCGTCGTAGAGTTTTTTTGACTCACGATAGAAAGCTTCAAGATCGGAAAGTTCCATTGAAACTTCGTTACCAGATTCTTGTTGCACACGTTCAAGGTTGGCTATCAACATACCAAATTGCGTGCCCCAGTCACCGATGTGGTTGGCGCGGATCACTTTATGGCCTAAAAATTCCAAGGTACGTACAACGGCGTCACCAATGATGGTTGAGCGTAAGTGGCCTACATGCATCTCTTTGGCAACGTTAGGCGCTGAGTAGTCTGCGACGATCGTCTTCTGCGCTTCTTTGGTTACACCAAGGTGCTCATCTGCTAGGGCGATATCCGCTTGTTTAGCAAGAAACGCTTCACTGAGGAAAATGTTGATAAAACCTGGGCCTGCAATTTCCGTTTTGCTCGCAATGCCATCGAGGTCCAGAACATCCAATACTTTTTGAGCAAATTCTCGCGGGTTGGTACCCAGTTGCTTAGCTACGCCCATAATGCCATTGGCTTGATAGTCACCAAATTGCGCTTTAGCCGATTGGCGAACAGCAGCAGGACTGCCAGCTGGTGCGCCTGCGGCTTCAAGAGCCTGAGATACTTTGTCATTAATCAGTGCTTGGATATTCACACGCGTTTCCTTTAATTCTTGGAATTGCAAAGGTATGCATTTTATTCACCATTTAGTGCCAATACATATCTTAATTTTGTTCATCATTTGGCGCACATAATACCAATTTTATTGAGGCGCTTATAGGGACTAAATTAGGAAATTTTCTACTTTTCGAAGAGTTGTTGGTACTATTAGACGATAATCATCATTTTGGACCATTTAAATGCTTGAACCATTGAAGAATGCAGCGCTTCATCCTGAACAGCTTAAGCAGGATTTAGATAAATTTATGCATAAAATTCAAGAATTAACCAAAATTTTGCATATTGATTTATCCACAAATCAAGCTGACCACATTGCACTGCGCATTAATGATCGTAAATTAGCGTCATTAGCACATGCGGCATGGCTGGAGGAAGGACGAGAAATATCGAGTGCTCAGATAAATGGCCGTCCTATCATTGTGATTGAATTTTCGGTGCCGCTATCGGCTTATGGTTGGTCAATAGAATGTTTGGAATTGCCTTACCCTGCCGAGGGAAAAATTTACCCAGAGCAGAGCTGGGAGCATGTGGAATTTGTGGTGCCATCTGAGGCACAAACCGCGCAAGCCTATTTGCAGGATATACTGTCGGTTTTCCCACAATTAAAAGAATGCTGGACAACATTAGACACTCAAGGTGTTCAAGTTAAATTGTCCAGTCCAAAAGGGGAAGGAGAGCGATTACATAACCCGACGGTTGCATTTAAGTGGCAAGGCGTGTGCATTAAACTGCATCCCCACTCTTTAAAAAAGATCGTAAAATCAGAGCAAAGATAAATTGCTCTGATGGCGATGAAGTACGGTTATCCTAAGTTATAGCTTTTAGGCCGAAGCTGGAACGCTTCAATTGAGCCAATTTCTTGCCCTAAACTGAGTTTCTGAACCGTTTGATGTGCGTTTCCTTGGCTGTGCATGATCAGTCGATTGGCGGTCCTTGGTTTTAGCTCATTGACCACAAAGCGGATCATATCACTGCGACTGAGTGATTTCAGTTCACTCAACACCTGCTCTCTTTGATCAAAGCCGGCATCTTTATTGCCGATAGCAACCCAAAGTCTTTGCGCACGGCTGCGAAGGGTGGGGTCGGGCGTTGAAATTTGATTCCATAAACCGCGCTTACTGCTGTGCCACTGGTATTCGTTGAGCTCCAGCAACACCATGTAAAAAGCATTTAAAAATTCATCTACAGCGCTAATCAGCTCATAAGGGGCAGCATTCGGTGACTGGACGTAGAGTACGATGCCTGGGTGACGGTTTAATGGCATGTTGCCCGTTCCGACCATATAACCAAGTTGCTGCTTAGTACGAATTTCATGAAAAAATGTAGCGGACATCAAGTGATTAGCTAATGAATATAAGGCGATGCTGCGCGGTGCGACATCATTGCACTGATAATAGACCACCACAGCAGAATCTTCTTGATCGCAGTGAACCTCTTTTTGAAAAGTCCCACTCTCTCCGAGCATGACGAGTGGTCTTAATGATTCCTCGTACTGTTGATCTTTGACTCGTAATGCATTTTTAAGCGTATCTGCCATCGCTTGTGCATCACTTCTTAACCAGTCGCCATAGACAAACATCTCAACATGAAGTTGCGCTAATATTTGTTCAACGAAATCACTGAGCTCATCGACTTCTATCTGTTTTAAGGCACCAAGTAGCGTTTCATAAGGAGGGTTGTTGGGTTGTAAAATACCCGTCATTGCATTGAAAAGCTGCGAAATTGGACGATCTTTAGTGGTATTTTGCCAGTTACGAAGCAGTTGTTGCTTGATGGTGTTAAAGCGTTTTAGGCTAAAATCACGTTTAGCAAAGCGTGCGAGAATCATCTCCATTAACTGTGGTTGTTTTTCGCTAAAACCAGAAAGCATCAGGGTGACGCCGCCTTGATGAGCGTACATGTTGTAACTCATCCCAGCAATTTCTGCTTGATAAGTTTCCGTGGCCAGCGAGTCTAAAAACATTTCCACACAGAGACGTGTTTTAACAATATTTCGAGCAGTGGCTACCGAGATGGGGCTATCAATCGCGATGTAAATTACCCCTTTAGGCACTCTAAATTCATGGTCTTGTAGATGCCATAAACGAAAGCCTGGTAACTCTTCAATGATTTCCGGGTGTAAAGGCGTTGAAGGCTCTAACGGTTTTGGGTCTAAGTCGTAACAGATAAAAGGATTGAGTGGCGGTAAGTTTGTTTCAATGTCGCAAGGGGTTGCGAATGTTGCAAGTTGTGACGCCGATAATGGAGTAATTGAATAGGGTGTAAAATACCATTTCGCTTTCTTATCGTAATACCCATCTTTAGCAATTAACGTGGCACGTAGGTTTTCAGGAGTCAAATAATGAAGAGCTTGCTTAAGTAGCGATTCGTTGTAGCCCGCCATCATATAATCGCCATAGATAGTGTCTTGCGGCTGATAGTGCTGCATATTAACCACTAAATGGCTGACCATGTCTAATGGCCTTGTCGTTTCTTGAAAGCGAAAAGCCGATTCAAGCACCGCTCTTTTCTCAAGGTAACGCCATTCGTTCAGCCCCTGCTCTGCGATTAATTTAATCTGAGTAAAGAGTGACTGGATGATGTTATCGACCTGTTTTACGCCTTCATGTGTCAGGCTAAAACTTATCGAAAACTCACGATAATTGCTGCCACTCGCGCCGCCTCCAGCCGATAAGGACGTGATCCAACCTTTCTCTTTTAATGCCAGCATTAAACTGCCTTCACCTTCGTAACCGATGAGATGGGCGAAATAAGAGAGAGGTTTGACATGATAAAAGTCATCCGCGCTTGGGGCTGGGAAGCTTAAAATCAGTTTGCGGATCTCTTTTCGTGGCTCGATTTGAATCAAGACGCCTCGGTGCGCGTCTAAAACAAAAGGCACCTCTATTTTTTTCGGGCCGAGCTGTTTATTTGGGATGGAGGAAAATTCATCTCTTGCCCACTGCTCTAACTCATCAAGTGTCTGTGGGCCTGCTAGCGAGAGCGTCATCAAATCAGCCGAGTAATTTTCATGGTGAAAACGGACAATTTCTTCACGGATAGAGACACCATTTCTATCACACAGCGTTTCTAAATTACCCACTGAAAATTTAGCAAACGGGTGTTGCGGATTGATGGTTTCTTTTTGAACCTGATAGAGCCTTCTCGAATCATCATTCTGTTTGAGTTTAAATTCAGAATCCACCGCTTGGCGTTCTTTATCTAGGGCTTCTTCATTAAACAAGGGGGCACAAAAGAATTGGCTGAATCGGTCCAAGGCTTTTTCAAAATGATTTGGGCTTACATCAAAGAAAAAACAGGTGTGCTCTGTACCAGTCCATGCGTTATTGCTGCCACCATGTTGATTAATAAAACTTTGAAACTCACCAATTTTCGGGTACTTTTCTGTGCCTAAAAACAGCATGTGTTCCAGATAGTGGGCAAGACCTTCTCTGTCTTCAGGGTCATCAAAATGCCCCACATTAATCGCTAAAGCAGCGGCTGACTTTTGTGCATCATCCGCTTGAATAAGTAATGTTCTCAGACCATTAGTTAACGTAATGTAGCGGTATTGGTTGGTGTCGTTAGGGCTTAAATGCACAGTGACTCTCCACAGAAAAGGCTTTTTTAATTATGGCGTTGAAACGGTTAGGTGCAAATTTCAAGCAATGATTTTATGAGCGAAGTGCCATTTTAGTCCTTCAGGAGACTTTTTAATAGACTGTTAACAGTGTCGAAGTCTTTGCTTGGTTGCCTGATATAATCGAGAATAAAGCCGCCTAGACGGCATAGATAATAACCACTAGGAATGAGTAATGAAGATTTTTATTATGCGTCACGGAGAAGCTGAACATTATGCAGCGAGTGATGCACAAAGGGCCTTAACCGAAAGAGGTCTTCGTGAGTCTGTTGCTGTGGCTCGTGCTTGTGAAAAGCAAGATCTTCGCCATGTAGATAAAGTATTGGTAAGCCCTTACTTACGGGCGCAGCAAACTTGGGCTGCGATAGCCTCTTATTTTAATGCCGATGATGTTGTGACCTGTGATGACATCACACCTTATGGGAAAGCGGAAGTGGTATTTGAGTATGTCTCTGCCTTGGCCGATGTAGAACAAATCGAATCAGTGCTGCTGGTGTCTCATTTACCGTTAGTTGGCTATCTCGCGGCTGAATTCGTTACCGATTTAGTCCCTCCAATGTTCCCCACATCCGGTCTGATTGGTATCGAATATGATAGAGAGTTGCGTAAAGGACAGCAGATCTGGAGTATTAATCCTTAAACCACCATTCAAAGTAAAAGAAGTTCACGTAATTTGAATAACTAGGCTACGTTAAGTGAAGGGTTATTGCCTTTACCAATGTAGCCATTATTTTGACTGTTTTACTGGACTAAAAATTGCATCGCCGAGTTAACGCATTGTCGCATTTATAGATATTTATCAACAGATTGCTTGCTAACCTATGAAATTTACTCTCCCATTTGCAGATAAATTGCCATCAATACCGCAGCGAAGTATGCCAGCAATCGGTGCGCCGGTTATGGTATTGGCCACGTTGGCTATGGTCGTTTTACCGATCCCAGCCTTCCTATTGGATCTGTTTTTCACTTTTAACATTGCCTTATCGATGGTGGTGTTACTCGTCACTGTCTATACCCGTAGACCGCTTGATTTTGCTGCATTTCCTACGGTTTTGCTTATTGCAACCTTACTTCGACTAGCCTTGAACGTTGCTTCAACTCGTGTGGTTTTATTGTATGGTCATGAAGGCCCTGGGGCGGCTGGTAACGTCATTGAAGCGTTTGGTAGTGTGGTGATCGGTGGTAACTACGCCGTCGGTTTAGTGGTGTTTTTGATCTTGATGATCATCAACTTCATGGTAGTAACCAAAGGTGCGGGACGTATTTCTGAGGTGAGTGCTCGCTTTACCCTAGATGCCTTGCCGGGTAAGCAAATGGCCATAGATGCGGACTTAAATGCGGGTTTAATCGATCAAGACCAAGCGCGGCTGAGACGCTTTGAAGTAACCAAAGAAGCGGATTTCTACGGTTCAATGGACGGTGCGTCAAAATTTGTTAAAGGGGATGCGATTGCTGGGATATTAATTTTGTTCATCAACATTATTGGCGGCTTATCGATTGGTATGGCGCAATATGGGTTGGGTTTTAAAGAAGCGATCCAAATCTACACACTGCTGACCATTGGTGACGGCTTAGTGGCTCAGATCCCCTCATTGCTGCTTTCGATTGGCGCTGCCATGATGGTTACCCGTCAAAATACCGATGAAGATATGGGAGAGCAAGTCGTCTTCCAACTGTTTGACAACCCTAAAGCATTGATGATTACCGCTTGTATTCTCGGCATCATGGGCATTGTACCGGGTATGCCTCACTTTGCTTTTTTACTGCTAGCCGCGTTAGCGGGTGGTTGCGCGTATTGGATGATACGCAAACAGAAAAAAACCGCCGATGAAAAGAAACTGCCTGCAAAAGTGGACAACGAAGCACCCACTCAAAAAGAGCTCTCTTGGGATGATGTTCAACCCGTTGATGTGATTGGCTTAGAAGTGGGCTATCGATTGATACCGCTGGTGGACCGAGATCAAGGTGGAGAGCTGCTCGAACGCGTAAAAGGTGTTCGGAAAAAACTGTCGCAAGACTTTGGCTTTCTCATCCCCGCAGTGCATATTCGCGACAATTTAGAATTAACACCCAATAGTTATCGCATTACCTTAATGGGGGTTGCTGTTGGTGAAGCGGAGATCCGCCCAGATCAAGAACTGGCGATTAACCCTGGTCAAGTCTATGGTGTTATTGACGGTGAACGCACACTCGACCCTGCATTCGGCCTTGAAGCGGTTTGGATCCGTGAAGAACAACGTGAACACGCACAAGCTCTCGGTTACACAGTTGTGGACTCATCGACCGTACTCGCCACTCATTTGAGTCAGCTTCTCACTAATAACGCCTCGCAACTGATTGGTCATGAAGAGGTTCAAAACTTAATTGAAATGCTGGGTCGCTCAGCGCCAAGGCTAGTTGAAAACTTCGTTCCAGATCAACTGCCGTTGGGTACAGTCGTTAAGGTACTGCAAAACCTACTCAATGAAGCGATTCCAATCCGAGATATTCGAACCATAATACAAACCTTGGCGGAGTATTCTGGGCGGAGTCAAGAACCTGACATCCTAACGGCTGCCGTTCGAATCTCATTGAAGCGTTTAATCGTCCAAGAAATCAATGGTATAGAACCTGAACTACCAGTGATAACACTGATTCCTGAGCTGGAACAAATATTGCATCAAACCATGCAGGCGTCAGGAGGAGAATCGGCAGGTATTGAGCCAGGCTTAGCAGAGCGTCTACAAGCTGCACTGAGCCATGCAACGCAAGAACAAGAATTGAAAGGTGAGCCCGCCGTGTTACTCACGTCTGGTGTGCTTCGTTCAACTTTGGCGAAGTTTGTGAAAAACACGATACCTAATTTGCGTGTGCTCTCTTATCAAGAAATACCTGACGAGAAACAAATTCGGATTGTTCAAGCCGTTGGTAACTAACGAAACTGTTGTTACCTAATCGGGCTTTAGCCATTTAACACGGATATCTGCTTTGAAAATAAAACGATTTTTTGCCAAAGATATGCGAACAGCGCTGCTGCAAGTGAAAGAAGAGCTTGGTGCGGAAGCGGTGATCATGTCGAATAAAAAAGTCGCGGGTGGTGTGGAAATCGTTGCCGCTGTGGATGGTGAACAGCCCACCCAGCAAAACAGTGCCAAGCGCTATAATTCGCAGCCTAGACAACAAGGTTACACCCAAGTCACCCCGTCTTTGAACAAATCCTCTCGTGAGTTGGATGATGATCGAGTCAGCCTGCAAAACAGCGCAGATTCTGGGCGTTCAATGACCAAACGTTTTGCAAATATGTTAAAGCAGTACAGCGCACCAAGTGGCTCAGATTCGGACTATCACGCCGAAAATGAAGATTCGCTCTCTGCATTATTGCAACGTCAATCGGGTTCATCTAACACCAACTCAGGACACGGTAGTGCAGAGTTACGAGCCGATTCGCCATTAGCGAAGTTAATTGCAGAGGATAGAAGAGCGTCCACCCGTCAAACGCCGAAGCTAGATCCGTCGCGTTATGATCGTTACCCAACGCAAGAGGCGAGTGTTTCGAACCCAGAGCTGGAAAACATGCGTGAAGAGATGACCTCAATACGCCGCTTGTTAGAACATCAAGTTTCAGGATTAATGTGGCAAGAAGTTGAGCGTCGAGAGCCTTTGCGTGCCATGCTCATTAAAAGACTTGAGCGTATGGGGGTTTCACAAGAACTGGCTGACCAGCTTGCGTGCTATATCCCAGAAGATACGGCTCCAACTAAAGCTTGGAAGGCGCTGCTTGGCTTAGTGGCTGATCAAATCCCTGTTTCCAAACAAGATATTCTGAAACGTGGTGGTGTGGTTGCGCTATTAGGCCCAACAGGGGTTGGTAAAACCACCACCATTGCTAAACTAGCCGCTCGCGCCGCTATGGAGTATGGCGCTGATAACGTTGCTCTAGTCACCACAGATACCTACCGTATCGGTGCTCATGAACAGCTCTCTATTTATGGCCGAATTATGGGTTGTCCAGTAAGAGTTGCTAAAGATTCCAGTGAGTTAGCCGATGTAATATATCAGCTAAGAAATCGGCGTTTAATTTTAGTTGATACCGCGGGGATGGGGCAGCGTGATGTTCGGTTATCAGAGCAGCTCGATACCCTGATGCAAGAGAGTGGCGAAATCATCCACAGTTACCTTGTTCTGCCTGCAACGGCACAAAGAAAAGTATTACAAGAAACAATCGAGCACTTTAGAAGGATCCCTCTTTCAGGGTGCATTATGACTAAGCTTGATGAGTCATTGAGCTTAGGGGAATTTGTGAGTGTCGTGGTTCAAAACGCACTGCCCGTTGCTTACATCGCGAATGGCCAGCGTGTACCAGAAGATATTGTGATTGCCCAGCCGAAGTACATGGTTGCAAAGGCAAACGAATTGCTAGAGAAGTCGACAGAGAATGAACCTCACTATTGGAGCAGCGACTCCGAGAGATTCTAGGCGGCGGACAAATATGGCGAATAATATGATATATGACCAAGCGAGCGGTTTACGCCGCTTAACTCAACCGTCACTGACCAAAGTCATATCTGTGACTGGTGGTAAAGGTGGTGTGGGTAAATCTCACGTGACACTCGGCATGGCGATCTGCATGGCTCGTCAAGGCAAAAAAGTCATGGTGTTGGATGCAGACTTAGGTTTAGCTAACGTGGATGTTATGCTTGGCATACGCCCGAAGCGAAACTTAGGGCATGTACTGGCTGGCGAGTGTGAACTGAAAGATGCCATCGTCGAGGGACCTTTTGGGATACGAATAATTCCAGCGACCTCGGGCACACAGTCGATGACAGAGTTGTCACACGCCCAACATGTTGGTTTAATACGCGCCTTTGGCAGTTTAGAAGATGAGATGGATATTCTGCTCATCGATACAGCCGCAGGTATTTCTGATATGGTCGTGAGCTTCTGTCGCGCCGCACAAGATGTAGTGATCGTGGTATGTGACGAACCGACATCCATCACCGACGCTTACGCGCTGATCAAGCTCTTAAGTCGTGAACACCAAGTGCAACGTTTTAAAATTGTGGCCAATATGGTGAGAAGTTATCGTGAAGGACGGGAATTATTTGCTAAATTAACTTTAGTGACAGAAAGATTCCTAAATGTGAGCCTTGAACTTGTTGCTTGCATACCTTTGGATGATAAAGTGCGACAAGCAGTAAAAAAACAAAAAATAGTGGTCGATGCGTTTCCACGGTCACCTGCGGCACTGGCAATCAGCTCGTTGGCAAGTAAAGCGTTAACGTGGCCAATTCCAAGAACGCCGACAGGCCATCTGGAATTTTTTGTCGAGCGTTTGCTAAATAGAACAGAAAGTGTAGGGGAACCATTCGGTGAATAAAGCGCTTACTTATGACCAACACGGAAACCTAAAGAGCCAACAAGCATTTTTAGAAAAATACTCTGTATTGGTTAAGCGTATTGCACACCATTTAGCAGGTCGCCTGCCACCAAACGTATTGGTCGAAGATCTAATACAAGCCGGTATGATAGGCCTACTTGAAGCACAAAAAAATTATGATGGGAGTAAAGGTGCAAGCTTTGAAACCTACGCAGGAATTCGAATTCGTGGAGCTATGCTCGACGATATTCGGCGTGGTGATTGGGTTCCACGCTCGGTTCATAAACACAACCGAGAGATAACCCATGCAATTTCAGTTCTAGAAGGTGAGCTAAACCGAAACCCAACTGATACAGAAGTTGCGAAGTATTTAGGCATGTCGCTGGATCAGTACCATACTGTATTAACTGACATTAATTGCTCACGGATTGTCGGAATCGAAGATTTAGGTATTTCTGATGATGCAATTTCTCCTCTGGATGACGATGAAGACAACTCGCCATTTAAGGGAGTCGCCGATGAATCGTTTCGTAAAGCATTGGTTGAATCAATAAAATCACTTCCAGAACGTGAAGCTTTGGTACTTTCGCTCTATTATGATGAAGAGCTAAACTTAAAAGAAATTGGTGAAGTTCTAGGTGTTAGCGAATCCCGCGTTAGCCAGATACTAAGCCAATCTATGCAGCGACTAAGAACGAAGTTAAGTTCTTGGACGCAAAATGACTAATATCACTGATTTCGAGCTCAGTGGAGGCAATTTTGAATAAAAACATGAAGATCCTTATTGTTGACGACTTTTCAACAATGCGCCGTATTGTTAAGAATCTACTTCGTGATTTGGGCTTCAATAATACCCAAGAAGCAGATGATGGCCTGACAGCGTTGCCTATGCTAAAGAAAGGTGATTTTGAGTTTGTGGTTACAGACTGGAATATGCCGGGCATGCAAGGCATCGATTTGTTGAAAAATATCCGAGCAGACGCAGAACTTAAGCATCTGCCTGTTCTGATGATCACCGCAGAAGCAAAACGCGAACAAATCATCGAGGCTGCTCAAGCAGGTGTGAATGGTTATATCGTAAAACCTTTTACTGCTGCTACGCTTAAAGAAAAACTGGATAAAATTTTCGAGCGTTTATAAAGCGTGTGGTCACAGACAAAAGGTGCTCTATTCATTTATGCGCGAAAAGGCTAATCGATGATTTCATTAGAACAAGCAAAAGAACTCGTTCAGCTACTGGAAAATGGACAGCAAGATCAGGCGAATCAACTCTTTAAAGAGACCTACGACAAAGCAAGCAATCCAATGCTGCAAGAAATAGGCACTTTGACAAGGGAACTGCATGAATCGCTCAAACAGTTCAACCTTGATGAACGCATGGCTGAGATTGCAAATGACGAAATTCCAGATGCAAGGGATCGTCTTCAATACGTAATTGATAAAACGGAAGTGGCTGCGAATAAAACAATGGATGCAGTGGATCGATGTATGCCGATCGCTGACAGCCTTCATGAAGGTCTGTTAAAAGTGCGTCCACAATGGAATGAGTTGATGCATGGACGTATTGATCTCATTGAGTTTAAAGCACTTTGTCACCGTATTGATGATCTACTATCACAAGTTGAAGGCAACAGCAGCGAATTACGAGGTCAGCTAACTGAGATATTGATGGCTCAAGACTTTCAAGATCTCACTGGCCAAATAATTCGGCGTGTTATTACGCTGGTTAATGAAGTTGAGAAACGCCTAGTTGAGATTCTCACTGCCTTTGGGGCTAACCAAATAGAACAAAAAACAGACAAGAAGAACCCATCTATCGAACCTGAAGGTCCTATTTTGAACCCTCATGAAAGAGCCGATGCGGTTTCATCTCAAGACGAAGTCGATGATTTGTTATCGAGTCTTGGTTTTTAGGGGTAACGTATGAGCTACGAATTAGACGACGACATTCTTCAGGACTTTTTGGTTGAAGCAGGTGAAATTCTCGAATTGCTCTCAGAGCAATTGGTTGAACTTGAGAACAACCCCGAAGACAGGGAGTTATTAAATGCGATTTTCCGCGGTTTCCATACCGTTAAAGGTGGGGCCGGGTTTCTTGCCCTCACCGAGCTGGTTGAGACGTGCCACGGTGCCGAGAACGTATTTGATATCTTACGCAATGGCCAAAGAAGTGTAACATCGAGCTTGATGGATACGATGTTACGAGCTTTAGACACCGTTAACGCACAGTTTCGCGCTGTTCAAGATCAAGAACCCTTAGAGCCTGCAGATCCCGCTCTACTCGATGAACTTCATAAATTGTGTCGTCCTGCTTCTGAAGATGAAATTGACGAAGTGGAGCCTGTTATTGCTGAAGTTGAAGTCGAGGAAGAGGCCGCTATCGAAGCGCCTGAACCGGAAGTCATTCAACCAGTGGCCTCAAAGGCTGTCGCGTCAAATTCTATCGATGAAATCACGCAAGATGAATTTGAAAAACTGTTAGACGAATTACATGGTAAGGGCACCGCGCCTAATGCTCATTCTGAAAATGCCGCACCGGCGGCCCCAGCGCCTAAAGCCCCAAGTGCATCAGTGGCTGCTAGTGGTGACATTACGGATGACGAATTTGAAAAGCTGCTTGATGAACTGCACGGCGTAGGCAAAGCTCCAACCGTTGAACCCGCTCCTGAGGTTACAGCGAAACCAGCTACTCCGCCTAAATCAACAGCGGCACCTAAAGCTTCTGCTGGTGGTGGCGATGATTTGATGACGGACGAGGAGTTTGAAAAGCTTCTTGACGAGCTGCATGGCTCAGGAAAAGGGCCATTGCCAGAAGAGTTGGAAATGGCAACCAGACCTGCTTCTGAAAATGTGAAGCCAGCAGAGCCTGTAAAACCAACAGAGACCGCAAAACCGAAAGCTGAAGCGGCGAAACCTACACCTGCTCCTCAGCCTAAAGTAACGGCTCCAGCCACCTCTTCCCCGGCGAAAGCTCCGGTTGCAGTGGCTGAGAAAAAAGAAGTATCAGCACCTGCTGTGGCTAAAAAAGCGCAAACTCAGCCGGAAACAACAGTCCGTGTTGATACATCAACGCTCGACATCATTATGAACATGATTGGCGAATTGGTGCTAGTGCGTAACCGCTTGCTGAGTTTAGGGCTTAATAGCAACGACGAAGAGATGGCAAAAGCGGTGGCTAACCTTGATGTAGTTACTGCGGATTTGCAAGGCGCTGTTATGAAAACGCGCATGCAACCGATTAAGAAAGTGTTCGGTCGTTTCCCTCGCGTGGTTCGAGACCTTGCACGTACCCTGAAAAAAGACATCGTGCTTGAAATGCGGGGCGAAGAAACAGACCTTGATAAAAACTTGGTTGAAGCGCTTGCAGACCCATTGATCCACTTAGTGCGTAACTCAGTTGACCACGGCATTGAAATGCCTGATGTGCGTAGCAAATCTGGAAAGCCAAGCACGGGTAAAATCATACTCTCAGCTTCGCAAGAAGGTGATCATATTGAGCTAGCTATCGTCGATGATGGCGGCGGTATGGACCCAGATAAGCTGCGTAGTATTGCGGTTAAACGAGGCATGATGGATGAAGATGCGGCGTCGCGTCTCTCCAATAAAGAGTGTTTTAACTTAATCTTTATGGCGGGATTCTCCAGTAAAGAGCAAATTTCAGACATTTCTGGTCGTGGTGTTGGGATGGATGTTGTAAAAACAGCCATCAATACACTCAATGGTTCAATTGACATCGATTCTGAGATGGGCAAAGGGACTAAGATTACGATCAAAGTGCCGCTAACACTCGCTATCTTACCGACATTGATGGTTGGGGTCGCAGGGCATCCATTTGCTCTACCACTTGCGAGCGTGAATGAAATCTTCCACCTTGATCTTAGCCGGACGAACGTCGTTGATGGACAACTGACCATCATAGTACGTAAAAAATCGATACCACTCTTCTACTTACAGAATTGGCTAGCACCTAAAGCAGGTAAAATAGAACTGCGTAAAGGTCATGGACATGTTGTTATTGTTCAGATTGGTAGCCAGCGAGTTGGTTTTGTGGTTGATACCTTAATTGGCCAAGAAGAAGTGGTAATCAAACCACTAGATAAGCTTCTTCAAAAAACACCGGGTATGGCTGGGGCAACGATTACCAGCGATGGACATATTGCACTAATACTAGATGTGCCAGATTTGCTTAAGCAGTATGCTGCTGCTTCCCGCATTTAAATGAGCACACAATATAAGGACACCCATGGCGATTAGAGTATTAGTCGTTGATGATTCGAGCTTTTTTAGACGGCGTGTGAGTGAAATTATTAACTCTGACACCCGTCTAGAAGTGATTGATGTTGCAACTAACGGTAAAGAAGCCGTAGAAAAAGCGAGAATCTTAAAGCCTGATGTCATCACAATGGATATTGAGATGCCAGTTATGGATGGCATTACTGCTGTCCGTGAAATTATGGCTGCGAACCCGATCCCAATCTTGATGTTCTCATCGCTGACTCATGATGGTGCCAAAGCAACGCTAGATGCTTTAGATGCTGGAGCGTTAGATTTCTTACCGAAAAAGTTTGAAGATATTGCCCGTAACCGTGATGAGGCTGTCGCTTTATTACAACAACGGGTTATTCAAATCGCGTCCAAAAAAGGGATGCTGAGAAGACCTTTGGTTTCACGCCCAGTGCCGAGCACATCGTCGCCGTTTGCCAACAGAACAGCGGCTACAACGGCGAGTTCCCCTGCGCCGAAATCAATGAGCACATTGGCTCGCTTTAAAGCTACAGGTAAAAAATATCAGTTGACCGCTATCGGTACCTCTACTGGGGGCCCGGTTGCGTTACAAAAAATATTGACGAAGTTACCTGCGAATTATCCGCATCCGATCGTACTCATTCAACACATGCCAGCCACCTTCACTGCTGCATTTGCAAACCGGCTCAACTCACTGTGTAAAATTGAAGTGAAAGAAGCAGAAGATGGCGATGCATTGCGCCCAGGCGTTGCTTACTTGGCTCCGGGTGGTAAACAGATGATGATTGAGGGCCGTCCGGGTAGTGCTAAATTGCGCATTATCGATGGTGGCGAACGTATGAACTATAAGCCGTGTGTTGATATAACATTCGGTTCTGCGGCGAAGATCTATGCAGATAAAGTGCTGTCAATGATATTGACTGGTATGGGAGCCGATGGTCGTGAAGGGGCTCGAATGTTACAAGCCGCAGGGGCAACCATTTGGGCTCAGGATGAAGAAAGTTGCGTGGTGTATGGTATGCCGCAAGCTGTCGCAAAAGCGGGGATCTCGTCTGAAGATTTACCGTTAGAGCGTATATCAGAACGAATGTTAGTTGAAGTTGGCCTCGCATAAAGGAAGTTCAATGATTGTATGGAGTATTGCAAACCAAAAAGGCGGTGTGGGTAAAACAACCACAACGATTACGCTTGCCGGTTTGCTAAGTCAGCAAGGCAAAAGAGTGCTGTTGGTCGATACTGACCCTCACGCCTCGCTTACTACATACTTAGGTTATGATTCTGATGGCGTGCCCGTCAGCCTGTTTGACCTATTTCAGCAACGTGAGTTAACAGAGCAAAGCGTTACCCCTCTTATCCTAAAAACCGATGTTGAAGGCATTGATCTCATCCCTGCCCATATGTCTCTAGCCACTTTAGATAGAGTCATGGGCAACCGCAGTGGAATGGGGCTGATTTTGAAACGTGCGCTTCTTGCATTGCGCCATAATTATGACTACGTATTGATCGACTGTCCTCCAATCTTAGGGGTAATGATGGTTAATGCATTGGCCGCCAGCGATCGTATCTTAATTCCAGTGCAGACTGAGTTTCTGGCTATGAAAGGGCTCGAAAGGATGATTCGCACCTTAGCCATCATGCAAAAATCTCGTAGTCGATCGTTTAAAGTGACTATCGTACCGACTATGTACGACAAGCGAACCCGGGCTTCTTTGCAAACGCTGAATCAACTTAAAAAAGATTACCCAGAGCAAGTTTGGAGCTCTGCTGTACCTATAGACACCAAGTTTCGTGATGCGAGTTTAAAGCGCTTGCCTGCTTCTCATTTTGCTGAAGGTAGCCGTGGTGTTTTTGCTTATAAACAGTTGCTGATTTATTTAGAGAGGCTAGCTATTGATGAGTAGTGGGCCATTTTTATCCAGTGAACAAGCACTCGATGACTACTTTACAGCGTTACTAGATGAAGAAGCGATTGAACTTGAGCTGAAAGCGGAAGAGCAAAAAGAATTGTCCCTTGCTGAACCTGAGTTAGCGCTTTCGACATCGGTGCAATCTGTACCGGAAAAAAGTTATTACCATGCTGAAGTGGTTGAGTTTGAGCTGCCGAATTTAGATGATGTGCAGCGCTTATTAAGCCAGCTAGAATCAAGTAATCCAGTGGCAGAGTTAGAGCTGGAAGAGATCATGGAGCAAAACACCGTTCAGATCGCTTTAAAAACTCAACCAGTGACTGAAATTGTTGAAGAGATCCAAGAATGGGATATTCCCGCCGATACCTTGGAAACAGAACCTGAAGTTGAAATTCTGACTGCGGCAGACACTGTTGAAGAATTTGCTGTTGACGTGGAAGTGGTTGAGCAACCGACGGCTGAAGTCGAACTTGAAACGCAAGCGGGCTACTTTGGAATTGGTACATGGCAAAGCACTGCGAGAACACGAGATTTTCAAGTGCTCTATTTTGAAGTGAATGGCGTGACGTTTGCGGTGTCTCTTGATGAACTTGGGGGGATCCACCGTATGGCAACGCTCAATCATTTAATCGGTCGACCTGCTTGGTACCTTGGACTGCAAACTAATAAAGACAATCAGCTAGATGTTGTCGATACGGCAAAATGGGTAATGGCAGAAAAGCTCCATGATGATAGCTACAAAGAAGGTTATCAATACATCGTCATGCTTGGTGACAGTATGTGGGGGTTAGCAAGTACTCAGCTTATGGGTACAGAATTGCTAAGCTCAGAGAAGGTCCGCTGGCGAGAACAGGCAGGCAAAAGGCCGTGGCTTGCTGGAATGGTAAAAGAAAAAATGTGTGCTTTGATCCATGTTGAAGCATTGATAGCTATGCTTAATGCAGGGCTTGATGTAAAAGCACTAGAGAAATAATAATACATTGATGTCGGAATCGACTTAGAGAGGAAAAGGTATGTCTCAGACTAACGAAGTAGAAGTAAGAAAAGACAAGTCTAACGACGAAGTGCTTCAGTGGGTGACGTTCCAACTAGAAGAAGAAACATACGGAATTAATGTAATGCAGGTACGTGAAGTACTCCGCTATACAGAAATTGCACCGGTACCAGGTGCTCCTGATTATGTTCTTGGCATCATTAACCTACGTGGTAATGTTGTGACCGTCATTGATACACGATCTCGTTTTGGCTTAATGCAAGGTGAAATCACGGATAATACACGCATTATTGTGATTGAATCTGAGCGCCAAGTGATTGGTATTTTAGTCGATAGCGTTGCGGAAGTAGTTTACCTACGTTCTTCTGAAATCGATACTACACCAAGTGTTGGTACTGATGAGAGCGCTAAGTTTATCCAAGGCGTGAGCAACCGTGACGGTAAGCTATTGATCCTTGTTGACCTGAATAAACTGCTAACTGAAGACGAGTGGGACGAGATGGTCCACCTATAATGAGCGAAGCTATGTTGTTCAGTGCTCCTGTTATTCTTATAGGGAGCGCGGTTTTTGTTGTTGTATTTTTGTTGCTGGTGTTACTTCGTGTACGTCAGGGACTTGCCCAACAGATTGATCACCAAAGACAACAAGCCCGATCGTTAGATAAGGAGTTGCAAAAGGCGAATAGACAGCTGTTGGAAATACGCTCAGTTGCTATTGGTCTTGGCCAAAAAGTGACGGATCAGCAGGATCTCATCCAGCATTTAAACGAGCGAATTACTGAATTGGAACATGTTGATACGGATGGGCGTTTATACAGCCGAGCGACAAAAATGGTCCAACTCGGTGCTGACATCAATGAGCTTATTAAAGAGTGTGAGCTACCTAAAGCTGAAGCTGAGTTGATGATGTCCTTGCAGAAGAAAATTGCAGGGCATGAAAGCATCCCGCCACTGAGTAGTCACCCGGAAGGTCGCGAGCCGGTGCAAAGTACGAGGCGACCTGCAAAAAAATAGTCGAAAGAGCGAAACTAGAGAGGGAAGCCAATGGCTTCCCTCTCTAGTTTTGAATGTGGTTAAATGTAGCCATAAAGTAGTAAATGAGACAGAAAATAATTAAAAATTAACAGTTTCTTACCTAGTTTCGTGACTGGTAATAGTCTTATTATGTTTTGTCTTAGGTGTGGTGTGCTAATATAGCGGCTCAAATTTCTCGATTTAGATGCACATGCTTGAAGTAAATAACCTGACCGCAATTCGTGATGAAAGAGTTCTGTTTGAAGCACTTAGCTTTGTGATTCATGCTGGCGAATTGGTGCAGATTGAAGGACGGAACGGCACAGGTAAAACGACCTTACTACGAATTATTACCGGGTTAGGTGATAGAGAGGATGGTTCTATTTTGTGGAATGGCATGAATATTGAGTCTAATCGTGATGATTACCACCAAGATTTACTGTTTCTTGGTCATCAAACTGGGGTTAAGCGCGATTTGACGGCATTCGAGAATCTTCATTTTTATCAATCAGTGCATAATGCAGAATCGTCTTCTCAAGAGATATATCAAGCCTTGGCTAAAGTGGGTTTAGCTGGCCGAGAAGACGTGGCTGCAGGCCAGCTTTCTGCCGGACAACAGCGCCGAGTTGCGCTGGCTCGTTTGTGGCTCAGTCAACAAAAGTTGTGGATTTTAGATGAACCGTTAACTGCGATTGATAAGCAAGGTGTCAAAGTGTTGGAAGCCTTATTTCTAGCGCATGCGCAACAAGGTGGCATTGTTGTATTGACCACACACCAAGATATGTTTGCTAACTATCCGCAATTGCGAAAAATTAAATTGGGGCATGAGTCATGATCGTGACCATGGGGATGATCATCCGTCGTGAATTATTGATCGCCTTTCGACGTCAAGCCGATATTTTTAATCCACTGTGGTTTTTTATCATAGTGATCACCCTATTCCCGCTGAGTATCGGCCCAGAGCCTGCTTTGCTCGCCCGTATCGCTGCAGGTATTGTTTGGGTTGCGGCGTTACTGTCGGCGCTACTATCACTTGAGCGTCTGTTTCGCGATGATTTTCAAGACGGGTCACTTGAACAAATGATGCTGATCCCAGTGCCATTACCCATAGTCGTTATTTCAAAAGTCGTGGCTCATTGGTTATTGACTGGACTGCCTTTAATTTTAATTAGCCCATTGTTAGCCGTATTATTGTCATTAGATTTTAATACGTGGCTTGCAGTTGTATTGACTTTGTTCATTGGCACGCCAACGTTGAGTTTTATCGGTGCTATTGGTGTTGCATTGACCGTAGGCTTGCAAAAAGGTGGCGTGTTGCTGAGCCTACTGGTCTTACCCTTGTATATCCCGATTTTAATCTTCGCTACATCAGCTATTGATGCAGCATCGCTTGGCATGCTCTACAACGGTCAATTGGCTGTTTTGGGGGCAATGTTTATGGGCGCGATAACATTAACTCCATTTGCTATTAGCGCAGCATTGAGAGTCAGCGTTAACTAAATTAAGTACGAACGATATTTTCAGCAATGCATTTGAGCGTTGCGTATCAACAACACAATAAACTGAGCAGACACATGCTCAGAAGCAATGAAGTAAGAGTGAGACAATACAATGTGGAAATGGCTCCATCCCTATGCAAAGCCTGAATCCGCCTATCGGCTATGTGGAAAGTTCCTGCCTTGGTTTGCAGGGCTTGCTATCTTATGCCTGGTAGTCGGTAATATCCTTGGTTTAGCTTATGCTCCGGCAGACTATCAACAAGGCGACAGCTTCAGAATCATTTACATTCATGTCCCTTCCGCCATTTGGTCAATGGGCATTTATATGTCGATGGCGATTGCGGCTTTCATTGGTCTAGTTTGGCAATTAAAACTGTCAGACATGGCCGCTGCTGCAATGGCGCCCATCGGTGCGGTATTTACGTTTATTGCGTTAATTACTGGAGCCATTTGGGGTAAACCGATGTGGGGAACTTGGTGGGTATGGGATGCTCGTCTGACGTCTGAGCTCATTTTACTGTTTCTCTATTTGGGAGTGATTGCGCTTTACCACGCTTTCGATGATCAAAAAACAGCCGCAAAAGCCGCAGGTCTGCTGGCCATCGTTGGTGTGATCAATCTACCTATCATTCATTTCTCCGTTGAGTGGTGGAATACCCTGCATCAAGGTGCCACGATTACTAAATTTGAAAAGCCTTCCATATCCAGTGACATGTTGTGGCCACTGCTGCTCAATATTTTTGGTTTTGCTTTCTTTTTTGCTGCGGTCACTATGGTCCGCTTACGCAATGAAATTATCAGTAAAGAGAGCCATCGCCCTTGGGTTATCGAATTGGCAACCCTTCAAACACAGAAAGGTAACTGATCATGCATTTTGACTCTTTGAGTGATTTCTTGGCGATGGGCGGTTACTCCGCCTATGTATGGAGTGCATTTGGCATTACCTTTTTATCCATGTTTATTTTACTGATGCTCAGCATCAAGCGTGGCAAAACCTTGTTGCAAGATGTGCAAGCAAAGGTTGAACGCCAAGCCAGAATTGATGCTGCAAAGCATATGGAGAACACCTTATGACCCCAAGACGTAAAAAAAGACTCACCATTATTTTGGCATTGATTATTGGGGCTGGTGCCACCATTGGTTTGATGTTGTATGCACTCAATCAAAATATGGACCTTTTCTATACGCCGACCGAGCTTGTACACGGTAAACCCGATGGGACAAAGCCAGAAGTGGGTCAACGGCTACGCATTGGCGGCATGGTGGTGGTGGGCTCTGTGAAAAGAGATCCGGGTTCACTAAAAGTAAGATTTCAGCTCCACGATGTTGGTCCAAATGTGACGGTCGAATATGAAGGCATCTTACCCGACTTGTTTAGAGAAGGTCAGGGTATTGTTGCGCAAGGCGTATTGAAAGATGCCACCACAGTGGAAGCGTTTGAAGTGCTAGCCAAGCATGATGAAAACTATATGCCACCGGAAATTGCTGAAGCAATGAAGAAAACGCATGAGCCGTTAACCTATAGCTCGGAACAAAAACAAGGAAGTGCTCAATGATTGTTGAAATAGGACATTTTGCCCTTATTGTTTCACTTGGGCTTGCCATATTACTCAGCTTACTTCCACTTGTTGGTGCTTCTAAAAACAATACCATGCTGATGAATACTGCGCGGCCATTAGCATGGGGAATGTTTTCATTGCTATTGGTCTCATTTAGCATTTTGCTGTGGGCATTTTATGTCAATGACTTCACGGTACAATACGTGGCGAGTAATTCGAATAGTCAATTACCCTGGTATTACCGTCTAACAGCGGTGTGGGGGGCGCATGAAGGTTCATTATTGCTGTGGGTTTTAATTCAAGCGGGATGGACTGTGGCGGTGGCTACCTTTAGCCGTGGTATGCCTCAAGAATCTGTGGCGCGAGTCTTATCCGTTATGGGGCTGATCAGCGTTGGATTCTTGCTGTTTGTCATCGTGACTTCGAATCCATTTTTACGCACCTTACCCTATTTCCCAATTGATGGTCGTGACTTAAACCCGCTGCTACAAGATCCTGGGCTAATCATTCACCCACCCATGTTATACATGGGATATGTTGGTTTTTCAGTCGCATTCTCATTTGCAATAGCCTCTTTGATGACCGGGCGTTTGGATACTGCATGGGCCCGTTGGTCTCGTCCTTGGACAACTGCGGCGTGGTTATTTTTGACATTAGGTATCGCGCTAGGTTCGTGGTGGGCTTACTACGAACTTGGCTGGGGTGGCTGGTGGTTCTGGGATCCAGTAGAAAACGCGTCGTTTATGCCATGGCTTGCGGGAACGGCATTGATGCACTCACTTGCTGTGACAGAAAAACGTGGCACATTCAAAGCTTGGACAGTGTTACTGGCAATTTCAGCATTTTCGCTCAGTTTACTGGGCACATTCTTAGTGCGATCTGGTATTTTGGTTTCGGTACACGCATTTGCATCCGATCCCGCTCGTGGCCTGTTTATCCTTGGGTTTTTGGTGTTTGTCATCGGTGGCTCACTGCTATTGTTTGCCGTTAAAGGTGCGGCAGTGCGCGTCCGTGGCAATGCTGAATTGATCTCGCGTGAAAATGCGCTGCTCTCCAACAACATCTTATTAATCGCGGCATTGGTGGTGGTGTTGGTTGGCACCTTGTTACCTTTAATCCACAAGCAGATTGGCCTTGGTTCCGTATCAATAGGAGCGCCTTTCTTCAACATGCTGTTTGCATGGCTAATGGTGCCATTTGCATTTTTGCTGGGGATCGGTCCACTGATCCGTTGGAAGCGCGATAATTTTTCCAAGCTTTTGAAACCGATGTTGATTTGTGGCCTGATGGCGTTGATTCTTTCGGCGGTTATGGTGTACCTGCTAGCTGAACGCTTTAGCTTGATGGCATTTATCGGCTGGGTCATGGCGTTTTGGATCATCTTGCTACACGTTGTCGAGTTGCACCAACGTGCGACACATCGTCATAGCTTCATGATAGGGGTGACTAAACTACAACGTAGCCACTGGGCCATGATGTTAGGCCATGTTGGTCTTGCCGTTACTGTGATTGGTATTGCGATGGTGCAAAACTACAGTATCGAGCGTGATGTTCGTCTAGCACCTGGGGAATCTTTTGAAATCCAACAATATAACTTTTATTTCAAAGGGTTAAGAGATAAAGATGGCTCGAACTATGATGGTTATATTGCCGATTTTGAAATTACGCAGGATGGGCAATACGTGAATACACTCCATGCGGAAAAACGCTTTTATCGTACTGCCAAGTCAATGATGACTGAAGCGGCCATCGATCGTGGCATCACTCGCGATTTGTACATTGCAATGGGTGAGCGATTAGAAGATGGTCATTCATGGGCGATCCGAATTTATTACAAACCATTTGTACGTTGGATCTGGGCTGGTGCTTTATTGATGTCATTAGGTGGTGCGCTAGCTATCAGTGACAAACGCTACCGCTTTAGAAAAAGCTCCCAACAGGAGGCGTAGATGAACAAGAAAATTCTATTTATTCCATTGGTGGCTTTTCTTGGTCTAGTTGCCGTGTTTGTTACTCAGTTGGTCAAAAATACCGAAGGTGATGATCCCACAAAATTGGAGTCGGTTCTGATTGGTAAGTCTGTGCCTGAATTTCGTTTGGAAGATTTAGCTGAACCCGGCAAGCTGTATGACCAAGCGATATTTAAAGGGGAGCCTTTGCTGCTGAACGTCTGGGCAACTTGGTGCCCGACCTGCTATGCCGAACATCAATATCTCAATCGGTTGGCGGGTGATGGTGTAAAAATTATAGGCTTAAATTATAAAGATCAACGAGATAAAGCGGTTCAATGGTTAAATGAGCTAGGTAATCCTTACTTGATCAGCCTGTTCGATGGTAATGGTATGCTAGGGTTAGATCTCGGCGTTTACGGTGCGCCGGAAACCTTTCTCATTGATGCCAACGGCGTTATTCGTTACCGCCATGTGGGGGATGTTAATCCAACCAATTGGCAAACAACTTTGCAACCTATGTATCAGAAACTTCTAGAGGAAGCGAAGTAATGAAGCGTTTTATATTATCGATCATTGCTAGCTTTGCTTTGGTATTTTCTGTGCAATCTGCAATTGAAGTGTACGAGTTTGATAACCCACAGCAAGAGCAGCAATTCAAAGAGTTGAGTAATACATTGCGTTGTCCAAAGTGTCAAAACAATACTATTGCCGACTCAAATGCTGCATTAGCACAGGACTTACGTAATAAAGTCTATGAAATGACCAAGCAAGGTAAGTCTGAACAAGACATTGTTGACTACATGATTGCACGTTACGGCAACTTTGTGACCTATAACCCACCGTTGACTTTGGCGACTTCCATCTTATGGCTAGGTCCTTTGAGTGTGGTGTTTCTGGGTTTTGGTTTTATTGTATTACGCAGCAAACGTCGTAAAGCATCAACCGCTCAAAATGGTGAAGTTTGGGATGCCGAAAAGGAAGAGCGATTAAATCAGTTGCTCGCCGAAGATGCGGTTGATGATGAGAAGCATGGAGACAAACAATAATGACGTTTTTTTGGTTATCTACCCTCATTCTGACCTTCTTTGGTTGTGTCTTCATTGCACTGCCAATCCTCAAAAACAGAGCGAACAACGATGCAGCGCTGCGTGACGAATTGAACAAAGCGATCTTTAAAAACCGCCTTGCAGAGTTACACGAAGAGACGCAAGAAGGGTTGGTTGACAGCGAACAAGAGCTGATTGCTGATCTGAAACAGGCACTATTGGATGATATTCCTGCGCAATCGGTGCAAGGAAATTCTTCACATGTATCACCGATGGTTGTTTTGATCCCCTCGATTTTATTGGTCGTTATCTTAAGCTATGGCTTTTACCTAAAATTTGGCGCGGCTAGTCAAGTAGAGCAGTGGCAGCAAGTGAACGCTAACTTACCTGCACTCTCAAAAAAAATGATGTCACCAGAAGGTGCTGCCTTAAGTGATGATGAGATGGATGATCTCACACTGGCGCTGCGCACTCGTCTGCATTATCAGCCTCAAGATGCGACCGGGTGGTTGCTGCTTGGACGTATTGGACTTGCTAACAGAGATATAGAAACATCGATTGGCTCAATGAAAAAAGCGTATGCGTTAGATCCAAAAGATGCAGATGTGAAGTTGGGCTATGCGCAAGCATTAATGTTGTCACAAGATGAGCTTGACCAAAATCAAGCACGTGAAATTTTAACGGCATTAGTACAACAAGATTATGTTGATCTACGCGTGTTTTCACTACTTGCGTTTGATGCGTTTGAACGCCAGGATTACCCAGCGGCGATGAAGTATTGGCGATTAATGCAGCAGATGATTGGCCCTGAAGATAGCCGTTATGAGATGCTTTCGCGCAGTATTGAAAGAGCACAAAGCAAAATGCAGCCTAAAGCTATCGATGGGAAAATGGTTCCTGTCACCATCTCACTCGGTGATGGTGTGACTCTTGAACAAAATGCAGTACTCATAGTCTCTGTGCACAGTTCTGATGGTGCACCTATGCCTGTTGCCGCAGCGCGTTATCCACTGACTCAATTCCCTATTAAGGTTGTGTTAGATGATAGCAATAGCATGGTTCAGGGTCGGAAGTTATCCGACCTTGCACAGCTTATTGTTCGAGTACGCTTGGATACTGATGGCAATGTTTCAACCAAACAAGGTGATTGGTTTGGTGAAAGTGCTCCCATGAGCCTCGGTCAACCTGTTGAAGTTGTGATCAATAAGCAGTATTAATAGCACTTATATACAATTAACGTATTGATAGGCCGATGTATCATCGGCCTTTATACATGGAAATAAATAATGATAAGCCGCCTATCCCGACTGATATGCCCTATGCTGTTCCTTTTCGTATTAGCAGGGTGTGCAAGCGCTCCGGATTCAACGTCAGCCGAATCAAATCAAACGCAGTCGGGCGATCCTTTTGAGGTTTTTAACCGATCAATGTGGACAATCAACTACGATTATATCGATCCATACTTGGTTCGCCCTGTTGCGATTGCCTACGTGGATTACATTCCACACCCCATTAGAAAAACGATCGCCAATGTTCTGTCAAACCTTGATGAACCTTCAAGCATTATCAACAACATATTGATGGGTAATGGTACGAAAGCCGTTGACCACTTTAACCGCTTTTGGATTAATAGCACCTTAGGCCTGTTTGGGATGATTGATATTGCGTCAGAAGCGGGCATCACCAAACACAATGAAAAAGCGTTTAGTGATGCGGTAGGCCATTATGGTGTTGGTAATGGTCCATATTTAATGATTCCTGGATACGGGCCCTACACGATTCGAGAAACCACAGATGTTGTGGATGGCTTGTATGTACCACTTTCTTATCTCAATGTCTGGGCTGGCCTAGGCAAATGGGCTCTGGAAGGATTGGAGACCCGAGCAAGGCTCGTTCCCCAAGAAGTGACGTTGGAAAACTCCCCAGATCCATATTCATTAACTCGCGATGTTTATTTACAACGCCAAGATTTTAAAGCAGAAATTGATACCCAAACGTATGATGAATCGGAAGAAGAGTATCTCGACGATTATCTGGAAGAAGGGTTTTAATCATACCCATGTAGGTCGGCCTTGTACTGCTAGCTAGGCCGACATCACACGTCCGCTAAAGTATTCGTTAGCGACGATGTATTCCGTATTGCGGATCAATTCATCTTGCAGCTCAGCCCAATGGGGCTTCTCATCTACATCACCTTTTGCGCTAGGCACTACGCCTCCGACCCTTATGTTGAAAGGGGTTAGTTCTTTTGCCCAACTCTGCGTGAAACCAGAAACCATAGAATTCGCATTTTCAATTCCCGCTAGGTCATACTCATCATTTTGAGAAATGACGTTCACAATCACACCGGGCTTGTTGTTAATACGCATTCGCTCAGCACTTGCTTGACCAAAAGTGAATAAAGTTGAGGCCATCATGGCGAGCTTCTGAAGAAAGACTTCAGCTCGTTGTTCACCTATCAAGGGTGGGAGGGATGCATTTGGCCAATTATTGACCAGTACATCCGGTGCCCCATGATAGGTTTGATCAATAAAATCGAACAGCCGATGGATCGTTTCTAAAGAGTAATCTGGTGTGTGGTAATAATGAACATCCTGAGAGATCGCTTTGCAACGAGCAAAGGTTTCCATTAATCCAAATTTGTCTTGGTCACACAAAATAATTTTTGCACCTAAATGTGCGAAATGAACGGCCAGCGTGCTACCAAGCATCGAACTTGCTGAAGTGATTAATATTATTGCACTTTTTATATCCATTGGGTGCCTCACCCTATTGTTTGTTTTATTGTTGTAGCGGGATTTAGTCTCAATAGGATGGTTGATTAACTGTGGGTAGGGTGTGAATAACATCAAATTACTCAGCCTAAGCGAGCGTGGTATGTGTTTTTTTTGGTCATATTCACATTCTGATCTAGAGAATGTCGTTTTGTGTTACATACAAGACATCAAACTTGGGTGCGGATCTGATCTCGCCGGTGGGCAACGGTGAGTTGAACCGACAGATCGGCAACTAAGAGCTCAACGTTTGAGGGGGAGGCAAGATGCCTTCGCTCATGTCCTGACAGATTAAGATATACCTCTTCGGGTAAATCATGCGTATCTTCAGGCAAATAGGCGAGTACTTCAGGAGTCAAGTAGTGGCTGAGTTTCGCACTGGCGAGCCCTCCGTGATGGAAAAGCTCGGCCTGTTTTGCTGAAACAGCGTAAGAGCTTTGGTCGGAACGCAGTGCTTGAGGCTCCGTAAGCTCAAATCGCTTACGTAACAATTCATCGCTAGTGGGTGGGTTTTCAATACGTTCAACAGGAGTGTTGTCGCGTACATCGTTAGAAAACATCGACAGTATGAGTGCAAAGTCTGCACGGCGTCCTTGCTGGACAGCATGGCTTAGCCCCGAGCCAAATTGAAGCTCGTTTATAATACTGGCTTTATCTAATGTATGTACTTGCATTTGCCTCTCCAACCGATGCACTTTTAGCGGCGAGAAAGCAGATAACTTTAGATAAAATAACAAAAAAGCCTGCGATAAAGCAGGCTTTTCATATGACTAAATACCAATCCAAGGGGAAAAGGTTATTTTGCTAGGTTTTCTGCAACGAATGCCCAGTTAACCAGTGCCCAGAAACCATTCATGTAGTCAGGGCGTAGGTTACGGTAATCGATGTAGTAAGCGTGTTCCCACAGATCAACCGTCAGTAGCGGAGTCACACCTTCGTGAGTCAGTGGTGTGGCTGCATTTGAAGTGTTGATGATCTCTAAAGAACCATCCGCATTTTTCACCAACCAAGTCCAAGATGAACCAAAGTTATTGATCGCTGAGTCAGTGAATTTTGCTTTAAAAGCTTCAAAAGAACCAAATGCGGCGTTGATTGCGTCTGCAACGGCACCTGTTGGTTCGCCACCTGCATTTGGTGCAAGGCAGTGCCAATAGAAGGTGTGGTTCCAAATTTGAGCGGCGTTATTAAATACGCCACCAGTTGAAGTCTTGATGATCTCTTCGAGAGATTTACCTTCAAATTCAGTGCCAGGGATAAGGCCGTTAAGCTTCACAACGTAAGTGTTGTGGTGCTTACCGTGGTGGAAATCTAGTGTTTCGGCTGAAATGTGTGGTTCTAGAGCGTCTTTAGCGTAAGGCAAAGCTGGTAATTCGAATGACATTGCTCGATTCTCCGTTGTGTAGAAAGAGTGAAAGTCTCTTTCAGTAGCTTCCAGATATTATAATGATATTCGTCGATACGACTGACTTGAAGGTATTTTAGCAAGTTTTTACTTTATTAAAAGTCCTAATGTTGAAAATTGTTGTATAGGCAGGATATCCATAAATAATATGTGCTTTTTATTCTCTATTAATGATTTAGAATGTCAGTAACAAACCGCACTATCCCCATTAAGAGGAAGCAATGGAAACTATTGATAAAATTAAACAGCAACTTGAAGAAAATGCCATTCTGCTATACATGAAAGGCTCTCCTAAGCTACCAAGTTGCGGATTCTCTTCTCAAGCTGCGCAGGCTTTGATGGCTTGCGGTGAGAAATTTGCTTATGTGGATATTCTGCAAAACCCAGATATCCGCGCTGAGCTGCCTGTATACGCACAGTGGCCTACTTTTCCACAATTGTGGATTGAAGGTGAGTTGATTGGTGGTTGTGACATCATTATCGAAATGTTCCAAAAAGGCGAACTGCAACCTTTAGTGAAAGAAGCCGCTGCACGTGCAGGCAATGAAGAGTAATACTGTATAAAATAACAGTTTTTCTTGATTTATTAAGGTCACATTGGTTAATGTGGCCTTATTTTTTGCGTTGATTTGAGTTTATGACCCGTTTATTCATTGCTGAAAAGCCCAGCTTAGGGCGCGCTATAGCCGATGCTCTGCCGAAACCACACAAGAAAGATCAAGGTTTCATTCGTTGTGCGAATGGCGACATCGTTACTTGGTGTATTGGGCATTTACTCGAGCAAGTTGAGCCGGATGTTTATGATGAACGCTATAAAAAGTGGAATTTACTCGACTTACCTATCATTCCTTCACAGTGGCAGCTTAGACCGCGCAAAACATCGAGCAAACAGTTGACTGTGATTCGTCAGCTTTTGAAAGAAGCATCGCAAATTATCCATGCAGGAGACCCGGATCGCGAAGGGCAACTATTAGTTGATGAAGTGATTGATTATTGCAAAGTAAGCCAAAGTAAAAAAGAGCAAGCATTGCGGCTACTGATCAGCGATTTAAACCTTCCAGCCGTGCAGCGTGCACTGAAACAGATGCGCAGTAACCGCGAATTCATCCCTTTATCGGTTTCAGCGCTCGCGCGTTCAAGAGCCGATTGGTTGTATGGCATGAATATGTCACGGGCTTATACTTTGCTGGGGCAGAAAGCGGGCTATCAAGGTGTCTTGTCGGTTGGACGGGTACAAACTCCTATTCTCGGGCTTGTGGTACGTCGGGATGAGGAGATAGAAAACTTCATCCCGCGAGACTATTTTACATTACATGCGTTAATCCCTTATCAAACTGATCAAGTGGCGTTTGATATCCGTGCGCGCTGGAAACCCAGCGATGCTTGCCAGCCGTGGCAAGATGAAGAAGGGCGAGTCTTAAACCGCAAGTTGGTGGAAAATGTCGCACAGCGCATCGCAGGGCAACCCGCCACAGTGATTGAAGCCGAACAAAAGCAAACTAAGCAAGCCGCGCCGTTACCTTATTCCTTATCTGCACTGCAAATTGATGCAGCGAAGCGCTTTGCAATGAGCGCCCAGCAAGTGTTAGACACTTGCCAATCTCTGTATGAGAAGCATAAATTAATCACCTATCCGCGCTCAGATTGTCGTTACTTACCACAAGAACATTACGCTCAAGCTTCGTCAGTAACTCAAGCTATCGCGTGCAACGCCAAAGAGTTGTTAACGGCGGTCAGTGGCGCAAACTTAGCTCTTAAATCCAAAGCATGGAACGATAAGAAAGTGGACGCGCACCATGCCATTATTCCCACACCAAAGCAGGCATCCGTCAATGCCTTGTCGGGAAATGAGATGAAAATATACCAATTGATTGCGCGCCAATACTTGATGCAATTTTATCCCGCCGCCGTGTACGCCGAAGCCAAGCTGGTGTTTGATATTGCGGGTGGCTTTTTTGTTGCGTCAGGGCGACAACTGGTTGAAACCGGTTGGAAGAGTTTGTTAGGCAAAGTCGATGAAGAAGAGAACGGAGTCGATACCGTTCCACCACTGAGTAAAGGGACGGTGCTGACGTGTCGAGAAGGGGAGATTCACGATCGAAAAACCGAGCCTCCTCGTCATTTTACTGAAGCGACTTTACTACAAGCGATGACGGGAATTGCTCGCTATGTTGAAGATAAAGAGCTGAAAAAAATCTTACGTGAAACCGATGGTTTGGGTACGGAAGCGACGCGAGCGGGGATCCTTGACACTTTATTCAAGCGGCAACTCTTAACACGTCAAGGTAAACTGATTCTAAGCTCGTCAGCGGGAAGGGGTTTAATTCATGCGCTGCCAAATGAATCAACTTATCCTGATATGACCGCCCATTGGGAGCATCAATTGCAAGCGATGGCTGAACGTGGGCAAGCGTATCAACCCTTTATGCAAGTGCTGCAAGAGCGCATTATTCAGATCATGGAACAGGCGAAATCGGGCGCAGTGCCAGAGTCGCTTCGCTCATTGCCCAAAGTGGAGCGCCCTGCATTCAAACGAAAGATACGTAAATCCAGCAAAACCACGCGTTATCAACGTAATTCGGCTCAATAAAATGACATCAAAGAATCGGTCGCTAAGTAAGCTGAGGCCTGCGAATTAGGTAAGATATTCACCGACCTGACGAGCTAATTATCACATTTTCGATAAAAAAGGCTGGTATCCCAATCGGTTACATTGTCAGTCACTTTGCCGACAAGTGGTAGTAAACGCCACGCCTCGCGCTCTTGAAAAGGGTGGCTTGTTATCACGGCAAAACCAGCAATACAGCATCTTCCACCTTTAGAACGGATAAACTGGGCAATCGAGCTGACCGCTTCTTCACTGTAGGATTCAATCTTATAGAGATGGCTCATACACTTCTCCTCTCTAACCATGTCATTAATTACGACATAACCGTTGAATAATGGGAAGCATATTTGATGCCAGTTTCTAAAAAATACACCTTTGGTATGTGATGAATGGAGAGGGTACTTATCTAATGAATGGCAACTGGTGCGTGGAATAAAATATCAGTATGAGAAAATGATGTTAATCAGATACGAAAAAGCCGCTGTAAAAACAGCGGCTTTTCTTAAAAGTGGCGGAGAGATAGGGATTTGAACCCTAGGATAGCTATTAACCATCGCCGGTTTTCAAGACCGGTGCTTTAAACCACTCAGCCATCTCTCCGTGTGGTGCGCATAATAGCGAGGCAATTTTACTTTGTAAAGTCTTGAGCTGATCGTTTGCTGGTTTTGTATACAATTGACGATAATTTCCCACTAATAGCTTGATTCTTAGCGCCTTGTTGGAGAAAAAACGTACATTAATGCGTGCTTCGTTATGGTGCATTTTTGATTTGGTTGCTGGCTTAACGGTGAATTCTTACGATGTTTGCCTGATGCTCTCTTGTAGTATCAGGCTACCGGAGTTTCATAAATGGAATGTTATTTCTTTTTTATGCTTTTATGTTCATATAATGCTTGAACCTCTGGGAATGACGGGTAACAAGCTAAAACTGGCAGGGAAATGGTACTAAACCTGAACCATAGCCAAAAGATGGCTTTCTTGACCCTGCGCAAGGTGAGGAGTAATTTGCAGCTTCCTGTGTTTAAGGCACTGCTTCCATTTCCAATCATTAAGTACAGAGTGTTTGCAGGAGTTTATCTTGCACTCACCTATGCTGATGATTGAAATCAGTCAATAAAAAGAACCATGCTAGAAGAAACGACAACCAATGACCCTCATGATGCTCAACCTGAGGGGACTGAACGCATTTATCGCCAACGTTTTGATTCCAAAATAGGGTTTCAAAATGAATACGATATTCTTGCTATTGAAGAGCCTTTACAAATCAGTTTGCAATGGAATGATACGGTTACTAACAAGCTGCATATCGAAGAGTGGAGCATGACAATGCGAACGCCCGGTGACGATGCCCATCTCATCGGTGGCTTACTTTACACGCAGCAAGTGATCGATTCATATGACCATATACTCAATATGGAATTGGTTGACGACGAATCACGCCATGGCCAGAATCACTGGTTGGTCACGCTCAATCATCCATACACTGATGTGATTCAGCATCAGGCCCGTCGTTATATGAGCCAGTCGAGCTGTGGCATTTGCGGTATGACATCCATCCGAGCCTTGAGTTTGAGGCGAGAAATTCGTGTTGATGATAGCCCGAAATGGCTCTCTTCTGATGTTGTTATTGCGCTTCCTAATCTGCTTCTTGCTCATCAACCACTGTTTGCAAAAACGGGGGCGGTGCATGGTGCGGGTTACTTCGTGAATGGCGAGTTGATTGCCGTTGCCGAAGATGTGGGCCGCCATAACGCAGTGGATAAGTTGATTGGTCGAATTTTGAGTGAGCAACGTTGGCACCCGCAAGGGGTATTGATTCTTAGCGGCCGAGTGAGTTTTGAGTTAATGCAAAAAGCGGCCATTGCTGGCATTTCAGTGGTGGTGGCTGTTGGTGCGCCATCACGTTTAGCGCTCGATATGGCGCGTCAGTTCGATATGACACTGATTGGTTTTATCAAAAAAAATCAGTTCAATATATACCATGGTCATGCACGTTTGCAGTCAGTGAAAGAGTGAGAAGAAGAATATGAGTATTAAACAATATACCGGTTCGGCTGGTGGTTGGGGAGCGCTAAAAAGCACCGCGCATCATCTATTGAAAAGTCATAATGTTGCCAAAAATATTTCCAATCTTTTAAAAACCAACCAAGACCATGGTTTTGACTGTCCGGGCTGTGCTTGGGGTGAAAAACATGTCCCAGGGCGTTTTCGTTTTTGCGAAAATGGCGCTAAGGCCGTCAACTGGGAAGCCACTTCTCGACGCGTTGGGGCGGATTTCTTTAGGCAATATTCGGTCACTTGGCTCAATAAGCAGAGCGACTATTTTCTCGAATCTCAAGGGCGTTTAGCGGAACCAATGCGCTATAACGCTCAAACGGATCACTATGAGCCAATCTGCTGGGATGAGGCGTTTGCACTGGTTGCACAACACCTCAATCAACTCGCTAGTCCAAATCAGGCGGAATTTTATACATCAGGCCGCGCGAGTAATGAAGCTGCATTTCTATACCAGTTGTTTGCGCGCCGGTTTGGTACCAATAATTTTCCTGATTGCTCAAACATGTGCCATGAAGCTACGAGCGTCGCCTTGGTTCGCTCGATTGGCATTGGTAAGGGAACTGTGACTATTGAGGATTTTGAAGAATCCGATGCGATTCTTTTATTTGGACAAAACCCAGGAACGAATCACCCTCGTATGTTGGAAACACTGGCGTCAGCCTATAAGCGTGGAGCTCGGGTTGTTGCGTTTAATAATTTAAAAGAGCGAGGATTGGAGCGTTTTACTAACCCGCAAAATCCTTTTGAAATGTTAAGCAATGGTTCAACACCGACCACTAGCCATTATTTCACTCCTAAATTAGGCGGAGACATGGCGGCGGTTCGTGGCTTAGTGAAAATTCTTCTTGCTCGTCATCAGCAAGCACAGGCCTGCGGTGAATCGATATTCGATCTTGATTTCATTGCTCAGCATACCGAAGGGATGGAGTCTTATTTAGCCATGGTGCAGGCTACGCCGTGGTCAAGTATTATTGAACAATCTGGGCTCACGCAACAAGAGCTAGAGCTGGTGGCAGATATTTACCAAGGCGCTAAACGCGTGATCGTAACTTGGGCAATGGGGGTGACTCAGCATAAGCATTCGGTGGCAACCATACAAGAGTTGGTCAATCTACAATTACTGTTTGGCCAAATTGGTAAGGATGGTTCTGGGGTATGTCCTGTCCGTGGTCACTCAAATGTGCAAGGTGACCGCACGGTTGGAATTAATGAAAAACCGCCTGAATTTCTACTCGACAATATTGAAAAAGTACTGGGCTTTACGCCACCAAAAGCGCATGGCCATAATGTAGTTAATGCTATTGAGGCGATGCTACGGGGTGAAAGTAGAGTCTTTATCGGTTTAGGAGGAAACCTTGTTGCTGCTGCGCCCGATACCGAGCGTGTCGCACAAGCAATGAAAAACTGTAATTTGACCGTAAACATTGCGACTAAACTGAATCGGAGTCATGTCAACCCGGGCAAGGATGCGTTGATCCTGCCTTGTTTAGGTCGGACAGATATTGATATTCAGGCTCAGGGGCCACAGAAAATTACCGTTGAAGATTCATTCTCCATGGTTCATGCCTCTTCTGGGCGAATTGATGTTACAGGAGAGATGATGCGCTCAGAGCCTGCCATTATCGCAGGAATGGCAAAAGCGACCTTAGGGGAGGGAAATCCAATCGATTGGCAATCCATGGCCGATAATTACGATAACATTCGAGATTTGATTGAAAAGATTATCCCAGGATTTGCCAATTTTAATCAGCGGCTCAAAGGGCCTGGCGGTTTTTATCTTGGTAATTCAGCGCGTGAATTTAATTGGAAAACACCCACAGGAAAAGCGCAGATAAGCAGCAATGCACTTCCTGAATCTATCGTTCCGCTTAAAACTCAGCAGATGACCAAGAAACCGATTTTTGTGTTGCAGACGATGCGTTCGCACGATCAGTACAACACCACGGTTTACGGTTTGGATGATCGTTACCGAGGTGTATTTGGCGAACGTAATGTCATCTTCATGAATGAAAAAGATATTGAGCAGCTGCAATTAAAAGCGGGTGAACGAGTCGATATTGAGACACTGTGGGATGATGGTATTAAACGTGAAATTTTGGGCTTCAAAGTGGTCGCCTATGTAATTCCTCAAGGGAATGTAGCGGCCTATTTCCCTGAGGCAAATGCACTCATTCCATTGAGCAGTAAAGGCGACTTTAGTGATACCCCGACATCAAAATCTATTGCCGTTGTCATTCACCCAACCAAAGTTGCACCACTGTTAGTTCAAACAGACTAAAAAATCAGATACTAAAGCAAAAAAGAGAGCCGAAGCTCTCTTTTTTTAGGTGTATGGTCGGACTGAGAGGATTTGAACCTCCGACCCCCGACACCCCATGACGGTGCGCTACCAAGCTGCGCTACAGTCCGATTGGCGTAATCTAATCATTTATCCCTTTAGCGTCAAGAGATAATCTTGCTAACGACCTGATTTAATTATCTTTGGCGTAAAATCTCTGCAATTCAGTTAAGCCTTGCATCAGTACAGGTAACGCTGGGCTAGAGTCTTTCTGACGTTGATAGTTTTCATCAAACAGCTTGAAGTTGCCAAATTTATCAATGAGAGTCGTTTGGGTATCGGTAATCAAAGCTAATTCACGGGCATCACCGGCTAAGATCCACTTCCTTTTGTTTTCATCAAACAAGTTTCTACCACTGCTAAATTCAATGGGGTTGGATGAAGCACCTAACAGATCCTGTAAAAGCGTGACTGAAAAATCTAAGTGACTTGAACGGTGTGAGTATTCCCCTGCCATTTTCCCAGGCCAATGGATGATCATCGGCACTTGTAACTGGTATCGGCTGTAATTGCTGTTAGCACCCCAGCTGTTGGTTTTTGTCTCGTTAAACTCCGCGCCATGATTTGAGGTGATCACAATCAGCGTATTGTCTTGCAATTGTAATTCGTCAATCTTAGTGAGCAGCAGACCTATTTCTTGGTCGGCTGCATTGACCGAGTTATTGTAACCAGCACGCAGGCGATCGCTGGCACTACCTTTACTTGACCGAGGGTCAAAGTCATTAAAGTTGTCAACGGTCGTCAACTCCAAATAGCTGAACCAGGGTTGTTCGGTTTGCTCGGATACCCATTTATGCCAGCGTTGTATAGTTTGGTTATCTGTGCTCGATTCTTGATCAAAAGGAGCTTTAGAGACCGTTAAAGTGCGGAAAATCGTCTCTTCATATAAGGTGTCGTCAAAATTATCGCCACTAAAGAGGCCAAACTGATAATTCTGTTTTTTCAATACATCTATCAGTATCGGAGGGGTACCTTGTGAACGAATGGCGTTGGCATAACTGCTTGGCAATCCATAAAACAAGCCAAAGATCCCAAACATGTCATTACTCGAGCTGTAATGATTATTAAACTTCAAATTTTCTGTCGCAAATTGGTAAGTGTTGGGCATGATTTCAGCTGTCAGCACATCACTTCTTAAATTATTGACACTCACTAGCAAAATATTGAGATTATTTGCTCTGCGGCCAAATTGAAGAGGCTCAAGAGGATAACGAACAATGTTAAGGTTCTCTTCATTATCCTTCAAACGCTTTAAGTACACATCACGATCAAATAGACCGTGTTTTTCCATGAACGATTTTGCCGTCATTGGATAGGAGAGCGGGAAGTTTGATTTTTGGCTGGTCACTGATGTTTCTAAATACGCATCAGACCAAACGTAAATAAGGTGGCTGGTAATAAAACTAATGAAAAATACCGCCGCGATGGGTCGGCCAACGTGTTTATGCGATAGTTTTCGCTGCTTACGCCAGACCCACTCCGAAAGCCCAAGTTGTAAGAGGAAAATGAGCGGCATGACCACAAACAGATGCTGTAAGTCGGCGGTGATAGCGCTGGTCTCATCGCTAAAAAGCAGTTCCCATACAATCGGTGTTAAGTGCAGGTTGATTGCTTGATAAGCTTGGGTATCGATTAATAAGAGTGTGAGTCCTAACGTTGCAAAACAGACCGCCACGAAGCGAAATAGTTTGCGCGACGGAATGATGAATGTCAGAGGAAATAAAACCAGCAGATAGAGTGCAAAGACCAAAAATCCAAAATGGCCGACCCAAGACACAGCTAAATAAAACTGCCCCAACAAGGTTTCAGGCCATGGTGATTGTACGATATATCGAGTACCAATAAGCATTGCTGCAATGATATTGAAGAAAGCAAACCAATGCCCCCAACCAACCAACCGTGATACGCGTTCACCGTATGTATTTTCGCTATCTGCCATGTGATTTTCTATCTATGCATTCTATTAGTGAGTAGTAGTTTCTAAAGACGACATCAATGCCTGAGCAAATTTTTCCGCAATCGCCTTACGCTGTGAAGCGGCAACGTTTTGGTTTAAGACATTCGTTGCAATGTTTCCCGCAATCATGAGAGTAAGCTCAGGGGAAGCACTATGTTTAGCGAGGATGGCAGCAACTTCTGTCAGGATATTTTCAATTCTTTCGTCGCTGTATTTAGATGTAATAGGCATAAAGACTCTAATTATGATAGTAAAAGCGGCTTATGATAACCTACAATGCCTTACAACTGAAACCAGAACGATGATAATTTCACTATGAGTCTTCACCTTTCCAACGTGATTTTGCACCAATTAAGCAAAAACGAGCAAGATGAGTTGGTGGTTAAATACCGCTCTCAATCTTTAGATAATGATACGTCTGCCGAAAATTTAGTGGCTGAGTTGCATCGCGTGTTTAATTCGAAAGCGAGCAAAGGTTTTGGTTCGTTTAAGTCGGACAGTGATTTTCAAACTTGGTTGCAAGAACTTCGTCAAGGTGAGCGTGATTTTTACGATTTTTCACAAATCAGTGCTCAACGGCTGAAAGATGAATTATCAAAGTATCCGTTTGCTGATGAAGGGATCTTAGTGATGGCCGAATATCAGTCACTGGCTACCGATTACCTATTTATTGGGCTTTTACCTCTCAACCAAAGTTTGAAAGTAACAGAGGGGCTCGACATTAGCGCGACAGATTATCTTGATATCAACAAAATGGATATCGCAGCGCGTCTTGACCTCTCAAGTTTTGAAACGGACAAAAACTCAAACCGTTACCTTGCCTATATCAAAGGTCGCGTTGGTCGAAAAGTGTCGGATTTCTTTCTTGATTTTCTGCAAGCCGATGTCGGGTTAGATACCAAAGTGCAAAATCAAGTACTGATGCAAGCGGTACAGGATTTTTGCACGGATTCTAAGCTAGAAAAAGATGAAGCGATCGGTTACAAGAAGCAGGTTTACGATTACTGCAATGAGCAAATTAAAGCCGGTGAAGAGGTTCATATTCGTGAGTTGTCTGGTGAATTACCTGCTAGCCAAGACGGCACGGGTTTTTTCGAATATACTCAGGCACATGGCTATGAACTGGAAGAGAGCTTTCCTGGTGATCGTTCTACCGTGCGTAAACTAACCAAGTTTGTCGGTGCAGGGGGCGGTTTGAATGTGAGCTTTGATAGCTTGTTATTGGGAGAGCGTATCTTTTATGATCCTGAAAGCGACACGTTAACCATCAAAGGCACGCCACCGAATTTAAGAGAACAGTTAACGCGTCAGCGTTAATCGTTTACCACTAAGAGAGCTTGATATGGCTCTCTTTTTTGTCTTTTCTCCCGATGTACAACTCAGCACGGTCCAAACTTTAGGTTTATGCTTGTATTAATTACAAGTACAAATTGGTAATCACAGTGTTTGGGCAAAAGAAATCAAAACGATTCAGCATGAGATCGTATGGAGTGATTCTGTTTGGTTGGTTAATCTCCGTTGGTCTTGTGTTTTGGCAAAGCCATTTAAGCTACCAAGCCATGCATGCGGTGAAAGAGTTACATTACAGTGTTGAAGAACTTAAAAGTTCACTCTATTTTAAAGAGCCTTATCGTTCGACGCGAGCGAATGATATCGCGCTGAATGTGCAGCTACTCTATTCACTTAGGCTACAGCTGGAAGTTGAGCACCGAGATTTTTCATGGCGACCAGATATTCAGCAATTGCTCCATGTGACTGATCGCTATATCACACTGACCAAATCGTATTTGTCGATTGAGCTTAACATTCAACCCTTGGTTGAACGCCTACAAGTGCTGCGCGACAATCCCACTAATTCAGAACAACTCAAGCAAATGTATGTGGTGTTAGGCGCTTATGTATTTGAAGCGATGTTCAGTGACACTGAGCAAAATCCGGGCATCTATCGAGCATTAGATAAACTCTATGTGGATGGGCAATCTTTACCAGCCATTCAGAAAAAAGAGTTAGAGCAGACATTAGCACAAGCGTCTGATTTACTGAATCAATACGCCCAAGGTGCACGTTTGGTCGACAATTTAATCAATCATTCTATTTACAATCAGCTTATCCATGTTGAAAACCAATACCATCGTCTTTTAAACATCTATGCTTATCTTGTCACGGGGTTAAGTGGTGGTGTTATGCTATTGCTGGGTTGGTTGATGTTTCGGTCATCAGTTTTAACTCGTTCTCATGTTAATAAAGTTCCCAGTGCTGCGAAAGAGGATGCGTCATCTGAGATAAATCCCAGTCGTGTTTTGTCTACAGAAGAACCACAGGTGGAAACATCGGATCTTTCTGATGATTTGGCCATCGATATTGAATCCATGCTCATAACTCTCAATGGCGATGTTGAGTCTGTCACTCTACTGTTGAGCGTATTTATACAAGATCATCAGCATGATGCCACTGAATTGAAAAGATTGGTGCATTCTGATTTGGAGGCTGCTCAACGCCGAGCACATAGCCTGAAAGGCGTCGCGGGCAATCTTGGTTGCCGTTCTCTCAAGCAGATAGCGTCAGAAATAGAGCTGCGACTTAGTCAGAAGCAACGACCTACGGAGAGTCAACTGGGGTTATTAACGACGCAATTAGCGGCCGCTATAGCCAGTGCGCAACACTACCTTGATCAAAGAAAACGATAAGCCAGTTCTATCGTGTCAGCTTTAAATGGTGATTCTGCTTGTAGTAAAAAAGAGCTCAGTTGAGCTCTTTTTTAATGGTTTTTTAGTTCAATGACTTTTGCAATACTCTGCTAGGCTGACTGTTGGTTGAGAACCGGTGCTTGTTCAGCACTATCTGCTGGTGCAGTAGGTTCACATTTATCAACAAACCAACCCATGTAAGAGGTAAAAATGGTCACCAAAATACAGACAAAGCTTAGCCACATAAAGGGGGCATATGAGAGCGTTGCAACGCCTAGAATGCTCGCCATGTAGATGCCATTATCGCTCCATGGCACCATACCGGAGGTGAGTGTGCCACCAAATTCAGCGTTACGTGATAGGTTCTTACGCTGATAGCCTAAACGATCATAGTTCTTGGCACAGATTTTAGGGGTCAGGATGAGTGAAACATACATAGCTGAGCCAAAAACGTTGCCCATAAATGCAGTACCAATGGTACTGGTTGCCAGTGAACCTGCGCTTGTCACGCGGCGCTCAAACAGTTTTGCGATGGTTTCAAGCACACCCACTTTATCTAGCAATCCACCAAACCCGAGACCAAAGACAATCACGGCAACAGAACCAAGCATAGAGGACATGCCGCCTCGGTTTAAGATTGAGTCAATGAAGCCAACGCCAGATTCAATATTGTAAGGTGCCCATGCGGTATTGAAAGCTTGCAAGAAGTCTACGTCTTGGATCATCACAGCCCAAATGATGCCCAGCAAAGAACCAAAGCTAATTACAGGAAACGAAGGCATTCTCATCGCAAGCAAGCCAAGTACAATCAGCACTGGCACAAAAGAGTATGGGGTAATGTAAAACTGCTGTTCCATCGCCTCAATCACGCTTTGTACTTGAGACATGTCTACGTTACCCGCATAGTGGAAACCAAATAAGGTAAACATGATACCCGTGATCACGTAGCTGATAAGCGCTATCGGCAGCATACCTTTAATGTGCTCCATCACTTCAACGTTAGACATCGAAGACGCAAGAATAACGGAATCAGATAATGGCGACATTTTGTCACCAAAGTAACAACCTGAAAGTACTGCGCCAGCGGTGATTGGTGCTGGAACGCCAAGACCCTGACCAATCCCCATCATGGCAATCCCCGCGGTACCAGCTGCACCCCATGAGGTTCCAGTTGCTAAAGCGGTGAGAGAACAGATGATCATCGTTGCAAGAAGGAAAATAGAAGGATGGATTGCTTGAAGACCGTAGTAAATGATGGTCGGCACGATCCCGCCGGAGATCCAAGTACCAACTAATGCGCCAACAGCTAAAAGTATCAACACGGCACCTAAACCATTAGAAATACCATTCAGTGCTGCTTTTTCTAATTCTTTATATTGGTGACCTAAACGAACACCGAGCACAATAATGATGAACCAGCCAATGTATAAGGCCAGTTGGATAGGGAGATCGAGTTGAGCTGTAAACGAAAACGCGAGTAACAAAAACAAGCCTAGAGCAATAATTACTTGAATTAAGCTAGGTAGGCGTTGAGGGGCTTGCGTCATAAAAGAGCCTCTTGTCAGATTTATGATCTAAGGACAGAACGGTGCCCTTATTGAGTTCGATCGCACTTTACAATAGTTAGCATAATATATCGACATCAAACACCTCGGATGTGATTTATGTCGTTCAAGTGGTTAATCTTCGATGTTAAATGTTGATAATAGTTAAATTTAATGGTTATAAATGTTTTGTAGTGTGGGCTTTTTGTGTAACAAGAACGTGATTATTTAGCGTTTCGTTGATTATTGAATGCTGAATCATAGTGCGGTTGAGTGATTTTTAGGCTTAAATGTGTTTTTTACAAAACTGGCTACGCAGAAAGAAAAAGTTACCACTTTTACTAAGAAAGTCTTGAGATTTTATGCTGAACCACTTATAGATGAAGCAATAAATTTTCATTTTAGATACATGGAGAGTGAGCGCGATGAGAGTAGGTTTAGTGGGTTGGCGTGGTATGGTCGGTTCTGTACTGATGCAGCGTATGGTTGAAGAAAATGACTTTGACTTGATCGAACCGGTTTTCTTTAGCACATCTCAAATTGGTATTCCTGCCCCAACGGTGCCTTCTAAGAAAGGCAATCATCATACAGGGTTACTGCAAGATGCTTACGATATTGATAGCCTCAAACAATTAGATGCCATCATCACCTGTCAAGGTGGTAGCTACACTGAAAAAGTGTACCCAGCGCTGCGTCAAGCGGGTTGGAAAGGTTACTGGATTGATGCCGCATCTACTTTACGGATGGATAAACAATCAATCATCACTTTAGATCCGGTCAACTTGACACAAATTCAGCACGGCATCCATTCAGGAACCAATACCTTTGTGGGCGGTAACTGCACAGTCAGTTTAATGCTTATGGCATTAGGCGGCCTTTATGAGAAAGGTTTGGTCGAGTGGATGAGCGCAATGACCTACCAAGCAGCTTCGGGTGCTGGCGCTCAAAATATGCGCGAGTTGATCTCGCAAATGGGAGTAATTAACGATGCGGTGAGCTCTGAATTGGCTAATCCATCGAGCTCAATTCTTGATATTGACAGAAAAGTGGCTGAAACCATGCGATCACCTTCTTTTCCTACCGAGCAGTTTGGTGCACCACTAGCGGGTTCATTAATCCCTTGGATTGACGTCAAACGCGACAATGGTCAAAGCAAAGAAGAGTGGAAAGCGGGCGTTGAAGCTAATAAAATTCTGGGGCTTCAATCGTCACCGATTCCGATTGATGGAACCTGTGTTCGTATTGGCGCAATGCGCTGCCACTCACAAGCATTAACCATCAAGCTGAAGAAAAATGTTCCGCTTGATGAAATCGAAGAGATGATCGCTACGCACAATGATTGGGTGAAAGTTATTCCAAACGAGCGCGATATTACCGCACGTGAATTGAGCCCTGCCAAAGTCACTGGCACCTTGTCAGTTCCCGTAGGACGTTTGCGTAAAATGTCTATGGGTGATGATTTCTTAAATGCGTTTACGGTGGGTGACCAATTATTGTGGGGAGCTGCTGAGCCGCTTCGCCGTACTTTGCGGATCATTCTGGCTGAAAAACAGTAAAGATGGATCTCGGTTTAAAACTACCTGAGTAAAAATACAAAAGGGGCGCTTTATGCAAAGCGCCCCTTTTTTTATGCTTTTTATCTGTAGTAACAGTGATGATGTTAACGCGGTTATGCAAGGCCAGGAAATAAATTTCTGAGCCCATTGGCAATAAACTCAATACCGAGTGCGCCTAGTATTAAACCCATGATCCGCGTAATCACGTTGATACCCGTTTGACCTAAGAAGCGGACAATATAGGGGGCTGAGCGAAACAGCAGCCAAGAGCTTAAACTAAATAACACCACAGTGATTATAATGCCCACGGTATCGAACATGCTTGGGTAGCGAGAGCCATACACTATGGTTGAACTGATGGCACCCGGTCCTGCCATTAAAGGCATGGCGAGTGGCACAACCCCAATTTGTTCACGGCTAATGTATTCAGATTTCTCTTGTTTGTTTTGTTTATCTTCACCCAATTTACCGCTCATCATCGAAAACGCGATGCTCAGCAGCAATAGGCCACCAGCTACTCGAAACGAATCTAAAGAGATACTAAACATATCCAGTAACATCTGCCCAGCAAGCAGTGCGGTAATCAAAATTATTGCCACAGCAATATTCGCTGTAGCCGCCGTTTTGTGTTTCTCTTCTTGCGTCATATGCCCAGTGAGAGAGACAAATATTGGCATAATCCCCACGGGGTTCACAGCGGCTACAAGGCCTAAGAAAAACTGCAGGAAAATGGCTAACTCAAAGGTTTGCATGGCATTTATCTCTAATGGATCATTTCGATGAAATATTACGTGGCTAATGTAAGCGAAAGCAAAGGATAGCACGAATGAAAAAAACTAAAGCGATTGGGGTTTTATTGCTGAGAAAAACTAATTCAATGAAGAAAACGTTTTACAATTGTTTTTCTAATGTATGTGAGTGGTGTTGTTTTTTGCTCAACTGTTAACATCTGCACATTTTTAATAAAATTAGTGCTCCTAGCTGGTGGTAAAAGTGAGAGTCGATATACTCTCAGTAGCACGTAAAATGAGGTGTGTTCATTCATCTATCGCTCAAAAATGAAACTTTTTTACAGATTGTTGTAGTTTTTATAGTTTTCGTTGTTTAAGCAAATGTTTTTTATTCATTTAATTATCTATATGTTTTTTGTTTGTTTTCAGTGTCTTGTAGGCGATTTTGTAGGGTGGTTACCCCTAATTGGGTAATTAGTTTTTGAGAACTGATCTGAGTCAATTTTTTTCACACTCTGAAATATTATACTCAGTCCTGAAAGCAATTTACTAAGTCTGTCATTGTTTAAGCTGTTGAGAAAAAACAAAAACACAAAGCTGCAAACTTAATAAAGAGTTTTTAACATTTTTCTATTTTTAGGAGATCCATTATGCCTGTAACTAATTTAGCTGAACTTGATGCTCTAGTAGCGCGCGTTAAAGCGGCTCAAGCAGAATTCTCTACTTACTCTCAAGAGCAAGTAGATAAAATTTTCCGCGCAGCATCATTAGCAGCTAACCAAGCTCGTATCCCTCTAGCGCAACAAGCGGTAGCGGAATCAGGCATGGGTATTGTTGAGGATAAAGTAATCAAGAACCACTTTGCGTCTGAGTTCATCTACAACAAATACAAAGACGAAAAAACGTGTGGTATTCTTGAAGAAGATAAAAACCTAGGCACGATGACTATCGCTGAGCCTGTAGGCATCATCTGCGGTATCGTTCCAACCACTAACCCTACTTCTACTGCAATCTTCAAATCTCTCATCTCTTTGAAGACTCGTAACGGTATCATCTTCTCGCCACACCCACGTGCGAAAAATTCAACTAACGATGCAGCTAAACTCGTGTTAGATGCCGCAGTTGCAGCTGGCGCGCCAAAAGATATCATCGGCTGGATTGATCAACCTTCAGTTGAGCTATCTAACGCGCTAATGAAGCACGAAGGTATTGCACTTATCCTTGCAACAGGTGGTCCTGGCATGGTGAAAGCGGCTTACTCGTCAGGTAAACCAGCAATCGGTGTAGGTGCAGGTAACGTTCCAGTTGTAATCGACGAAACGGCAGACATCAAACGTGCAGTTGCTTCTGTTCTTATGTCTAAAACATTCGATAACGGTGTGGTATGTGCTTCTGAGCAAGCGGTTATCGTTATGGACGAAGTGTATGACGAAGTAAAAGAACGTTTTGCGAGCCATAAAGCGCATGTTTTAAGTAAAGCAGACGCAGACAAAGTACGTAAGGTACTGCTTATCGATGGCGCACTAAACGCGAAAATCGTAGGCCAACCAGCAACAGCCATCGCTGAAATGGCGGGCGTTAAAGTTCCAGCAGATACTAAAATCCTTGTCGGTGAAGGTATTGGCGAAGTTTCTTATGACGATGAATTCGCACATGAAAAACTTTCTCCAACACTTGGCATGTTCCGCGCGACTTCTTTCGAGAACGCGGTAGAACAAGCAGTAAGAATGGTAGAAATCGGCGGTATCGGCCACACTTCTGGTCTATACACTAACCAAGACGTTAATGCAGACCGTATCCGTTACTTTGGTGACAAAATGAAGACGGCGCGTATTCTTGTAAACATCCCAACCACTCATGGTGGTATCGGTGACCTTTACAACTTTAACGTTGCACCATCTCTAACGCTAGGTTGTGGTTCTTGGGGTGGTAACTCGATTTCTGAGAACGTAGGTCCTAAGCACCTAATCAACAAGAAAACTGTTGCGAAGCGAGCTGAAAACATGTTGTGGCATAAACTACCTAAGTCAATTTACTTCCGTCGTGGTAGCCTTCCAATCGCTATGAGCGATCTTGAAGGCAAAAAACGCGCATTCCTAGTTACTGACCGTTTCCTATTCAACAACGGTTATGCAGACGACGTAGTGACTCTGCTGAAGTCAAACGGTATGGAAGTTCAAACATTCTTTGATGTAGAAGCTGATCCAACTCTATCTGTCGTGGAGAAAGGCGCTGAAGCAATGAAGAGTTTCCAACCAGACGTGATTCTAGCACTTGGTGGTGGTTCACCAATGGATGCGGCGAAGATCATGTGGGTTATGTATGAGCACCCAGAAACTCACTTTGAAGAGCTTGCAATGCGCTTTATGGATATCCGTAAACGTATCTACAAGTTCCCTAAAATGGGTCAAAAAGCAGAATTGGTTTGTATCACGACTACTTCAGGTACAGGTTCAGAAGTCACACCATTTGCCGTTGTAACAGACGACAAAACAGGTGCTAAATACCCACTAGCGGATTATGAGCTAACACCTAACATGGCTATCGTTGATGCGAACCTTGTGATGAATATGCCTAAGTCTCTAACGGCATTTGGTGGTTACGATGCTGTGACTCACGCTCTTGAAGCCTATGTATCTGTTCTTGCGAACGAATACTCTGATGGTCAAGCTCTACAAGCACTTAAGATGCTGAAAGAGTACCTACCATCAAGCTACAAAAATGGCGCAGCAGACCCAATTGCTCGTGAAAAAGTGCACAATGCAGCGACTATCGCAGGTATTGCTTTTGCTAACGCGTTCTTAGGTGTATGTCACTCTATGGCGCACAAGATCGGTGCTGAGTTCCACATCCCGCACGGCCTTGCTAACGCATTGCTTATCTCTAACGTTGTGCGCTATAACGCGAATGATAACCCAACCAAACAAACTGCGTTCTCTCAATACGACCGTCCACAAGCACGCCGTCGTTACGCTGAAGTGGCTGACCACTTAGGCTTGAGCCAAGCGGGCGACCGTACTGCTCAGAAGATTGAACGTCTACTGACTTGGTTGGAAGAGCTGAAGAAAGATCTCGACATCCCGCTATCTATCCAAGCGGCTGGCGTGAATGAAGCGGATTTCCTCGCAAAAGTTGACGTGCTATCAGTTGAAGCGTTTGATGACCAATGTACTGGTGCAAACCCACGCTACCCACTGATTTCTGAGCTAAAAGAAGTACTTCTTGCGGCTTACTATGGTACAGCGTTTGTTGAAGGTGAAACTTTCGAAGGCACTACCGTTATCAAGAAGAAAGATGACCAAAAACCAGCAAAGAAAAAGTAAGCTGAGTTATTGAGAGATTTTCGCTAGCACGAAACAATCTCTACCGGGAAAAGATAAAGCCTCACCGTCTGGTGAGGCTTTTTTTGTATCGAGTAACTTCATCATCAAAGCGTGGATGGGTATCTATCCCCACATGACTAAGATAGCGGCAATTGCGACTAGAACAAGCCCCAGCCCATCTTTAATTTTCACCGATTGTTTTAGCCAAAAAATAGAAATTAACATCGTAAAAAAGATCTCAATTTGGCCTAAAGTTTTTACATAAGGTACGGTTTGAAGAGACATTGCACTGAACCAACCAATAGAACCAAGACAGCTACTTGTGCTGGTTAATAGCGTTAGCTTAGGTCTTACCCATAATTGTTTTAATGAGTTGTTGTCGGTCACCATTAGGTAAATTAGCAGTAATAAAGTCTGCAGTGAAATGACCAACAATAATACCCAAGCAGCACTGTGTGGAAAGGGTAAGCCAAGTGCTAAGCTGGCTTCACGTACCCACAATGAAGTGAGTGCAAAGGCACTACCACAACTTAATCCCAGTAAAACAGTTGGCATTGAAAGCTGCTTAATATTGCCGTGCGTGCTCATCAAAAATACACCAATGCCACCAACGATGACGCCAATCCAGCCCAAGCCTGTCAAATGAGTCCCAAAAAAAATCATTCCTAAAATAGCGGCAACTAAGGCTTCGCTTTTGGCTAGCCCAGCACCTACGGCATAGTTATTTAATTTAAAAAGCTTAACCATGAGCGCAGTCGCGACGATTTGCATCAATGACGCGCCGATAATGAAAGCGATAAAGGTCAATGACAATGTAGGTAATTTCGCGGGTATGAAATGATACAAAGTGATGAGATAGAGAGCCGCGATAGGGCCAGCCCAAAGAAAGCGGGCAAGGGTAACACCAGTAGTACTGACCTCAGTTGCTAAGCGACTTTGGAATGCATTGCGCCAAGATTGCATGAACGCGGCCAGAAGGGTGAATAAGATCCAAGTCATAGAAGTCCATTTTGAGTGACAAGAAAGAGGCCATGCTATGAGATGCAGAGATATTGGGCAAGCGGAATATAAAAAGGGCTGCATTCGCAGCCCTTTAATGGTATTTAAACTCGGTTCAGAGATTAATACTGTGGTTTAGTCATTGCCGCACCAGCTTGACTTTGCGCTGACTGGCTGCCTGCTGCACGAGTTGCAATTCGTTCAGCATGGAAAGGTGCTGATACGATTTCAATCTCTTTGAGCAACAAAGAGCCAGAGGCTTTGGTCATCGGAGAGAATGCATGCGCTTTGATTGTTTTAGGTAATACGGCTTCAGGTGCCTTAGTTACTGCTTCAACCTTCAATGCTGGTACTTTCTCTGTCGTGGCTTTTTCTTCGACAACGAGCTCAATAGCGGTAGTCTTTTCAATAACAACTTCTGCGATCACTGGCTCCGAAATAACGGCTTCTACAGTGACCGACTCTGTGACTGAAACCGATTCTGTTACCACTGCCGATGGTACTTGAGGTTCAATAGCGTCCTGCAAAGAGACTGTAACAGGTTCTTCAACGACGCTCAGGTTCTCTTCGTGGCGAATAATGACCTTACCCATTGCCATTTCAGGGAAAGCAAAACCACCTAACGTTATCTCGGTATTGTTATCTACGACATCTGCCACTTGTTGAACAGGTTCAACCGCTGCGACTTGCTCTGTTACCGGTGCTTGATACACTGGTTTAGAGAGGTCATAACGAGGCATCACTTTACCCATTGCCATCTCAGGAGAGGCAACCCCACCTTTGCGTAAACGGAATGGGTTAGGGCGACGATCACGACCACGGCGTCGACGTTGACCACTGGCTCGTAAATGACGAGGGGAGCGGCGATTGCGACGTTGATTTTGATCGTCATTCTCATTGTCGTCATTTTGTGTAACAACCGATGTCTCAACAGATTGTGCTGTTTCAGCTTTTACGGCTTCAATAACCTCTGCTGCCGGGGTTGTATTGATCAACATTTCAGCTTCTGGTTGTTCTTGAGCGATTGTCTGATCTTTTACGCGAACTTGTTTGTTTAACTTACGGCGTTGACGGCGTTCTTTGACTTTTGCCGTTTTCTCTTCCGTTTTATCTTCATTCGCTGTCAAGGTAACGGCTTGCGCTTCAGCCGCAAGTTGTAGCCCTTGCTCCGCTAACTTTTCAGATTTGCTGTCATCACGCTTGTTGCGGCGCTCTTGTTTTGGCTTGCGAGCTTGTGTCTTACGAGGCTCGTTGGTAGCAACAATTTCTTTGTCTTGTGTTTCTTCAACAAGAGCAGAGGTATTGACAGGTTTACGTTTGTTTCTGTCACGGTTTGCGTTGTCGCGATTAACATTTTCACCGCGTCCGTTACGACGACGTTGGTCATTTCGATCACGACGCTGGCGTGGTGCTTGGCTACGTTCGTTTTCTTGTTTTTGTTGCTCTTCCTCAGTTTTCACCTCTTCCGTGGTGGTTGAGAAGATGCTACCAAGAGCTTTAACGATGCGGCCAAATAGACCTGGTTTGCCTGGTTCAACAGCGATCTCTTTGACTGGAACCGCTACTTCTGCTTTAGGTGCTGGAGCTGGAATAGTTTGTGCTGGAGCAGCAAACCCTTTCAACGCTGGTTCTTCAATGCGTTTTGGTTTGAAATCGATATCTGAGCTTTCTTTACCTTCTGCTTCTTTCAGTGCTTCTAGTTTCATTGGCACTAAGTAAGAGAGTATTTCTTGCTCTTCCCCTTCACGGACACGGATCACTTCAAAATGAGGCGTTTCCATTTCAGAGTTAGGGACAATGGTAATCTCGACTTCTTGAATACGTTCAATATGATTGATTGAGCGACGTTTTTCATTGAGTAGATAAGATGCAATAGGAACGGGAACCACCGCCATAACTTGAGCGGTATTATCTTTTAGTGCTTCTTCTTCAATGAGACGTAAAACAGAGAGCGCAAGAGATTCATTATCACGAACCACTCCGGTACCAGAACAGCGTGGGCAGATATGGTGACTTGCTTCGGCAAGTGATGGGCTCAAGCGCTGACGCGACATTTCTAACAAGCCAAAACGTGAAATTCGGCCAATTTGTACGCGAGCACGATCTAGGCGTACAGCATCGCGTAAACGGTTTTCTACTTCACGTTGGTGACGAACAGGAGTCATATCGATGAAATCGATAACCACTAATCCGCCCAAATCGCGCAGACGTAATTGGCGAGCAATTTCATCGGCTGCTTCTAAGTTGGTGTTAAGCGCAGTCTCTTCAATATCGCCGCCTTTTGTTGCACGAGCAGAGTTGATATCAATTGAGGTCAATGCTTCGGTTGGGTCGATAACAATAGAGCCACCAGAAGGCAAACGCACTTCACGCTGGAAAGCCGATTCGATTTGGCTTTCAATTTGGTAATGACTAAATAGGGGTACTTCACCGTCGTATTTTTTTACACGACTCACGAAGTCAGGACGCACCAAACGAATGTGCTCAAGGGCACGTTCATAAATAGTGTTGCTATCAATTAGAATTTCACCAATGTCACGACGCAGATAATCACGAATTGCGCGTACAATGACGTTGCTCTCTTGGTGAATAAGTAGCGGTGCAGGACGCAAATCAGAAGCCTGTTTGATTGCGCTCCAGTGATTGAGCAAAACGTTTAAGTCCCACTCTAGCTCTTCCGCACTTTTACCCACACCTGCAGTGCGAACGATAAGGCCCATGCCTTGAGGAAGCTCTAAACTGCTCAATGCGGTTTTTAATTCGGTACGCTCATCGCCTTCGATACGGCGTGAAATACCACCGGCACGAGGGTTGTTTGGCATAAGAACTAGGTAGCTGCCAGCAAGGGAAATGAATGTGGTCAACGCAGCGCCTTTGCTGCCTCGCTCTTCCTTTTCAACTTGGACAATAACTTCTTGGCCTTCTTTAAGCGCTTCTTTGATGTTTGGACGGCCTTGGTAAGTGTAGCCATCAGGGAAATATTCGCGGGCAATTTCTTTGAGAGGAAGGAAACCGTGACGTTCAGCGCCGTAATCAACAAATGCAGCTTCTAAACTCGGTTCAACACGGGTGATACGTCCTTTATAGATGTTCGCCTTTTTAGATTCATGCCCTGGACTTTCGATGTCTAGATCAAAAAGTCGTTGGCCATCAACCAGCGCGACACGCAACTCTTCTTTTTGAGTTGCGTTAATTAGCATTCTTTTCATTTAAAAATCTCGTTATCTTTCTTTAGTTTTGATTATTGGACTTGTTGCTGGGTTTCGTTTTCACGGTGCCAGATCCCATGACTAAAAGGTGCAGCCTCCCGGCTGGAGGGGATGCTCTAGGGCACTTCAGTTATCGCACGCACACGATTGCCTGCGATCCGCGTATTGGCGGAAAATACTCAACATGAAATGACGATGAGTAGAGCAACAAGATAGCTTCGCTCAATAGTGTCTTACGCCATGTGCAGCACATTGACGCTTAGCAGTCTACTCACTATTTTGCTCAAAAATGGACGGTAAAGAATAAAAAATCACCGAATCATTCATTGCAGCTGTGAACTATAGCAGTGACAGGTAAACACAGCAATCTGCTTTGTTATGAACAGGTCAAAAAAATGAGAATAGGTCTAAAAGTTAGATGGCTAATTTAATGTTTATCAAAGAGTTTTAGTTGTTAAAGTAAGAATTGTAATGGGTAATATTTAATTTTATCCACAGTCACATTTCAATTGGTGTAATTCTCGCCAATTTGCCATTAAACAGCAGATGAAAATATTCTTTTTTGTGGCGAAGAAAATGTGAATTTAAACAATTTACAGTGGTACAATGGCGCCCATGAGTGAAATTAGAACCCAAGTCCAGCTCATCGATATCGATGAAGATATGGCTGGTCAACGCATTGACAATTTTTTGCGTAACCAATTAAAAAACGTTCCCAAAAGTATGGTTTACCGAATCCTGCGCAAAGGAGAGGTTCGTGTAAATAAAAAACGCATCAAAGCAGAATATAAGTTATCGGCTGGTGATGTGGTGAGAATACCACCAGTGACTCTCGAACAGTCGGATCAAGAGAGCAACACACCCAATACCAAATTGAGTAAAGTCGCCGAGCTAGAACACTGCATTATTTTTGAGGATGAGCACTTACTTATTCTGAATAAACCTTCCGGTACGGCTGTTCATGGTGGGAGTGGTTTGAAATTTGGCGCAATTGAAGCGCTGCGGGCATTGCGCCCAGAAGCTCGCTTTTTGGAATTGGTGCACCGTATCGATCGCGATACGTCGGGCATTTTATTAGTGGCTAAAAAGCGCTCCGCACTGCGCCATCTCCAAGCCCAGTTTAGAGAAAAAACGATTCAAAAATATTACTTTGCTTTAGTTATGGGGCAATGGAAAAGCAGCTGTAAAGTCGTGAATGCGCCACTATTGAAAAATGAAGTGAACAGCATTGTGCGAGTCAATCCAAACGGTAAAGCATCGGAAACGCGCTTTAAGATCCTTGAACAGTTTGCACAAGCAACTTTGGTGCAAGCCAGTCCGATCACTGGCCGTACTCATCAGATCCGCGTTCATACTCAGTATACAGGGCACCCGATTGCGTGGGATGATCGTTATGGTGACCGCCGTTTTGACGCATATACCGCACAGTTTGGCATTGACCGATTATTCTTACACGCGGCCAATATTCGTTTTATTCACCCTTCGACAGAGGCGTTAATGGACATTAATGCACCACTCGATACTCAACTAGAGCAAGCATTAGTCAAATTGAGAAACGCTTAAGGCCAGCTTTCATTCGCTAACGAGTAGCAACATAGTAGAAACATAAAGTAATGGTCGAAGTCATGGTATAAAAGTGAGCGCAGATCAAGGCGCTCACTGTTAATCATTATCCTAAAACGGTAATGCCTTGAGACTCAAGCATTGAGACTAGCTTAATTAATGGTAACCCAACCAAACTATTAGGGTCATCACCTTCTAAACGTTCAAAAAGTGCAATGCCTAGGCCCTCACACATAAAGCTGCCTGCGCACTGTAGTGGCTGTTCTTTTGCCACGTAAGCCGTCACCATCTCGCTAGATAAAGAGCGAAAATGAACCGTGAAGGGTTCTACGGTGACCATGCATTGACCAGAGACTGAGTTGTAAACCGCAAGCCCAGTATAAAAAGTGATGGCTTTTCCACTTTGTTTGAGTAACTGCTTAATGGCTTGTTCTTGAGTATGAGGTTTGCCAATAATCTCACCGTCAATCACGCAAACTTGATCAGAACCGATGACTAAACTGGGTTGGTTTGGATGGCAAGATCTTGCTTTCGTTTCCGCTAAACGAGTCACCAAATCTTGTGCGGACTCACCAGATAACGGAGTTTCGTCGCAATTAGGCGAGCAGGTAACAAAAGGTAAATCCAGCTTTTTAAGTAATTGCTGCCGAAACGGCGAAGTAGATGCTAAAACTAGTTGGTAATTTTGCATTTTGATTTAGAATTGCTGCGAATTTTACCGCAGCATATATCAATCAGACATGCTGTACATAATTCTCTCAGTGGAAAGGGGAAAAAACGAACTTTTTTGCCTTTTTCTTTGACTAAAACCGATTTGGAAGATAATATTCGCGCCCTATGCAAAAGGTAAAAATACCGCGATCGATTGATCCGGCTAAAGCAGCTCAAAAACGACTTGATTGTGATGGTATCATCCAACTCAGTCTTTTTAAGCGTTTAGAAGAATCAGTCGCAGGCGTTAAACGCGACGCACAAGTCTCATTGTCATTTGGGCTTGATGAACAGCGACTAGTTGTTATCTCTGGTAAAGCTAACATCTCTGTCGATTTAGAGTGTCAACGCTGTAACAAGGTTTTCGCACATGAGTGCGAAGTCCAGTTCAAGTATACTCCTTACTTGGGGAGTAAAACGGATGAAGACGCACCGGAAGAGTACGATTTGGTAGATCCGAATGAGTACGGTGAGATCGACCTTGTACAATTAGTTGAAGACGAGTTCATCATTAATTTGCCACAAGTAGCAATGCACGATAGAGCGGAATGTAGCGTTAATTCAGACAATTTAGTATTTGGTGAACTTCCAGAAGAACTAGCGGAAGAAAAGCCGAATCCATTTGATGTTTTAAAAAACTTAAAACGATAATTCGTTATAGGTTAAGACAAAGGAGTAGGGTCAATGGCCGTACAAAAGAGCAAAAAATCACGCGCACGTCGTGGCATGCGTCGTTCACATGATGCGCTAACTACATCTGCACTATCTGTAGATGCGACTTCAGGTGAAACTCACCTACGTCACAACATGACTGCTGACGGTTATTACCGTGGCAAAAAGGTTATCAGCAAGTAAGGTTGACCTTTGCAATATTTAACCGTTGCACTTGATGCAATGGGCGGGGATTTCGGTCCTCGCGTAACAGTGCCTGCCGCCGTGCAGGCACTGTCGCATTTCCCAGAGCTCAAAGTGATCCTCGTTGGTGATCAAGTGTTGATCACACATCAATTATCTCAATTAGGTTATGAACTTAATACTCGCTTGAGTATTTTGCACAGTGACCGCGTTATTTCTAACTCCGAAAAACCTTCTCTGGCCTTACGCAATAGTGCTGGAAGTTCAATGGGCATCGCAATTGACCTAGTTTCTGATAGCCGTGCTGATGCTTGTGTCAGTGGTGGTAATACAGGTGCGCTCATGGCGTTATCTCGTTTTCGTCTGAAATTGCTGCCCGGCATTGATCGTCCGGCATTAGTTTCAGCGTTGCCGACGGCTTCAGGTCAACGCACTTGGATGCTGGATTTGGGTGCGAACGTATCAAGTGATGCAGATTCTCTGTTTCAATTTGCTGTCATGGGGAGTGCGCTAGCCGAACAGCATTTAGGCCGCTCTGCAAAAGTTGCCATCCTTAATATTGGTGCGGAAGAGATTAAAGGGAATGATTTAGTGAAGCGTTGCGCTGAAATGTTGAATCAAACTCAGGCCGTCAACTATATCGGCTATATCGAAGGTAATCAGTTGTTGGATGATGTCGCTGATGTGATTGTTTGCGATGGTTTCGTCGGTAATGTTTGCCTGAAAGCATGTGAAGGCACAGCACAACTCTTTATTGATAAGTTAAAAAGCCAACTTTTGGGCTCATCCATAAAGGGTTGGATTGCACGAAAACTGTTTTCTTCATTATTTACTGAACTAAAAACATTGAACCCCGACCAGTATAACGGCGCAAGTTTGTTAGGATTGCGCGGCATTGTCATAAAAAGTCATGGAAGTGCTGATGTACTCGCCGTCGTGAATGCGATTTCCGAAGCGGTACACGAGGTCAAACGACAAGTCCCCAGCCGTATAAGCGATCGTTTGGAAGCGGTTTTACTCGAGAGGCATTATTAGTCTTCATGTATAGCAAAATTTTAGGTACTGGCAGCTACTTGCCATCTCAGGTGCGTACCAACGCAGATTTAGAGAAAATGGTAGAGACAAGCGATGAGTGGATTATTGCCCGTACGGGTATTCGTGAGCGCCGTATTTGCGCGGAGAATGAAACCGTTGCGGATATGGCTTTCTATGCAGCGCAAAATGCCATTCAAATGGCCGGCATTGATAAAAACGATATTGATCTGATTATTGTTGCCACAACCAGCAGTAGCCATGCATTTCCTTCGGCAGCATGTCAGGTACAAGGCAAGCTTGGCATCAAAGGATGTCCTGCTTTTGATTTAGCGGCGGCCTGTTCGGGTTTTGTCTATGGATTATCGATTGCAGATCAACACATTAAATCGGGTATGTGTAAAAACATTCTTGTCATTGGTGCTGATGCCTTGTCTAAAACTTGCGATCCAACGGACCGTTCGACGATCATTTTATTTGGTGATGGCGCAGGCGCCGTCATTATTGGTGCAAGTGAAGAGCCAGGGATTTTGTCGACTCATATCTATTCTGATGGTGAGTTTGGTGAGCTCTTGAGTTTACCTGTTCCAGAGCGTGGTGGTGATGCTGATAAATGGCTCTATATGGCGGGTAATGAAGTCTTTAAAGTGGCAGTGACGCAACTCTCTAAGCTTGTTAAAGATACGCTTGCTGCCAATAACATGCACAAATCAGAATTAGATTGGTTAGTGCCTCATCAAGCTAACTATCGCATTATTTCCGCGACCGCGAAAAAACTATCGATGTCACTTGACCAAGTTGTCATAACGCTTGATCGCCATGGTAATACGTCTGCTGCTACCGTCCCAACCGCGCTCGATGAAGCCGTGCGAGATGGTCGAATTCAACGTGGTCAAACGTTATTGCTTGAAGCCTTCGGTGGTGGTTTTACTTGGGGCTCGGCACTCGTTAAGTTTTAAGCGGATAGATTTTTATTTTAAGGGGTTGGTTCAACCTCTTGTTTTTACTTAAGGAAACAAACAATGAGCAAGTTTGCTATCGTATTTCCAGGTCAAGGCTCGCAATCAGTTGGTATGCTTGCAGAACTTGGTCAGCAGTATGATGTCATTCAACAGACATTTGCCGAAGCTTCTGAAGTGCTGGGTTATGATTTATGGGCATTGGTACAAAATGGCCCAGTAGAAGATCTTAATCAAACCTCTCGTACTCAACCGGCATTACTCGCTTCTTCTGTTGCCCTTTGGCGGCTATGGCAAAGCCTAGGTTTAGAGCAGCCAGCCTTGTTTGCTGGCCATAGCTTGGGTGAGTATTCCGCACTGGTGTGTGCTGGTGTAGTTGACTTTAAGCAAGCCACCAAATTAGTAGAGCTGCGTGGTCAGTTAATGCAAGAAGCCGTTCCGGAAGGTGTAGGTGCGATGTCGGCTATTATCGGTCTTGATGATGAGCTGATAGCAAAAGCGTGTGAAGAAGCTGCTCAAGGTGAAGTGGTTTCACCAGTTAACTTTAACTCGCCAGGCCAAGTTGTCATCGCAGGCAACAAAGATGCGGTTGAACGTGCAGGTCAGTTATGCAAAGAGGCCGGAGCAAAGCGCGCGCTGCCATTGCCAGTTTCTGTTCCTTCTCACTGTGCTTTAATGAAGCCAGCAGCAGACAAGTTAGCGGTTGCATTACAATCGATTGAATTTAATGCACCACAAATTCCGGTTATCAACAATGTGGATGTAATAGCAGAAATTGATCCGGCCAAAATTAAAGATGCGTTAGTTCGTCAACTATACAGCCCTGTTCGTTGGACAGAATGTGTGCAGTTGATGAATGAGCAAGGCATAGAAAAGCTGCTTGAAGTTGGCCCAGGCAAAGTTTTGACAGGCCTGACTAAGCGCATTATTAAATCGCTTGAATCAGCAGTAGTGAATGACATTGCTTCACTTGATGCCGTTAAGTAATCAAAGGAAAGAATAGATGATGAACCTAGAAGGCAAAATTGCTCTCGTGACTGGCGCAAGCCGTGGTATTGGCCGAGCGATCGCTGAATTATTAGTTGAACGCGGTGCAACAGTGATCGGCACGGCTACTAGCGAAAGCGGTGCAGCGGCAATCAGTGAATATCTTGGTAATAATGGTAAAGGCCTAGCGCTGAACGTGACGGATGTGGAATCTATCGCAGCGACGCTGAAAACCATCAATGACGAGTTTGGCGTGATCGATATTCTTGTGAATAATGCCGGGATTACTCGTGATAATCTCTTAATGCGCATGAAAGATGATGAATGGTCAGATATTATTGATACCAATTTAACGTCTATCTTCCGCTTATCGAAAGCGGTGCTACGTGGCATGATGAAAAAGCGCAATGGTCGCATCATCAATGTGGGCTCTGTTGTCGGTACTATGGGTAACGCTGGTCAAACCAACTACGCAGCGGCAAAAGCGGGCGTAATTGGCTTTACTAAGTCTATGGCTCGTGAAGTTGCATCTCGTGGTGTGACGGTTAACACAGTTGCGCCAGGTTTTATCGAAACAGATATGACAAAAGCGCTGAATGATGACCAACGTACTGCTACACTAGCCCAAGTGCCAGCTGGCCGCTTAGGCGACCCACGCGAAATTGCGTCGGCAGTGGTATTTTTAGCTTCTCCAGAGGCTGCCTACATTACGGGTGAAACTTTGCACGTAAATGGCGGGATGTACATGGTATAAGTTGGTTTTTGAACGTTATTGATGAAATAAAGGCTTTGCTATTGTCAACAACGTGTAAAACTTGCTAACTATATGCGCAACATTTGTGCATGATTTAAGTCAAAAATGGTCTTAATTTCGGTTAAAATCGGTAAAATTGTGGTTTGACCAGCAATGACCCACTTGCAACTTTCCCTAGTTAGAATAAACTACGGAACCATCGCATTAGGCGAAATCTGTAAAGGAAAAGAAAACATGAGCAACATCGAAGAACGCGTAAAGAAAATCATTGTTGAACAGCTAGGTGTAGACGAAGCAGAAGTAAAGAATGAAGCTTCTTTCGTAGAAGATCTAGGTGCTGATTCTCTAGATACAGTTGAGCTAGTAATGGCTCTAGAAGAAGAATTCGATACTGAAATTCCAGATGAAGAAGCTGAGAAGATCACTACTGTTCAAGCTGCAATCGACTACGTAAACAGCGCTCAGTAATATCTCTCCCCAGGCGGCCCTCTGGCCGCCTGAGTTTTTCTAACTCTTCTATACCTCTCATAGAACTTTTCAACTCCGGAGAATATGATCGTGTCCAAGCGTCGTGTCGTTGTCACTGGCATGGGTATGTTGTCACCGGTAGGCAACACTGTAGAATCTTCTTGGAAAGCCCTGCTAGCTGGTCAAAGCGGTATCGTTAATATCGAACATTTTGATACCACCAATTTTTCAACTCGTTTTGCAGGTCTAGTCAAAGACTTTAACTGCGAAGAGTATATGTCTAAAAAAGATGCCCGTAAGATGGATCTCTTTATCCAGTACGGTATTGCGGCGGGTATCCAAGCACTTAATGATTCTGGTATCACAGTAACTCCAGAAAATGCCCCAAGAATCGGTGTTGCTATCGGCTCTGGTATTGGTGGTCTTGATTTAATTGAAACTGGCCATCATGCCTTGGTAGAAAAAGGCCCACGTAAAGTGAGCCCGTTCTTTGTACCCTCAACGATTGTCAACATGGTTTCAGGCAACTTGTCTATCATGCGTGGTCTTCGTGGTCCAAATATCGCTATTTCTACCGCATGCACAACAGGTTTACATAACATTGGCCATGCGGCACGTATGATTGCATACGGTGATGCCGATGCGATGGTGGCAGGTGGTGCAGAAAAAGCATCGACACCACTTGGCATGGCGGGTTTTGGCGCAGCAAAAGCATTGTCTACGCGTAATGATGAACCGCAAAAAGCGTCTCGTCCTTGGGACAAGGGCCGTGATGGCTTTGTTCTAGGCGATGGTGCGGGTGTTATGGTTCTTGAAGAATATGAACATGCTAAAGCACGCGGTGCGAAGATTTACGCTGAGTTAGTTGGCTTTGGTATGTCTGGTGATGCTTATCACATGACTTCACCAAGCGAAGACGGTTCAGGCGGTGCGTTAGCGATGGAAGCCGCGATGCGTGATGCGGGCGTAACAGGTACTCAAATCGGTTACGTCAACGCGCATGGTACTTCGACTCCAGCTGGTGATGTTGCGGAAATTAAAGGTGTTAAGCGCGCTTTAGGTGAAGAAGGTTCGAAACAAGTTCTTGTCTCTTCTACTAAATCGATGACTGGTCATTTGCTAGGCGCGGCTGGTTCTGTTGAAGCCATTATCACCGTTATGTCATTAGTTGACCAAATTGTTCCACCAACCATTAACCTTGATGATCCAGAAGAAGGTTTAGGCATTGATCTTGTTCCACACACTGCCCGCAAAGTGGAAGGTATGGAATATGCAATCTGTAACTCTTTTGGTTTTGGTGGTACAAACGGCTCGTTGATTTTCAAAAAAATCTAATGATTGTGGTTGTGACACTTGAGTTTGAACGGCTTGATGCTTAGCATTGAGCCGTTTCTTTTTGTGGGGTAAGCACGATGTTTTGGGTAAATGGACAACCTAGTGACACTCTATCTCTTACTGATCGCTCTTTTCAGTATGGGGATGGTTGCTTCACAACGATTCTCGTTTGCGCTGGTGAGCTTCAATATTGGGATATGCACGTTGAACGCATGGAATCTTGTTTGCGGTGTTTAGCTATTCCCGCCCCTGATTGGCGGCAAGTTGAACATTGGCTCTCAACGATCGTTCCTCGTACCGCAAAATCTGGTGTGAAAATTCATATTAGCCGCGGACAAGGTGGTCGGGGTTATAGCCCTGCTAACGTTGGCGATTCTCAAGTCACTATCAGTACCTTTGAGTATCCAGCCCATTATGGTCAGTGGATAGCCGATGGTATCGAGCTTGGTGTATGCCAACAGCGGATGGGACTCTCGCCATTATTGGCGGGTCACAAACATAACAATCGACTAGAACAAGTTTTATTGAAGTCAGAGATGGATGCAAAAGGGTACGCTGACGGCATCGCGCTAGACATCAATGAGCATGTCATAGAAACTACGGTTGCAAATATTTTTTGGGTGTCAGGGGATAGGTTATGTACGCCAAGCTTAGATAATGCAGGCGTAGCTGGGGTTATTCGCCGTGTATTATTGGCTGCGGCTACCGATCTCAAGGTTGAGGTGAGAGCATTCTCATTAGAAGAGTTATTGTCGGCAGATGAAGTGTTTATTACTAACTCCTTATTAGGCGTTGCGCCTGTCACGGCAATTGCAAATACGATTTTCCCTATTGGTAAAATAACACGCTATTTTCAGGAGCGTTTTAACTCGTGATTAATCGAATCCTCGTTGTATTACTACTGATCATTATCGCCGTTGGAGCTGGATATTTCTACATTGAGCGACAGGTAGATGCTTATTTAGAACAGCCTCTATCGCTTCCTTCATCGCAAGTCGTGACCATAAAATCTGGTACAAGCCTTAATGGCGTATTAACGCTATTGAATGAGAAAAAATGGATAACGGATTTTTCGATGTACAAGTTAGTGCGACGTCTGCATCCTGAAATAACCAAAATTAAGGCGGGAACTTACCAAGTACAACCCGGAGATCGATTGATCGATCTCTTAAGTGACGTGATATCCGGTAAAGAGCATCAGTTCTCTATTACCTTTGTCGAAGGGAGCCGCTTTAATGAGTGGCGAGCTCTGCTTGCACAAACTGAAGGCGTGACAAACACGATAGCTGATTTGGCAGAAGCCGACATTGCCCAAAAATTAGGCATTGAGCAGCAAAAGCTTGAAGGATTGTTTCTAGCGGAGACTTATCATTTCCCTTTTGGAACGACCGATCTTGAGATCCTAAAAAGGGCCAATAGACGTCTTGAGAAAATACTCGATCAACATTGGGCCAATCGCCAGCCAAATCTGCCAATTAAAACGCCTTATGAAGCGTTGATTTTGGCGTCAATTATTGAAAAGGAAACGGCTATTGCTTCAGAGCGAGGGCGCATTGCCTCCGTTTTTGTCAATCGACTCAATAAACGGATGCGGCTACAGACTGATCCTACGGTCATTTACGGGCTTGGCGATGCCTATGATGGCAATCTTCGTAAAAAAGACTTAAGAACACCGACGCCATTTAATACTTATACTATTTTTGGTTTACCTCCTACGCCTATTGCGATGGCGGGGGAAGCCTCAATCAAAGCGGCATTAAACCCAGAGCAGAGTAATTATTTGTATTTTGTTGCCAGTGGCTCTGGTGGACACGTTTTTTCTAAAACATTGAATGAACATAATCGCGCTGTTCGCGCTTATTTAAAACAGTTAAGAACCCAGTCATGAATGCTAAATTTATTGTTGTAGAAGGTTTAGAAGGCGCAGGAAAAAGCACTGCTATTCAATCCATTAGAGAAACACTTATTGAGTTCGGCGTGACAAATATCACTCATACTCGTGAGCCGGGCGGGACTGTTTTAGCAGAAAAAATGCGCGCTTTAGTCAAAGAAGAGCATGACGGTGAAGTGCTTCAGGATATGACTGAGCTGCTATTAATGTACGCCGCTCGTGTTCAATTGGTTGAAAATGTGATTAAGCCTGCACTTGCGGCTGGTTCGTGGGTGGTTGGTGATCGCCATGATATGTCCTCTCAAGCCTACCAAGGTGGTGGGAGGCAAATTCCGCTAGAAACGATGCAAAACCTTAAAAAGGTAACGCTAGGTGATTTTAAGCCAGATTTTACTCTCTATTTGGACCTAGATCCGAGCATCGGTTTAGAAAGAGCCAGAGGTCGAGGTGAGCTTGATCGTATCGAAAAAATGGATATTGGTTTTTTTGAGCGCACGCGTGAACGTTACCTTGCCCTAGCTAAGGAAGATAAAAGCGTGGCTGTGATTAATGCTGAACAAACAATAGAAGCGGTGGCATTCTCTATCAAAGCAGCGTTAACCCAGTTTCTAGAAACCAATATGCTAGAGAGAAACTAGGGCTAAACATTGAGTAACAAATTAATGATAAATGATCTGTATCCTTGGTTAGCAGGCTATTGGCTTCAGTGGCAAACCAGCCTCAATAACCAGCAGTTCCCTGCGGCGAGCTTACTCGTTTCTCCCTCAGGGCTGGGCGCTGAACGGCTCATTGAGAAGTTGAGTGCAGCAGTGATGTGTTCGCATAGCCATTCAGAAGCGTGTGGGTTTTGTCATAGCTGCGAATTGATGAAGTCTGGTAGTCACCCTGATTTTCATCTGATCTCGCCTGAAAAAGAGGGGAAGGCGATTACCGTTGATCAAATTAGGCAATGCAATAAGTTGGCTCAAGAATCGGCGCAGCTTTCTGGTGCTCGCTTTATCGTTATTAATCCCGCCGATTCCATGAATGAATCAGCAGCGAATGCACTGCTCAAAACGTTAGAAGCTCCGGGGCGCAATTGTTTTTTCTTACTTGTCGCCTCTCGTATCAACCCATTACTCCCAACCATTATCAGTCGCTGTCAAAAAACGGTGCTGACACCACCGAGCAGTGAACAAGTCTCGCATTGGTTAAGTGAACAGACATCGCAACCTGTCCCTCCTTATGCGGCGCATTTAAATGGTTATTCACCACTAAATACGTTGGCGTTTATTCAATCGGGAGAGTTAGCAAAATATCAGGCTTTTGAGCAAAATATTGCTCATTGCTTAACCGATGCCAGTGCCGATATTTCCGCTTGTGTGAAGCAGATTAATGAGGCGCCTACCCAATATTTGGCTTGGTTGTGGACCATGTTGACCGATACGCAAAAGGTACAATTTGGCGTGGTTGAACAGCAGCAGCTTCCTATTAGCCTTCGATTAGCAAAACAGATCAGCTACCCAGTACTTTATCGCCAAACCAAGGCATTAACTCGTTTGATGGAAGAACTAAAGACGTTTAGTGGGCTCAATAGCGAGCTACTGATCAGCGATTGGCTATTTAACTTTAATGATGAGAAAACATGTTTGTAGATTCGCACTGCCACTTAGATAAACTTGATTACGATACGCTCCATATCGATGTTGCTGATGTAGTAGAAAAAGCTCGTCAAGCCAATGTTAAGCAATTGCTTTCTGTTGGCGTAACGCTGGATTCTTTTGAACCAATGTTAGAGCTTATTCAGCCCTTTGATAATGTTCATGCTTCTTGTGGTGTTCATCCACTTGACGTTGAAAGTCATTTTGAATTGACCCGCTTCCGTCAATACGTGAGTCATCCCAAAGTGGTGGCGATTGGCGAAACGGGGCTAGATTATCACTATCAACCGGAAACGGCTGAGTTACAGAAGTTACGGTTTTCACAGCACATTGAAACCGCCGTTGCCCTTAACAAACCTTTGATTATTCATACACGAAATGCCCGGGCTGATACTCTTGAAATGCTCCGTGATGGTGGGGCAGAAAGGTGCGGTGGTGTTATCCATTGTTTTACTGAAGATCTTGCCTTTGCACAAGCCGCTATGGAGCTTGGCTTTTATATTTCTATCTCAGGAATTGTCACGTTTAGACAAGCGACAGAATTGAAAGAAGTTGTGAAGGCGCTGCCCTTGGAACGCTTGCTGATTGAAACTGATTCCCCTTATCTTGCGCCGGTTCCACACCGTGGTCAGCAAAATCAGCCGGCCTACGTTGTTGAGGTTGCTGCTTATATCGCACAGCTAAAAAATCTGTCATTAAAAGAAATTGAAGAAAAAACGACCGAAAATTACCAAAATCTTTTTTTGCGACGGAAAGTTGAATTGTCGTGAGAAATGCGTGTAAGACGGCGTTTTTTATCAAGTTAGCGTGATAATTAACAACTTATTACCTTGTTTACTTAATCTGTTGAAAAAATAAGCTTGAAAGTTAAAATTGTAATTTTGTTACTAAAAATAACAAGTGCGCTAATTTTATTCACTCTGTGAAATTAATGGTATTTTTAACAATGTCATTATAAAACATGTAGTTATATTAATTGATTGGCAGAGTTTACACCCTCCCGCATTGTGATCGGTCTATTGTTTTGAAACAAAATTTCGTTACTAACTAGAAAGTTTGAGTGGCATCAAGATATATTTAGAGGCGAAAAATATAATGCGATATGTGGTTACATTTTCATTGGGTGCTAACATTTAGGCTACGGGGGTGTGCCGTTAGAACCCAAACAATTCTAATAACTTAATCAGGAGCATAAACATGTTTAAAAACCTTTTTGCAAACCTGCAGAAAGTTGGTAAGGCTCTGATGCTTCCAGTATCAGTTTTACCAGTTGCGGGTATTTTGCTTGGTGTGGGTGCAGCGAACTTTAGCTGGCTACCAGAAGTTGTTTCACATTTAATGGAACAAGCTGGTGGTTCGGTTTTTGGTCAAATGGCACTACTCTTTGCAGTAGGTGTAGCATTAGGCTTCACGAATAACGATGGTGTTTCAGGCCTGTCAGCAATTGTTGGCTATGGCATCATGGTTGCGACGCTAAAAGTAATGGCAGTCGTAATGGGTGTTGATAACATCGAGACAGGCGTTCTTGGTGGTATCCTTGCAGGTGGTGTTGCTGCTTGGGCATTCAATCGTTTTTACAAAATTCAACTTCCTGAATATCTTGGCTTCTTCGCGGGTAAACGTGCAGTACCAATCATTACGGGTTTCCTTGCGATTGCTCTAGGTATTGTTTTATCTATCATTTGGCCTCCTGTAGGTTCAGCTATCGCAACATTCTCTGATTGGGCTGCTAACCAAAACCCAGTAACCGCATTTGGTATCTACGGTGTTGTTGAGCGTTCATTGATTCCATTTGGTCTTCACCACATCTGGAACGTGCCTTTCTTCTATGAAGCAGGTACATGTACCAACAATGCAGGTACTACCGTTCACGGTATCATGACTTGTTTCTTGACTGCTGATGATGCGTCTCGCGCTGCAGGTAACGGTTTCGGTCAACTAGCGGGTGGCTACCTATTCAAAATGTTCGGTCTTCCAGCTGCAGCAATTGCAATTGCACACAGTGCTAAACCAGAAAACCGTGCCAAAGTAATGGGTATCATGGCGTCAGCTGCATTGACTTCATTCCTAACGGGTATTACAGAACCTATTGAGTTCTCGTTCCTATTCATCGCTCCAGTACTTTATGTTGTTCATGCTTTGCTAGCTGGTCTTGCTTATGTATTGACTAACGCTCTAGGTGTTGTTCACGGTCACACGTTCTCGAACGGTTTCATTGACTTTGTTGTTCAATCTCCTCGTGCTGAAAACATGTTGCTATTGGTTGGTCTAGGTATTGCTTATGCAGTTCTATACTATGTCGTGTTTACTTTCGTTATCCGTACGATGAACCTGAAAACTCCAGGTCGTGAAGATGAATCTGAAGAAGCTTCTTCTGCTACAGGTAGTGAGTTAGCTGGTGAACTTGTTGCAGCCTTTGGTGGTAAAGAAAACATCACTAACCTAGATGCATGTATTACTCGTCTACGCGTTTCTGTTGCTAAAACAGAAGCAGTAAACCAAGAGAAATTGAAACAGCTTGGTGCTGCGGGTGTTGTTGTTGTATCGGGTGGCGTTCAAGCTATCTTTGGTACTAAGTCTGACAACCTTAAAACTGAAATGGATGAGTGGATCCGTAACCACGGTTAATTCATATCTTTTCATTCCCCTATAAAAAAGGAGGCGAAAGCCTCCTTTTCTTTTGCCGCTAACTCGTTCATCAGCCATCCCCTATTTTTATAAGTTGATCATTGCCATCTCATTTATTAGTTGAGTTGTCCGCTTGCGGCGATAAGACGGATCTCACGCTTGGCTTGTTGACTTAACTCTCTTTTATCTCAAACGATAATCAAGTAAGGGCTATTTCGCTCTATTCCTTTATTCACATCACTTGTTTAATTTTGCTGTGGTTTGGGTGGCATGAATAGGTTTGGCTTCAAGAGGCAAGTGTAGCGGTTGTCGACAGGCATAAAAAAAGCCGATGATAACATCGGCTTTTAGAATCAACAGGATTATTGTTTGTTCATGGCTTTTTTAATGCAGATGGCGGCGCCACCCCACGTAATGCCCAAACCAATAATCATCATAATAATTGCACTTGTCGTCATTAGTTGCACTCCTTGCGGCTTGTTGCATTGATTGTTACGCCTATAGCGAATAGTAACCCGATCATGACCCATCCTAGGGTGAGGTCATAACCACCGTAACCTTCTGTGAATAGAGCGTTCAGTTTTGTGGCGACAATAATGGCCAAAATTACAGGTGAGATAAAGCGCAGACAAATATCAAACCACACGCCAATATTGAAATCGGAAATGCTGTTCACGTATTTGCGTACGTCAGAAATCTTAAATAGCCATGCCATGAGCGTAAGTTCCACTAGACAGCTCGCCATAATGCCCACGTTGTTTGCGAAGTGGTCGACAAGGTCGAGCAGCAACAGGCCACCGTTGGTCGCAAAGGCCATTGAAACCAAAAACCCTACGCTGATAACTACATTAGCGGCCTTTTTACGGCTCCATTTTAGCTTATCGATGACGGCTGAGGTGACGGCTTCAATGATTGATATGTGTGAGCTTAGGCCTGCAACAACAAGTGCAAAGAAGAAGATTGGCCCAAGAATATAGGGTGCTGGCAATAGGTTGATAGCCGCTGGTAACGTAACGAATGCAAGCCCAACGCCCGCAGACACGACTTCTGTCAACGGTTTGCCTTGTTCATGAGCCATGTAGCCAAGAACAGAGAAAATCATAATCCCCGCCAGAATTGAGAAACCACAGTTGATCAATACTGTCATGAAGGCGTTATTCGTTATGTCTGATTTCTCAGGAAGGTAGCTGGAATACGCCAGCATGATGGCAAAACCAATACTTAGGGTGAAGAAAATCTGTCCATAAGCAGCAGCCCAAACCTTCACATCCCAGATCTTGTCAAAGTCAGGCTCAAACATGTAGTTCACACCATCTAATGCACCTGGTAGGAAAATCATGCGGCCAATCAAAAGCAGTACCATGATAAACAGTATTGGCATCATGATTTTTGAAGCGCGTTCGATTCCAGATTTCACTCCACCGACGATAGCAGCATAAGTAATGGCCCATGCAATCAGCATTGCAATGGCGATTTTCCATTGAATACTACCGAGATTGGTCGGTGAATTATCGCCTAGTGCTAAATAGTTGCTAAAGAAGAAAGCATTAGTATCGGTTCCCCAACTTTGTGTAAACGACATACCAAAGTAGGAAATAGCCCAGCCAATAACGGCCACATAATACACAGCAATAATAGCGGCAACCCCTACTTGGAACCAACCTAACCATTCAAATTTTGCGTGAATTTTAGCCAGTGTGGCTGGTGCTGAACCGCGATGCTTTTGACCCATACTGAACTCTAGGATCATAAACGGTATACCCGCTGTGATCATGGCGAAAAGGTAAGGGATGAAGAATGCACCACCCCCATTCTCATAAGCCATATAAGGGAAACGCCATATGTTTCCAAGACCGATAGCCGAACCTACGGCAGCCAGAATGAACCCTGCACGGGATCCCCATTGTTCTCGCTTCATTGTTTACTCCTTTACGACTTCCCTGAGGTATGAAGCTTCTCTTCGGCTGCGGAGCCAGTGTTGGAGTGATGAATACTATCGGTACACTAAGTAGACCGTGAATATTTGCGCCATCATCCATGAACTGGCAAAAAGTTAGTGTTATATGTTGTCAGCTTTCAGAGAACTCAGAATATTGTTCTTAATAGTTCGATGTGTGTTTGCTGTATCTGAAATAATCAGCTACGCATGGGTTCGAGACTACAGACTAATCTAAGTTAAGGCAATAGATTGTAAATGTTATTCTCTGGTTTTTTGATGGTGTATTAGTTGTTAATTAATTGGGATTTAGGTGGAATGAACGTCATTTTTTAATAAGAATGGAATTTATAACTTCGTTGTCTAAAAAATATAAATGATAAAACTATTTTTTGTCGAAGAGTGTATGACTGAAAAACATACACTCACTAGTGAATCACACCACAATTTTATCTTGGTTTAAAAACGAACTGTTAGGCCGATATTAGCCGAAAATTGATTGATCCAATCAGATTTAAAACGAATCGCGCACGTTTCTGAAGAGGGCAGTGTGCAGGTTGCTGAAGTTTCGTTGTCAACAGAGGTACCTAACCAACGCACTTGGCTATTCAGCGCAATGTTATCGGTAAAGGCATACTCAAAACCCCCAAACAAGCTTGAAGAAAAACCATATTTATCTTTAGCCCAGTCAACATCCGTATAAGAACCACCGATACCTAGGCCTATATAAGCGGTCAATTGTTGGCTTGTCGGATAATAAATGCTGCTTTGAAAGTGGAGGTAATGGATGTTGGCATCCGCGTTAATGGTTTCAACAGCGGTGTTTTGAGTGGCATAAAACAGACCAATTCGGCCTTTTTCGTAATCAGTTTCTATAGCGAGGCCATAACCAGAGGAAGCTTTTAAATCGTATTCATTGCTGGCTTGATCCTCGACTTCCCCCCCAATGATATACCCAAAAAAGGGAGAGACGATGACTTGCGCTTGTGCATAGTGAGCAGATAAAGCTCCTATGATAAGAATGATTTTATTGTATTGATGCATAATTATTAACCTAAGCCACTTTTTAACGATTAGGTTATTGTGATAGTAACTCCATAATTGTGCACGAAAAACCAACGATTCTTGAAGATACTTCACACTGATGTTATTACTTTGTTATCTGATAGGAGGTGGCTATGGAACTTGATCTAAAATATGCATTAGTGATTACTGCAACGGTCTTTACTATTCTCGTCGGTTTTGGTTTGATCGCTATCAGCCATTAATCAACGAGGGTTCTGCTGATGAACACTAGTGGAACTATCTCTGATAAAGAGACGAGAGCGGATTTAGATCGGCTCTCGAAGTACATTGGAGGAAAAAATGCATTGGTTGCCCAAGGTGGTGGCCAAAGAGGTATTTTTACCGCAGGTGTGTTAGATGCGTTCCTTCTTTCCAATTTTGACCCCTTTGATGAATTTTATGGCACCTCTGCAGGTGCATTGAATTTGTGCGCTTACCTATGCCGTCAACATGGGTTAGGCAAGGCTTTTATTTTAGAACTCACCACGGATGCTAATTTTTTTAATCTATTTAGCTACGTTCGGCGTAAGCAGTTCATGAACTTGGATTGGGCTTTAGATCGCATATCGGAATTTCCTTATCGGTTGGATGTCGATATGGGAGCCCAAGTCCTTGCGAAAAGAAAAGCTTATGCTGCTGTTACCTCAGCACACTCACTACACGACCATTATTTCCCGATATTAGAAAGTAACTGGCGAGAGGTGTTGATTGCCACCTGTGCGATTCCCCGCTTATATCCGCATGAAGTCAAGCTGGATGATGACCTATATATTGATGGTGGAGTATCGGCATCAATTCCAGTTCAGGAGGCATGGCGTAGAGGTGCCCGTTTTGTCGCGGTAATCCGCACTGAATGCCCTGATGTCGACGCGGTAGAGAGTGGGTTACCGATGAAGCCGTTGCCTTCTGCTAAGCCTTACAACGAGGCTCATTGGCTACATGAACCTTTGCAAAATATTCAAGGTCAGTGGCGACAAAAATTGTCTTACTGGAAGCAAGAGTGGAGTGGTCTTCTCCATCAACAAATAGAACGTTCTAAGCTACAAAAACGTGAGCAAATGAATTTGGAGCTACTCAATGGTGGACGCTGGTTATTTGGCGCTGATGATATTTATCGCTTGAGTCATTTAATTGGTGACAAGTTTGATTCGGGGTTAGCGGATATGTTAATGGTGCATTACCAAACTTATTCTCTTACTCAAGAATTTTTGCGTGCGCCGCCGGATGATGTTTACATCCTACAGATTGTGCCCAGCGAACCATTGAGGTCAAGATCTCTCTTAAGCAGCAAAGAAGATCTGCTTTATGATTATGAGCTGGGACTGACAGCGGGTTATCGCTTTATCGACCAATTTAACCAAGCGCAGTCGGCATATCAGTCCCGTATTGCATCATCGGATTATTTTCCCCGCGACCATTAAGTCAACGGGGAGAACGGGTTATTCAAGGACCGGCAGGATACGCATGCAGTTGGTTGACCCTTCGACATCCATAATGTCACCTTGAGTGATGATCACTAAGTCACCGAACTCTAACAATTTTTTCTCCTTAAGCGTATTGAGAGCTGCAACGGCCACATCAAAACCAGTGTCTGCTTTGGTATCAAAATAGACGGGTGTGACTCCCCGATATAGAGCGCAGCGGTTTAAACTTCGTTCATTGGGCGACATAGCAAAGATAGGCAGTACAGAATTTAAGCGTGAGGTCATAAGCGCTGTTCTTCCTGATTCGGTCAGAGTCACCATGGCTTTGATTCCTTCCATGTGATTGGCCGCATAGATAGTGGACATCGCGATGGTCTCTTCAGCAGTCACAAACGAAGTATCGATTCGGTAATTTTGTTGGCTAGCTTCGATCATTTTTTCCGCGCCGACACACACTTCGGCCATCGAACGAACCGTTTCTACTGGGTATTTCCCAGCAGCAGTTTCACCTGAAAGCATCACCGCATCGGTTCCGTCAAGCACCGCATTGGCAACATCCATTACCTCCGCGCGGGTTGGCATTGGGTTCTCTATCATTGACTCCATCATTTGTGTTGCGGTGATCACTACTCTATTGAGTGCCTTAGCGCGGCGGATCAGTTTTTTCTGCACACCAACCAGCTCAGGATCACCAATTTCTACCCCCAAGTCACCACGAGCGACCATGATCACATCGGAGGCCATAATGATGTCATCAATATTGTGATCACTGGCCACGGTTTCTGCCCGTTCCACTTTCGCCACGAGTTTGGCTTCAAGGCCTGCATCACGAGCGAGGCGGCGAGCGTATTTCATATCTTCGCCATTGCGAGGAAATGAAATGGCCAGATATTCAACCTGTATTTCGGCGGCGAGTAGTATGTCTCGTTTGTCTTTTTCGGTCAGCGCTTCCGCCGATAAACCGCCACCCTTTTTGTTGATGCCTTTGTTATTTGAAAGTGGACCACCGACGGTGACTATGGTGTGTATTTTAGCACCATCGACTGCTGTGACGAGTAGTTGTACTCGTCCGTCGTCCAATAGCAGCAAATCATCCTGCTGCACATCTTGTGGTAGTTTTTTGTAGTCAATGCCAACCGAATCTTGGTCACCTTGCCCTGGGGGGAGCTCTGCATCAAGAACAAATCGGTCACCTTCATTTAAGTAGACTTTTCCTTCTTTAAATGTGGAGACCCTAATTTTTGGTCCTTGTAAATCACCAAGTAAAGCGACATGGCGACCCAACTTAGCCGCGATAGCTCTTACTCGTTGCGCTCGCAGTTTATGGTCCTCGGAGCTACCATGTGAAAAATTCATGCGCACAACATTTGCGCCAGCTTTGATAATCGCCTCTAATATCTCGCCTTTGTCTGTTGATGGGCCTAAAGTAGTCACGATTTTTGTTCTTCTTAACACAGCGGTCATTGTGTTCTCCTGATGGGGCGGGAATCTAGATTGAGTATATGCAAGATCTGGCGAAAGAAAGGGGATAAGAGTGAAATTTATCGACAGGTGTCAGATGATTTTTGTCACAAAAAAAGAGGAGTTTCATATTTTTTGAATGTAAACAAATGGCAGTTTATTGGCTAAATACACGAAGATCTATGTATATCCGTGATGCTTGTCACGGCAATATACTAAAGCGCTTCACAATTACTTCGCAAAGTAAAAAAATTGGCATGTTATTGATTTCTGGAGCTCCCAATGTATATGGCGCAACCAGGCCATATTGATCATATCAAACAGGTCAATGCTGGTCGTGTATATAAACTCATTGACCAAAAAGGTCCCATTTCTCGCATCGATTTATCGAAGGAGAGTGAGCTTGCTCCGGCAAGTATTACCAAAATTACTCGTGAGTTAATTGAAGCTCATTTAATCCATGAAACGACAGTACAAGAAGCGATCAGCCGTGGCCGCCCAGCCGTTGGTTTACAAACCAATAATGAGGGATGGCAATTTTTATCCATGCGTTTAGGGCGTGGTTACCTAATTATTGCCCTGCATGAGTTGGGTGGTGAAGTGTTGATCGACACCAAAATTGAGATCCATGAGCTAGACCAAGATGACGTGCTCGCTAGGTTGCTTTACGAAATTGAAGAATTTTTTCAAACCTACTCGTCGCAATTGGATCGAGTGACGAGTATCGCAATTACCTTGCCCGGTTTAGTGAATTCAGAGCAAGGGATTGTACTGCAGATGCCTCATTACAATGTGGAAAATCTGGCTCTTGGTCCTGAAATTTATAAGGCGACGGGCCTACCTGTATTTGTTGCGAATGATACCCGAGCTTGGGCACTGGCTGAAAAGTTGTTTGGCCATTCGCAAGGCAATGAAAATTCAGTTCTTATCTCTATTCACCACGGTTTAGGGGCCGGCATTATCCTTGATGGCAGGGTGCTGCAAGGTCGGCACGGGAATATCGGTGAGTTAGGCCATATCCAAATTGATCCGCACGGTAAACGTTGCCATTGTGGCAATATTGGCTGTTTGGAGACAGTCGCCAGTTCGCAAGCAATTCGTGAAGAAGTGGCGTTGCGTATTGCAAACGGTGAGGTTTCATCATTGACTGAGCACAGTGAAATCACTATTGAAGATATCTGTGAGGCCGCAGCAGAGGGTGACCCATTAGCGGTGGATGTGATAGAGAAACTAGGGCGTTATTTAGGGGCCGCAATCGCAATTGTGATCAACCTATTTAACCCAGAAAAAATTCTTATCGGTGGTGTTATCAACCAAGCTAAGAACGTGTTATACCCTGCATTGCAAAAATGCATCGAAGAGCAGAGCTTACCTGTCTATCATCAAGATCTCGAATTAGTGGAATCACGTTTTTATAAACAGGCAACCATGCCCGGTGCGGCTTTGATTAAACAAGCCCTCTATGATGGACTTTTGCTGATGAAAGTTGTCGAAGGTTAATTTTTTCGCGGTTAGATCATTTATATTTTTTACAATTAACCCATATGGCTATACTGTTATGTGAGTTCACTATAATTTTCGGGATTTCGTATGTCAGGTGTTTTAAATACGGTTGACCAGCGCACCAATCTTGTCGGAGAGAATCGACTTGAGTTGCTTTTATTCAGCTTAAATAGCCGGCAAATTTTTGCGATCAATGTATTTAAGGTGAGGGAAGTGATCAAAGTTCCTCAGTTAACGAAATTGCCCGGTTCTCATCATAATATTACGGGTGTAGCCTCATTGAGGGGAGTGCCAGTTCCTGTCATTGATTTGCGCAGTGCGATCGGTTTTCCTCCATCTCGCTTGGATAGCCAGGAACAGAACCTCATCATCACTGAGTACAATCGAACCATTCAAGGTTTTTTGGTTGGGCAAGTTCGCAATATTATCAATACCGCATGGACTGAAATTCAGCCACCACCGCGTTTAGCTGGCCGATCTAATTACCTTACCGCTATCACCCATGTTAAAGAGGTCAACAGTAGCCATATTGTTGAAATCATTGATGTTGAAAAAGTGTTAGCTGAGATTATTGATTATGACGTTTCTATCTCAGAAGGCGTTCTTGACCATGATTTGGTTGCGGAGATGGTCGGGCGAAAAATTCTGATTGTGGATGATTCTTCAACGGCTCGTAACCAAATTAAAGGGACGCTCTCACAGCTTGGTTTGGAAATTGTCGAATGCAGAGATGGCTTAGAAGCATTGAATCTTCTGAAGTCGTGGAGCGATGAAGGAAGAGATGTAACGAGTGAGCTTTTACTGATGATCACCGATGCTGAAATGCCAGAAATGGACGGCTATAAACTGACTTCCGAGATCCGTAATGATCCGAGAATGAAATCACTATTTATTACGTTAAACACGTCACTCAGTGGCAGCTTTAATGAAGCCATGGTACAAAAAGTGGGTTGTGATCGTTTTATCTCTAAATTCCAACCCGATTTATTAGTACAAGTGGCACAAGACCGATTACGTGATGTGCTTTCGTAAGATTTTTAGCCATCATCACAACAAAGTCGTCTCTAATGTGCCGACATGAAATAGTGATTTTTACCTCAAACGACAATGCCTTGCTGATGAGGCAAGGCATTGAAAGATTAAGAAAAAGCTAAGCCATTACTTTTTCGGTTGTGCATCGATACATTGACCATTCACAGCTTGGCCTTCCGGCGCCATTAAATAGAGATAAAGCGGCATGATATCTTTAGGCGTTTTCAACAACTCCACATCTTCAGCGGGATAAGCTTTAGCGCGCATGCCAGTACGCGTGCCACCGGGATTAATTGCATTCACTCGAATTGATGTGTTGCTTAGCTCATCAGCTAGCACTTGCATCATCCCTTCTGTGGCGAATTTTGACATAGCATAAGTGCCCCAAAAAGCACGACCATCATGGCCTACGGTTGAAGACGTAAATACAATTCGCGCATCTGGAGATTTGTGCAGCAATGGCAGCGCCGCTTGGCTGAGTAAGAATTGCGCTTTGACGTTGACCTGCATGACATCGTCATAAGAATCTTCACCGATCTGATCAAACGGGCTGATCACACCCAAAAGCCCCGCGTTATGTAGCACGCCATCTAAGCGACCAAACTGCTCTGCAATGGTATCGATCATATCGAGGTAATGTTGCTTGGTGGCTCCTTTCATGTCCAGCGGAACAATCGCAGGTGTTGCGTAGCCAGCGTTTTCTATCTCATCATACGTTTGTTCTAACTTTTTCACCGTGCGGCCGAGCAAAATGACGGTTGCGCCGTGGGCTGCATAGCTGATGGCGGCTTGTTTACCGATACCGTCGCCAGCACCTGTAACTAAAATGACTCTATCTTTGAGGGCATCTGCAGAAACTGAATAATCCACCTTGTGCTTCCTTATTGTTATGATTTGCTTTAAGTCTTCGTGACAAGGTGGTTACAATACACCAAATCAAAACCTATGAGGATTAGGACGTTGGAATTTTTATTGGACTACGGCCTATTTTTGGCCAAGATTGCGACAATCGTCGTCGCTCTTGTTGTGCTATTGGTCATTGTGAAATCAGTGGGCGGAAAAAACAGCGCGCAGAAAGGCGAGCTGGAAGTAGTGAATTTAACCGAGCGTCATAAAGAAATGGTCGAGCAGATGGAACACCATCTGCACGATGATGCTTTCTTGAAGGCTCGCGATAAAGTAGAAAAGAAAAGCGAAAAAGAGAAAAACAAAGCACGTGACAAAGCGATCAAAAAAGCGGCCAAAGAGGGAGCGCTAGATACCAAACGTGAACCGCATCTCTTTGTCTTGGATTTCAACGGCAGTATTGATGCCAAAGAAGTGAGTTCGTTACGCGAGGAAGTGACCGCCATTCTCGCCGTTGCTCGTCAAGGTGATGAAGTGTTGCTGCGTTTAGAGACTGGCGGTGGCATGGTGCATGGTTATGGTTTGGCTTCTTCGCAGCTCGATCGCATTAAAGCAGCTGGGTTACCCCTAACCATCGCAGTTGATAAAGTGGCCGCCAGCGGTGGTTATATGATGGCGTGTATTGCTGATAAAATTGTGGCCGCTCCTTTTGCTATTGTCGGTTCCATTGGCGTTATCGCGCAACTACCTAACTTTAATAAACTGCTTAAAAAACATGATATTGAATTTGAACAGTTGACCGCAGGTGAATACAAACGCACGCTGACTATGTTTGGTGAAAACAGTGATAAAGCGCGCGATAAGTTCAAGCAAGAACTCGAAGAGACTCACGAACTGTTTAAAGATTTTATCCGCGAGCATCGTCCAGCGCTTGACCTTGAGAAAGTGGCCACTGGTGAACACTGGTTTGGTACTCAAGCTCAAGAGCTCGGTTTAGTCGATGAGATCAAAACTTCTGACGACTTAGTGGTTGCTGCGTGTAAAGATAAAACGGTACTGGCAATCCATTATGTGCAGAAGAAAAAACTGACTGATAAATTGGCTGGTGTTGCGGGCGAAGCGGCTGATAGTGTGTTGCTGAAATTGATCAGTCGCGGTCAACGGCCAATCGTTTAGGTTAGGTGCGTCTTTCTCGAAGCAGGCAGATTATTTTTCGGAGAGTATTAAGCGGAGAAGTACGTTACTTCTCCGTTTTTTTTGATCTCAGCCATTCACCGATGGCGAGTATCAACCCAGCCAACATGCCTGCTAAATGCGCTTCGATAGCCACGCGTGCATTAATAAGCTCACTGGTGTTACTTGAAGCGCCGAAAATTTGCTCCCAGACAACTTTGACAATAACACCAACCACCAACAGCCAACTGCTGCGACGCCCTTGCAGTGCTTCTTGCAGCGCCAAATAGGCAAACATTCCATGGAGCGCGCCTGAAAGGCCGACATAGACTTGCATACGGCTCAAAAAAAGGCTGACGCCTACCATCAGGCTGGTTGCCAGAAGGCTGATTAACCATTTTTTACTGCTCGGCTGAAACACAAAATGGATAATCCACAGCCCTGCGAGGTTCATACCAAGATGTGTAAAGTTGGTGTGTGTGAAATTTCCTGTTAGGATCCGCCACCATTGGCCCGCTTCAATGGCAGGCCGATTCCATGCACTAAGGGCGGCCAGTGGCGGCCATTGCAACCCCAAGCAGACCAAGCTGATAGCAAGTAGTGCAAAATAACGATTTTTTTGATGGTTTATGTTTAGTAAGCAAAGGCGAAAGTAATTCACGTTATGTCTCGATACTGTTCTCAATGTGGTAAAGCGCGAAAAGCCTGCATCTGTTCTTTGATTGTGCCGCTTTTCTCGTCGGTCGAGCTTATCATTCTTCAACACCCGACAGAAGAACATCGCCCAATGGGCACAGCCCGAATTCTCGATTTATCTTTAGCGAATTGCAGGCGCTTTGTTGCCGAAGATTTTAGCCGGCACACTCAGCTGAATGAGTGCTTAGCTGAGCCGGATGTGCTCAACTATGTACTTTACCCGCATGAGACTGCGCAGCCCGTGTCGGCTATGAATATCAATGCTGATACCAGAAAAGTACGAGTTATTTTACTCGATGGTACTTGGAAGAAAGCGTATAAAATGTGGCAACTCTCGAGCAATTTACATTCGCTACCGTGTTTGCACTTGCCGACCGATCTCAAAGGCAATTATCGCATTCGCAAGGCACCGAGTGAAAACAGCTTATCAACTGTTGAAGCTGGTTTTCATATCTTGTCATTGCTTGAGCCTCGGCAAAATTTTCAACCGCTCCTTGATGCTTTTGATGCGATGGTTGCCTTTCAAATTAGCCAAATGCCAGCTGGGGTTTTTAAGCAAAACTATATCAGCGAGTAACCGCTATATCAGTGAGTAATGATGGCAGAAGCTATCACTCAACCAGCCATTAATAGTGATTATGAGCTGAGAAGAGTTGTTGATGGATCCTTTGCGCATAGCCATCGGTCATAGCCGAAATATAGTCACAGATAACGCGCATACCATCGTTTTCATTGGTTTGGGCTTGCCACTTACCGCGCGTTGTTTCTGGCAGTAAGCGTTCAGGATCGGCGCTTAGCGCTTCAAACAGATCCATGATGATCTGCTGGCCTTTGTATTCAAAACGCTGCACTTGCGGAATTTGAATCACATATTGGCTCACAAATGATTTCAGTACTTCCAGCGCAGCGGCCATATTGGGTTCTAAATAGGCGTTGAAGGCGAGTAATTCATTCTCAAAATGCGCATCAACGGCTTGAATATGAATGCTAGTCAGTAGCGCATTAACAATCCCGCCAATCGCATCTTTACGACGATAATGTTTGCCTGCAAACAGCATTTCACTGATGGAAGCGATGTGTTCTTCAAACCACGCATCGCCGCATTCGGCCAGTTTCGAGGCTGCGGCCTCTTGCCACTGTTGGCGAGTCACCATGCCAAGCACGATGGCATCTTCTAAATCGTGCACGCCGTAGGCAATGTCATCGGCCAGCTCCATGATGGAGCAATCGAATGATTTAAAGCGAGTCTTGTGATGTTGATAAGGCGTTGCGGGCTGACCACGCATTTGACTGAGTAGGGCTTTATCTTGCGCAGAGAGCGGCTCCGTTACCCAAGAAAAAATCGCGTGATCGCAATCGTATATTCCCTTAGCAGGCGACCACTCTTTAGCTTTCAACTGACGCTGGTGAGCGACTGCATTGGGTTGCTGTACGGCGCGAGTTTGGCTCAGCAGCGCAGGGTATTTTAATAACCCCAGCACAGTGCGACGTGACAGGTTCATACCATGGTGTTCGGTGTAAGGCTCTAAGCTGGTCACAATACGGAAGGTTTGCGCGTTGCCTTCAAAGCCGCCGTGATCGCGCATCATATAATTGAGCGCCACTTCGCCGCCATGACCATAAGGAGGGTGACCGATATCATGCGCTAGGCATAAGGAATCGATCAAACTATCTGAAGGCAGCAAATCACGAAACTCTGGTTGTTTGAGTTTAATTTGCGCCACTATACCAGTGCCGAGTTGCGCGGCTTCTAAGGAGTGAGTGAGGCGAGTGCGATGAAAATCATTCAAGCTAGTGCCATGTACTTGAGTTTTGGCTTGCAAGCGACGAAATGCTGCCGAGTGAAGAATACGTGCCCGATCGCGTTGGAAAGGGCTGCGGTGATCATCGCGGCGGATTTTATGCTCATCATCTTGGCGTTCAAGCCATTTGGGGTCAATGGATATATCCATGCCATCTCCTGCAGTACATTTATGTTTTTCAAACACTTAACAAGTAACTTAGCGTGAGTTAGCTGATCTCGTCCAGCGTTAATTCGAAACTAGGGGCAAAGGTATTGAGAAAATACTCCATCTCAGGTGTATGGCGATCTCGTAAGGTGACGTCTAAACGTTTTTTGGCCAGCGCATATTCATGGTTGCCCGCGCTGAGTTCTTCTAAGCATTTGAGATAGGCGCAGAGTGAATCTGCCTGTTTGACTATCGCCACATCTTCAGGGTGCGCGGCGTCTGAAACGAGATATGGAGCAAAATCCTCACGCAGCTCTTCAGGCAACATCGAGAGCAGTTTTTGTTCGGCGGCGGCTTCTATCTTTTTGTATTCTTTCGCAATATCGGGGTTGTAGTATTTAACTGGTGTTGGAAGATCGCCCGTCAACACTTCACTGGTATCGTGGTACATACCTAAAATCGCAATCCGTTCAGGGTTGACCTTGCCGCCAAATTTTTTGTTTTTGATTACGGCTAAAGCGTGAGCGACAAATGCCACTTGTAGGCTGTGTTCAGAGATATTTTCACTGGAGATCGATCGCATTAAAGGCCAGCGTTGAATTAACTTCATTCGGGCTAAGTGAGCAAAAAAGTGACTCTCTTTCATTGCAATAAACATCCTTGCTGTGTCGGGGGCCAAGAGAAAAATTGGCGATTCAAAGAAAACGGGCGCACTTTCAGTATCGAAAAGTGCGCCCGTTTAGCATATGGAAGTTTACGCCAGAATGCTACTGACTGTAGGTCGATAAGAAACGTTCGAAGCGGCCAATGGCAATTTCCAAATCTTCAATATGCGGTAAGGTGACAATGCGGAAGTGGTCCGGTTTTGGCCAGTTAAAGCCCGTTCCTTGAACCAATAGCACTTTCTCTTGTTTTAAGAAGTCGAGCACCATTTTTTGGTCATCTTTAATGCTGTACATTTTCGTGTCGATTTTCGGGAACAGATACATGGCTCCTTTAGGTTTGACACATGAGACGCCGGGGATCTGGTTGATCAATTCCCACGCGCGGTCGCGCTGTTCGAGCAGTCGGCCGCCGGGTAAAATCAGCTCATTGATACTTTGATAGCCACCTAATGCGGTTTGAATCGCATGCTGCATGGGCACGTTGGCACACAAACGCATTGAGGCAAGCATTTCCAAACCAGCCACATAACCTTTGGCGATGTGTTTTGGCCCGGTAAGGAACATCCAACCACCACGGAACCCGCATACACGGTACGCTTTTGACAGGCCGTTAAAAGTGACCATTAAAACGTCATCAGCCAGTGTTGAAATGGGCGTATGGGTTGCACCATCGTATAAGATTTTGTCGTAGATTTCGTCGGCGAAAATGATCAATTTATGCTTGCGGGCAATCTCAACAATTTCCAGCAGGAAATCACGGCTATAGACAGCACCTGTTGGGTTGTTGGGGTTGATCAACACAATACCGCGTGTTTTGGGCGTGATTTTACTGTTGATGTCGTTGAGATCAGGATACCAATCGGCCTCTTCATCACATAAGTAATGCACAGCGGTGCCACCGGAGAGGGCGACCGAAGCGGTCCATAATGGATAATCAGGAGCAGGGACAAGCATTTCATCGCCATTATTAAGCAGCGCTTGCATCGCCATCACGATAAGCTCTGAAGCACCATTACCGATGTAAACATCTTCTACATCTAGGCTACGCAGCCCTTTTTTCTGGTAGTGTTGCACCACGGCTTTGCGCGCGGAATAGATCCCCTTTGAGTCGCAATAGCCTTGTGAAGTAGGCAGATTACGGATCACATCAACTAGGATTTCATCTGGGGCGTCAAAGCCAAATGGGGCGGGGTTACCAATGTTTAACTTCAGTATTTTATGCCCCTCTTCCTCCATGCGTTTAGCATGTTTGAGTACAGGACCCCTAATGTCATAGCAGACATTGTCGAGTTTTGACGACATCCCGATATTTTGCATTGTATAATTCCTGAAAAATAAATAATTTCTTTATTAAACTACACTAAATTGATGTTTGATAGAATAAAAATCTGCCACTGTACGCTTTTAGGATACAGATGAAGATGCCCGTTATCACAGGAATCTGCAAAAGATAACTCGTAACCTTGATTTCGTTTCCCTCTCTAAATAGAGTAGCCGTCAGTAGAGCCCGTGTCTCAATGTTTTCGAGGTCGATTTGTCGCATTTTCATCAAGCTATTGCTCGGTTAATCGAGCAAATAAACGACGCGAAGGATGATGACGTTCGTTTTGTACAAATACTGCAAGAAGCTCCCCCTTTCGCGCCAATTGATTGGCTTGAAGCGCAACCCATTTTCCCTAAATTTTATTGGCAGTCACGCGATACGCGCGAAGAAGTAGTGGCATTAGGTCAGCTGTATACTTTTTCTGAGGCTGAACCTGCCTACGCTATTCTTGGTCAGGAGCAGCGAGTTTGGGGTGGACGTTCTTTTGATGGGCATACGGACAAAAATCGCCGTTGTCTATCCTCATTTTTCTTTTTACCGCAAATTGAGCTGATTTGCTGTGATGGTCAGTGGTCATTGGCGGCGAATATTACCGCTGAACGCCAACGAACCTTGGTCGCACTGCATAAACTGCAACTTGAAGTTAGTCCGTTACGTGGTATGACGTCACATATAAAACAGGTCACCCATCAACCTAATGAGCTGAAGTGGCAGCAGTTGGTCAATCAAGTGCTTGAGGGCATTGATCATCAAGCGTTTAAGAAAGTGGTGCTCGCGCGGCAAACGACACTCAGTTTAGATAAGCCGTTAAGCGCGGCGCAGTTGCTTAAGGCAAGTGCGGCGCACAATCATCACAGTTTTCATTTTTTATTAGCATTTGATCAAAAACACAGCTTTATGGGGTCGACACCTGAGCGTTTGTACGCTCGTCAAGGGCAGACTTTGTATACCGAAGCGCTGGCGGGAACTATAGGTCGGGGAGAAAATGCGAGCCAAGACATGGAGTTATCTCATTGGCTTACTCAAGACAGTAAAAATCTTAATGAAAATCAATATGTAGTGGATGACATTATTGAACGGTTAACGCCTCATTCTGAAAGGGTTGATGTTGAACAGGACGTCCGTTTAGTGCGTTTGCGCAAAGTGCAACATTTAAAACGGGGTATCCATGCGCAGCTGAAAAAGGGTGTGAATGGTGTACAACTGCTGAACGCGTTACAACCGACCGCAGCCGTGGCTGGCCTGCCGCGTAAAGCGGCGATGGATTTTATTCAGGCTAATGAGCCTTTTGCACGTGGTTGGTATGCTGGCTCAGTCGGTTATTTTAGCCATCAACAAGCGGAGTTTTGTGTGGCGATTCGCAGCGCTTTGCTGGTGGACAATCAGGTCCAACTGTTTGCCGGAGCGGGCATTGTTCCAGGTTCAGTTGCTGAGCATGAATGGCAAGAGTTAGACAAAAAAATGGCAACCTTACTGAGTTTGATCAGCGACCATTTTCCTCTAGGAGTGGCGTCATGAAGCATGACCAAGCAGTGCTGAACCGAATTTGGAGCCAAACGCTACTTGAGGAGCTTACTCGACTTGGGGTGCAAGAGATCTGTATTGCACCAGGTTCACGCTCGACACCCTTGACCTTAGAGGCGGCCGCCAATCACAAGCTTTCAATCCATACTCACTTTGATGAGCGTGGGCTGGGCTTTCTTGCTTTAGGTCTTGCTAAGGCAAGCCAAAAACCAGTTGCGGTGATTGTCACTTCTGGCACGGCGGCGGCTAATTTACTGCCAGCGATTGCTGAGTCACACCTCACGGGTGAAAAACTCGTTGTACTCACGGCTGACCGGCCCGTTGAGCTCGTGGGATGCGGTGCGAATCAAGCAATCAATCAAGTAGGTATTTACTCATCACATGTCACGCAGGCGGTGAATCTACCCAGTCCATCGACGACTATTCCATTGACTTGGTTGTTAACCACAGTGGATGAGGCTATGGCCAACCAAGATTATATGGGTGGTGCAATACATATTAACTGTCCCTTTCCCGAACCACTTTATGCCGAACATGATGTAGATCTCTACGCGGACTATTTGGCTGTGATTGAAGCGTGGCGTCAGCGTGAGCAAGCATTCAGCTCTCGCCAGTACCAAACCGAAACAAAAACGTTAGATGATGGTGCATGGCTGAGTAAAAAAGGGCTGGTGATTCTTGGTTCGTTGACGTTAGCTGAAGCGAAGAAGGCCAAGCACTTTGCCAACAAACTTGGCTGGCCAGTCTTATGTGATCCACAATCAGGCGTGAGCAGCGAATGGGCGCATTTTGATTTGTGGTTACAAAATGTGCGAGCACGTGAGCTGCTTAGTGAAAGTGAGGTGGTGATTCAATTCGGTTCACGGCTGGTCTCAAAACGGCTTACTCAATGGCTAGCTAGCCATGCCCACACGGGTAACGTGCAGTATATTTACGTTTCGCCCCAAATGGCACGTAATAATCAAAGCCATCTGATGCAACAGCAGTTTGTCACTGATATTGCGTGCTGGGTCGATCGGCATATTGGTAAATTAACGGCTTTAGGTGCGGCGCAAGCGGGTTGGTCGGATCGGATAAAAAGTGTGGCGCAAGAGATTGCCCAACTGGCTAAATTGCATTTGAACGGTGACTCTTCTATTACAGAGATTGGTTTAGCGCTCGATATGACCGAGCGTAGCGAAGGGGCCGATCTATTTATTGGCAACAGTTTGTTCGTCCGTTTAGCCGATATGTTTGCTCAAATTGAGGGACGTTCGGTTTACTCCAATCGAGGCGCTTCGGGCATTGATGGCTTAGTGGCAACCGCCGCAGGAGTACAGCGAGCCAATCATAATCCAATGTTGGTATTTATTGGTGACACGTCATTGCTGTATGATCTGAATTCTCTAGCTCTGCTTAGCCAAGTCAGCACGCCTCTGGTGCTGGTGGTGGTGAATAATGATGGTGGCGCTATTTTTGATCTATTACCCGTTCCCAAAACGCACAAAACCGCCTTGTACCAAATGCCCCATGGCTACCAATTTGAACACGCCGCACGGCAGTTTCGTTTAGGTTATGCTTGTCCGCAAACCTTATCTGCTTATCAAAGCTTGGTCCGTGAACATTTACAACAGGGTACTGGCACCTTATTGGTTGAAGTGACCACGCCGTCTGGGCAAGCCGGTGAGCAAATCACACAATTTACCCAGCAAGTCTATGCTTTGTAGTCGTTTTTATTGCAGCACCACCACAGGTTCGACGTCGGTCGAGCCTGTGGTGGTTTTTCTACATGGTTTACTAGGCAGTGGGCGAGATTGGTCGAAAACGGCGGTTTTCCTTTCGCCATACTCGCAATTATGGATTGATCTTCCCGGCCATGGCGGTAGTCAGTCTCTCTTATGTGATGATTTTGATGAGTGCTGCGCTCACATTTCTGCAACCGTGCTTAAGCAGCTTGGCGAAAAAACACCTATCGTATTGGTGGGCTATTCACTTGGTGGAAGGCTGGCAATGTATGGCGTGGCGATGCAGCGTTTTTCGGCGTTGAATATTCAAGGTCTGATCGTTGAGGGTGGCAACTTCGGCTTGCAGAGTTCTTTTGAACGTGAGCAACGATTGAAAAATGATCACCATTGGGCACATCGTTTCCAAACTGAGCAGATTGAGCGAGTTTTGGTCGATTGGTATCATCAACCCGTTTTTTCTTCATTAAATCATGAGCAAAGACAAACTTTAGTCACTCAACGCAGTGCTAATCTTGGGGTGGCAGTGGCTCACATGCTACTTTCGACTTCATTGGCAAAGCAACCTTATCTGCTCGCACAACTTGAGCAAGTCGCATTGCCAATGGTCTATATTTGTGGGGAGAAGGACAGCAAGTTTGTTCATCTGGCACAGCAAAGCGGTTTCGAATATCGCCAAGTGCGGGCTGCAGGGCATAATGTCCATCATGAGCAGCCCGAAGTATTTGCTCATCTTATTCAAGAATTTATCAGCCAATGCTAACGCGTTGGTTCAAAAACAATAATTAATAGAACAATGGAAAGCACCATGGCTAAAACAGTCGGTATTACTGAACAAGAATTGTATGCACCAGTCATCTGGAGTGACTGCAGCGCCGAATATGAAGATATTCACTATCACAAATCGCAAGATGGCATTGCCAAAATTACGATTGCCCGCCCTCAGGTGCGTAATGCCTTTCGCCCACAAACGGTTAAAGAGATGATCAGTGCGCTGGCCGATGCGCGTTATGATGAGCAAGTTGGCGTGATCATTCTAACTGGCCTTGGTGAAGCGGCATTTTGCTCTGGTGGCGATCAAAAAATTCGTGGCGACTACGGCGGCTATCGTGATGAGTCCGGTACGCATCATCTCAATGTGCTCGATTTCCAACGCCAAATTCGTACCTGTCCGAAACCTGTAATTGCGGCGGTTGCTGGTTGGGCTGTCGGTGGTGGCCATGTGCTGCATATGATGTGCGATTTAACTATAGCGGCAGAAAATGCCCAGTTTGGTCAAACAGGGCCCAAAGTGGGTTCATTCGATGGTGGATGGGGTGCGTCTTACATGGCCCGTATCGTTGGGCAGAAAAAAGCGCGTGAAATTTGGTTCCTTTGCCGTTTTTATGATGCTCAAGAAGCGTTGGACATGGGGCTGGTCAACACGGTTGTGCCAGTAGCTGATTTAGAAAAAGAGACGGTTCGTTGGTGTCGTGAAGTATTGCAGCATAGCCCTATGGCGCTGCGCTGTTTGAAAGCAGCGCTCAACGCAGATTGTGACGGCCAAGCAGGTTTGCAAGAACTGGCGGGTAACGCAACCATGATGTTCTATATGACAGAAGAAGGGCAAGAAGGGCGCAATGCCTTCAATGAAAAACGCCGCCCTGATTTCAATAAATTCCCTCGTAATCCTTAAGCGTAAAATCGGCTCAAATCATCCATTTTCCGTGATGATTTGGGCTAGTGGTCTCAATGAACAAAGTCGAATATCGAACAAAAGGTTGAAATTATGCGCAGAGCAACACTGTATCGCTACTGTTTACCGATGGATAGCGGCGTTATTCTCCGCAATCAGAAGCTGGTAGAACGTGAAGGTCTGATTATTGAATTACAAGATGATCACGGTTCAGCGTTGGGTGAAGTTGCCCCATTACCCGGTTTCAGTTTAGAGTCACTTGAGCAAGCACAGCAGCAGTTAATAGCGCAGCTTCAGCTTTGGGTTAGTGGCGAGCTTATTGCCTATGATGATCTTTTTCCTTCTGTTGCCTTTGGTTTGTCGATGGCGGAGTTAGAGCTGGATGGTGGGTTGCCTCAAGCCGGACACTATCACGCAGCACCTTTGTGCTCGGGAGACCCTGATGAACTGATCCCGCTTCTGAATGCGCTACCGGGCGATCATAGAGTTGCGAAGATTAAAGTTGGGCTGTACGAAGCGATTCGCGATGGGATGATCGTAAATCTGTTTTTAGAATCCATGCCTGATTTGCAATTGCGTCTTGATGCTAACCAAGCTTGGACACCTGCTAAAGCTGAAAAATTTGCCCAATATGTCTCTCCTTCGCTGCGTCAACGCATTGCGTTTTTGGAAGAGCCGTGTCCATCTCCCAGTGACAGCTTGGCTTTTGCTATCAATACGGGCATTGCGATTGCGTGGGATGAAACCTTACAGCAAGCCGTTCGCCGTGCAGATTTTCAGCTAGAAGATCTGACGGGAGCGAAAGCCATTGTGATTAAACCGACCTTGATTGGGTCGGTACAGCGCTGTATCACTTTGATTGAAAAAGCTAAAACATTAGGCATTCAAGCCGTTATTAGCTCTAGCATCGAATCGAGCTTAGGGCTTTGTCAATTAGCTCGTTTTGCGCAGTGGCAACTGCCTAATGAAATTCCGGGGCTAGATACGATTAGTTTGTTTAAAGCACAACTCGAAAGCGCATGGCCCAACAGCGCATTGCCGATACAAACGCTCGCACAGCAAACGGTGGTTTGGCAATCTCAATGCGAGTAGGCGTTTCCTTTTGCCAAAAGCCGTGGCAACAACATGCTTTGTATACGCCGCACGCGATCGCATTGCGTACGGCGAATCAAACCTACACTTGGCAGCAGTTAGCGAACCGTATTGACGCTTATGCTTTTGCAATGCAGCAACAAGGTTTGCAGAACCAAGATGTGCTGACGTTAGTGGGTAAGAACAGCCTTGAGTTAGTGTTAATCTACCTTGCGTCGTTAAAACTTGGCGTGATCTGCGCCATCACCATGCCACAACCCATGATGCTGCTGAAACAGAAACTCAGTACCTTATACGGAGAGAATCAACCACATTGGTTATGGTTAGGTGAAGGAGCTAGGCTCAAGGAGAATGAGCTAACTTCATTGCTCGCTGAGGCTAACATCCAGCTTTTTACTCATGAACATATTACTAACGAACATGTTTCGCCGCCCACGAGCGCTATGGTAAACAAGGCTGAGACACAGTTTGCCTCAATCATCTTTACTTCTGGCTCTACTGGGGTTCCTAAAGCCGTTATTCATACTTTTCAGCAGCATTGGTCGTCAGCCAGTGGTTTACTTGAGGTATTTTCATTTAGTTGCCATGATACGTGGCTGCTGAGTTTACCGATGTATCATGTGTCTGGGTTAGCCATTATTTATCGCTGGCTAGTAGCTGGTGCTTGCTTAAAAGTCGGCAGCGGCGATCTCACCCAAGATATAATTCATGTTACGCATGCTTCATTAGTTGCTACTCAACTAAAGCGTTTATTAGACAGTAAAACACCACTCGCATTAACGCACGTGCTGCTTGGCGGAGGCCATATCCCAAACCATCTCGCCCAGCAGGCGGCAAAGCATGGCATTGAAACTTGGGTGGGTTATGGCATGACGGAAGCGGCTTCCACTGTCACAGCAAAACGTGTTAACGCAAGCCAGAGTGTTGGCCACGTGCTACCTAAACGGCAAGTGAAACTACAAGGTCAGCGCATTTTCATTGGCGGTGAAACCATATCCAGTGGCTATTACCAACAAGGCTTAATCACGCCTCTTATCGATGAACAAGGATGGTTCGACAGCCAAGACCTTGGCCATTGGCAGAATGATGAGCTGTGCATTATTGGTCGCGTTGATAACCAATTTATCTCTGGAGGCGAAAACATTCATTGTGAAGAGATTGAAGCGGTATTATCTCACCACCCCGACATCGCTTTAGCGATGGTGATCCCTGTGCATGATGATGAGTTTGGCGCGCGCAGCGTTGCTTTGTTGCAATGCCAAACTATGCCTAAAAAAGAGGCGTTAGAGCAGTGGCTCAATGGCAGGCTTGAAAAATTTAAATATCCCATCGATTATTTTTTAATACCAAATCACTTGAGCGAAACGGGTATTAAAATATCGCGCAAGACCTTAAAAACATGGCTCACCGAGCATCAGCTGCGTTATCGACCACTCAATGAGCGATCACCATTTGATGGTCTGGTGCTGCCAATCCACAAAACAGACGGGCTTATCTAACATTTCCTTTTGCTGTAGTTGATAAAGTTGCTTAGCTACAAACTCCGGTTCAAAGAGCTTATCGCTAGCCACATTATGCTGAAATGGTTTAGAAAGCGGGGTGTCGGTGGTTCCCGGATGAAACAGAATAGTTTGTGTGTTGGGATGAGTGCGAGCTAGCTCTATCGCAAAACTTTTCGTCGCCATATTTAGCGCCGCTTTACTCATCCGATAGCTGTACCAGCCGCCACTGTGGTTATCCTCTAAGCTACCTATCCGCGCGCTAAAAACCGTAATTTTTGCAAAAGATTGACGATCAATAAGTGATGGTAAATATTGAAACCAACGCACTTGGCTCAAAACGTTACATTGTAAAAGCCATTGAAAGTAAGACTCGTCAAACCTTGAGATACGCTTTTCCGGTGTATAGGTGCCGTTGTGTAGTTGCCCATTAAAAAACACAATTTGATCGAACTTATACCCGATGTCGGCCAATGTTTTGGCAATCAAGGCCGTTGATTCGATACTGTAGTCGGTTGGAAAATGTTCGCTTGAGGATTGGGCGAGATATTTTTGTCTTGAGACGGTAACGATTTCTGGCGCTAAAGTCTGCGCTTTGAGCTCCCTTATAAAAGCTTGGGCGATGATGCTTGAGGCGCCAATAATGAGGTATTTCATTGTTATCACTCTCTGTTTTTACAAACGCCATTACGGCATTGAGCATGACTAAACCAGCGAGATATCGACATGCGATGTTTTGCAAAAAGGAGATAAATTTGGTCGCTAATCCATTTTAGGATGGGTAAGCGCGTGATGAATAACCAGCGATGTTTGTTGACTAAACGCCAAGCTAGAACGGTTACATCCAGCCCATAAAGCAGATTGCCTTGTTGATCTAAGCCATGCAGTAGCGATAACGCCTTGCTTTTGTCGATAGAAGGAAAGCTACGCATAGCATCGCCGTCATTTATGTCGATAAGCTGAACCCGACCATGGTGATCGAAGGTTTTTAATGAACGCATTTCATTGCAGCATAAAGGACACTGCGCATCGAAAAAAATCACTAAAGATGGGATACTCATATGTATGTCGTCAGCCTAAAAGCCCGTTAATAACATATTTGTACGTTCACTCTTCAGTATAAGATCAAGCTAGTGTTTGGTTTGCACTCAATTCCAATCTAACGCCAATCCCCCCTGAGTTCGGCGACTTTTTGTTGCATCACTTGTGTTGTTGCCTCTTTTGGTGGGACGGGCTCGCCAGCTTCAATTTCTATATGTGACCAAAAACGAGTCGGTAGCCCACAGCAGGCACGCCCTTTGGCACGGCTAAAATAGCTTCCCCACAATCCCTTCAATGCCATGGGGATGACAGGCACAGAGCTGCGTTTTAAAATAATATCCATCCCGCGCATGAAATCGCTGATTTCGCCATCCGCGGTTAACCGTCCCTCTGGGAAAATGCAGACGATATGCCCCTCTGCCAATGCTTGTTCTACATCGTTAAAGGCTTGGCGGATAGAACCGCGACGCGTTGCGGAAATAGGTATCACGCCTGCACGTTTCAAAAAGCGACGAAGTGGCGGCAAATTGGCGTAATCCTCTTCCATCACAAAACGAATTAAGCGAGGACAAACCGCGCTCAGCAACAGTGCATCCATATAGCTAACATGATTGCACACCAGCAGTGCTCCGCCCTTTTCAGGTAAGTGATGAAGATTTTTGTGGCTGACTCGATACATGGTATGCGTGAGCATCCACATTAGAAATCGCACCAAAAAGACCGGGACTTGGTAGCATAAATAGAGTGCAACAAAGCCATTAAGCAAAGCTAATATAATGAAGAACTGAGGGATCGTAAGCTCAAGAAAGCTCAAACAGACAATCCCTAATAGTGCGCTCGCCACCATAAACAGTGAGTTGTAGATATTCAAAGCGGCAATGACTTGTGCGCGTTGAGTGACTTTAGCACGCTGCTGCATTAGCGCATATAAAGGCACAATGAAGATGCCACCGCAGACGCCAATCAACAATAGGAAAAGAAACATCGGCCATAGTGATTGGTAGCTGATAAATTGATAAAAATCAGTAAATTGAGGCAGTTTTTCTGGTACGGAGGTTGCCATTAAATAGCCAAATAATGTAATGCCAAAACTGCCGATAGGCACGATGCCGATCTCTATTCTATGATGCGATAATTTGTCACAGGTCAATGAGCCAGTGGCAATACCAACAGAAAACAGTGCTAGCAAAAAAGAAACGGCGCTCTCTGTGCCATATAAATAGTGATGCGTGAAATTTGGAAATTGAGTTAAGTAGGCGGCACCTAAAAACCAGAACCAACTGATCGCCATTACGCATTGGAAAATAGTACGGTCTTGTTTGGCAATCGCAATGGTCTGCTTGGTTTGCTTAATGGGCTGCCAGCGAAAAACGAGATCGGGTGCGCAAGCAGGGGCTTTAGGAATATGACGGCTGGCTAAATAGCCTAACAACGCAAATAGCACCACCGCGCCAGCAGCCACGTATTTAGTGTAGGGCATCGAGGCAATGAGCCCAGCCCCCAATGTGCCTAATAAAATCGCTAAAAATGTGCCTGTTTCCACTAACGCATTACCCGGAACCAATTCATTCGGCTTGAGTTGCTGCGGCAATAAAGCGTATTTGACTGGACCAAAAAAGGCCGATTGTGTCCCCATCAAAAACAGTAATAACAGTAAAATGGCGTAACTCTCGGTCATAAAACCGATCGCGCCAAGACACATGATGCCAATTTCAGCCAATTTCACTTTACGAATGAAAGCGGATTTTTCGTACTTGTCAGCAAGCACACCAGCAGAGGCAGAAAAAAGGAAAAAAGGAAGAATGAATAGCCCTGCGGCAAGGTTAATAAATAAATTACTGGAAACCGGTAACACGTTCGTTCCAGCAAACGCGACCAATAGCAGCAAGACATTTTTAAAGATGTTATCGTTAAATGCGCCAAAAAACTGGGTGATGAAATACGGAAGAAATCGTTGCTGAGTCAGCAATGAAGATTGAGATTGACTCATTGATGGTCCTTATCGCGCCCAGTGATTAAGATAGTTTGAGAGTAGGTTTTCAATCAGCTCTTTCCCATCGATGGGTTCGGCGGCGAAAAATTTATCATCTACGCTTAATAAGGTAATACCATGTACGCCAGACCACAGGACTCGGCTTGCTTGCAGCACTTCTTGTTGCGAGTGTTGTGGAGCAAGGATGGTCAATAAACCTTCAAGCATGGCGGTCATGTTGTCGATGCGCTCTGCTTGCCACTGGGGAAGTCGTTCACCATTCATATTATGTTCAAAAATAAGTTGCCAGCGATTGGGATGCAACTGAGCAAAATCGTGGTAGCAATAGGCCAATTTATACAACGCTTCTTTTGGATCGCTACACTTACCCACCACTTTTTTCGCTTGCGAAGAGAGTTCATCCAAGGTTTGAGCTACCACATGCAACAATAAAAGATTGTAACTGCCGAAGACATTGACCAAAGTGCTAGGTACGTAGCCAATCATGGTTGCGATTTTACGCAGGCTGAGCTCGTGATAAGTGTGATTTTGAAGAAAATGCTTCGCGGTCTTGAGCGTCAATGCAATCAGTTCTTCTCGGGTGTGATCGTTTCGTCTGGCCATGGTTACGTATCAATTATGAACAACGTTCGATATTCTAGTGGGGTGGTGTATAAGCGTCAACTTATGGACGGTTAATTTGCAATATTCTGATACATGTCTGCGAGAAGCAACGGTTTTCTTGTCTATCCGAAGTGGTTATGATGAGTAAGCCTCAATAATTATAACCCTAAGGAAAAACATGAAACGTTTTTTTTCCCTTGTAGCACTGCTGATGGTTGCTGTTGCGATCACACCGATAGCAGAAGCAAAGAAATTTGGCGGTGGTAAATCGTTTGGTAAAAGCTATAAAACGGCTCCACCTCCCAAACAGCAGACTCAAAAAAATGACACCATTAAGCAAGATCAAGCAGGTAAAGCTGGTTCGACCAAAAAAGGTCTGATGGGCGGATTACTGGGTGGTTTACTCGCTGGTGGTCTACTAGCGGCTTTCTTTGGCGGCGCGTTTGAGGGTATCCAATTTATGGATATTCTGATCTTCGGCCTGATTGCTTTTGTGCTCTTTAAACTGATGCGCGGTATGCTTGGTGCGAAGCAGGGTAGCATGAATCGGCAGCAGCCTGCGTTTGGTGGCGTGAATAACCGGACGGAGTTTGAACAGCCTAACGTGCACAATTTTGAACAACAGCCTCAAGCCACGGGTGGTTTTGGAGCGAATGCACACAGCGATATCCCACATAACTATCCAGCCGGTTTTGATAAGGTAGCTTTCATTAATGGTGCGCGCGAACACTACCGTATTTTGCAAGGTGCTTGGAACCATAACCAACTTGAAACTGTTGAAGAATACGTATCGGCGAGCTTGTTTGAAGATTTAAAACAAGAGCGCGCAAAGCTAAACGGTGAACAGCACACAGATGTGATGTACGTAGACGCTGAAGTCGTTCGCGCCGATTACGATGCAAGTAAAGCGCAGTTGAGTTTGCAGTTTACTGGCCGCTACCGCGATTCCGTGGAAGGCATTGAAGAAGATATTAATGATGTGTGGCATTTAGAGCGTGATTTAACCGTACCTAATGCACCTTGGTTGATTGTCGGCATTCAAGGCTAAGACTTTTCACGATGCATCCAAAACGCCCAAGTTTGTCTTGGGCGTTTTGCTAGGTCACTAAGCTAATTTAGCCGTTGTTTCAAAGGCTTCTAATTTTGAAAGATAAGGTGTTAAATCACCAATATTGTTTTTCACCCAATCGGCACAGTAATAGGTATCTAAATAACGTTCGCCGCTGTCGCATAACAGCGTCACGATGGAGCCTGTTTCACCTCGTTGTTTCATCTCACTGGCAATTTGCAAAACCCCATAAAGATTGGTGCCGGTAGAAGGACCTGCTTTGCGGCCGAGTAGTTTTTCTAACCAATAGATTGTAGCGACACTGGCGGCATCCGCAACGGTGCGCATTTCATCGACTACGCCGGGAATAAAACTTGGTTCAACTCGTGGACGACCAATTCCTTCAATTTTGCTACCACACTGCAAGGTTAAGCTTGGGTCTCGGCTTTTGAAATAATCATGAAATACCGAGTTTTCAGGGTCGACGACGCACAGTTTGGTATTGTGTTTTTGGTAGCGAATAAAGCGGCCTATAGTTGCTGAGGTTCCGCCTGTGCCTGGGCTCATTACAATCCATGTCGGAACGGGGTGATCTTCCATCTGCATTTGGTTAAAAATACTGTCGGCAATATTGCTATTACCACGCCAGTCGGTCGCACGTTCAGCATAAGTGAACTGGTCCATATAATGACCATTCAGTTCTTTAGCTAAGCGGTGTGATTCGGCATAAATTTGATCAGAGCGATCGACTAAATGCGCTTGGCCGCCATAAAGCTCAATCTGCTCAATTTTTTTACGTGCAGTACATTTGGGCATTACAGCAATAAAAGGCAAGCCTAGTAAACGAGCAAAATAAGCTTCTGATACCGCAGTACTGCCCGATGAAGATTCAATGATAGTCGTTTCAGGGCCAACCCAGCCGTTACAGATGGCATACAGAAAAAGAGAACGGGCTAGGCGGTGTTTGAGCGAACCCGTAGGGTGCGTACTTTCATCTTTGAGATAAATATCGACCCCAGCGACACAAGGCAAATCGAGCTTGATCAGATGAGTATCGGCCGAGCGTTGGTAGTCCGCTTCTATTTTTCGAATTGCGTTGTTAATCCATTGATGATCGGTGCACATGGTTCTCTCTCCATCGTTATTGTGAGGGTAATTTACTCTTAATGTGAGAGAAAAGCTTTGCTATGTTGCCTGTCATTTTGTAGTTTTAGAGAAAATTATTCTCTTATTCTGGGGGAGCTATGAAGCTTGATAGAATTGATCGCATGATCCTCTCATTACTGCAACAAGACAGCACTTTGTCGCTAAATGATTTGGCTGAAGCGGTGAACTTAACCACCACACCTTGCTGGAAGCGGTTGAAAAAGCTTGAAGAATCTGGCGTGATTGCGCAGCGAGTTGCCCTGCTTGACCCAGAAAAATTAGATTTGAGTTTTACCGCGTTTGTGTTGATTAAGACCAGCGATCACTCTCACGAATGGTACAGCCATTTTGTCGTGACTGTGTCTGAGTACCCTGAGGTGATGGAGTTCTATCGAATGGCGGGTGAGTACGATTACATGATGAAAGTGTTGGTCAAAGACATGAAGTGTTTTGACCAGTTTTATAAAAAACTGGTCAATGGCGTGAAAGGGATTAATAACGTGACTTCAACCTTTGCAATGGAGTCATTGAAGTACACTACCCAATTGCCTCTGGCATAGCCTGCTCGTCTGAGTCTTTTTATTTGGTGAAGCGCATCACACCTTCTTGCACTGCTGTTGCGACTAAATCTCCTTGGCGGTTGTAAATCTCGCCACGCACTAAACCACGGGTATTGCTGGCCGTAGGGCTTTCTATTGCGTAGAGCAACCATTCATCCATTTTGAATGGGCGGTGGAACCAAATCGAATGATCAATCGTCGCGACTTGAAAGTTAGGTGTCATCAAAGAGACTTTATGAGGATGCAACGCTGTAACTAAAAACCCCCAATCAGACGCGTAACCGAGCAAATATTGATGGATGAGTTGGTTATTTGGCAACTCACCATTAGCGCGTATCCACAGGTACTGTTTTGGCTCCGCTTTTTGTGGTTTGAGCGGGTTAATTACGGTCACTGGACGCATCTCAATCGCTTTTTCGCCACAAAAAACCTTTTTTATTTTTTCAGGTAATAAGTGTGCAATCTGGGCTGCCAGTTCAGATTCAGAGGCAAAATTTTCAGGACCAGGGATGTCAGGCATGGTGTTTTGATGTTCAAAACCGGGCGCTTCACCGTGATAAGAAGCAGTGAGATAGAAAATCGGCCGACCATTCTGAATGGCTTTGACTCGTCTGGTACTGAAACTGCGTCCGTCCCTTAAATTCTCAACATCATAAATGATTGGTTTTTCAGGATCCCCGGGGTAAAGAAAATAGCTATGAAATGAGTGAACAGTGCGGTCGGAATCAACCGTATAGCGAGCCGCCGAGAGTGCTTGGCCAATCACTTGCCCACCATACACTTGTGGCAGACCTAAGTTCTCGCTCTCACCTCGGTATAAACCTTCTTCTAGCTTTTCCAGTTGCAGCAAATCCAATAGTTCATTTAATGGTTTACTCATAGACCCTCACCGAGATTCTTAATGTAATTATTATCATTGTTGACTAAGTCAATATCTTGTTAATACCAAATGGACGACCATGACAGCAGATAAAACCGAACCTATAATCATCACCTATCTAACACCATAACTGAGGTTTTATCCTTATGAAAAAGGCACTGTTGCTGATTATGTCGTCTGTTTTGGGTCTAATGCTTGTGGGTTGCCAGTCAGCGCAAAAACCAACCTCTTCCGAGAACAATATTCAATCTATCATGGGTACGGTTTCGTACCGTGAGCGTATTGCACTGCCGGATAAGGCGCTTGTCACTATCACTTTGCAAGATGTTTCATTGGCTGATGCACCCGCTAAAGTGATCGCAAAACACCGCTTTGAAACTAACGGAATGCAAGTGCCGCTTGAGTTTGACTTGGCATTCGACAACCGAAAAATTGATGCTCGCCACCGTTACAGCGTCAGTGCTCGTATCGAAGTAGATGGAAAACTGCGCTTCATTACGGATACCCATTACGCCGTGATTACTGATGAGAATAACACTAAACGGGTTGATTTGCGTTTGGTTGGTGTTAAACAGTAAAAACAGAAGCAATAAAATAGACGCAATACTATAAAAACAGTAAAACAAGAAATGGTAAAACAGCCCTTTCCCGAGCTAGATAAGCGGGAAAGGCGCTTGACCGAAAGGGGCTTAGGGGCGCCACTGGTATAATCGAAGTTTTATTTTGCCATGCTCGTTCACTTCGACGCCTTCGGCGATCAATTTCTGTCGTTGACGTAATAGATCCTCTCCTTTTAGCGAAATCTCTCCTTTGCTGTTGATCACACGAAACCAAGGTAATCGGCTGTTTTGAGGTAGGTTACCTAATGCTTTTCCAACATGGCGTGCGTAGCCGGGGTATCCTGCTAAACGAGCAATTTCCCCATAGGTTGTCACTTTTCCTGCGGGAATTTGATGTATAACTGCAAAAATCTGCGCTAAAAATTGGTTCATGCTGACAATTCGTCCATACTAGCAGTGTCCTAGTTCGATAGTTACCAAGGAACGGTATAAGGAGAGGGCATGCTATTTTCTACCTTTCAATTTTTAATCACAACCGTGTTGGCTGTGGTTTGTGCAAGAGCCATAGGTTTAAGCGAAGGGGACATCCCCGTGCTGGCCATCGTGATCCCTGCGCTGTGGATTTTACCGCAAGGGGGCGTCGCGGGTGTGTTGTTATTGGCTGCAATGACCGCTTATGGTTTCACTTTATCTTATCAGCCAATCGCTCTTTCTGTCAGTGTTTGGGTGTTGCTGCCTTTGTTGACGGTGGCCTTTTCTAAACGCAGTAGCATGGGTGTTATCTTAGTGAGCACGTTGATCGTACTGACGTTGCAGGTCGGTATCATCGTTACTCAATCGGCTGGGAAATTAGGCGGTACAGGCTGGCTTACTGTTATTCAGACTCTTTCTGTTATCGTTGTTTGGTGGTCGGTTGCGCACTGGAAACCATCCAATAAGCACCGTTGGTGGGCGTTAGGGTTACTGCTACCGCTATGGATGGCCGATTTCTCGTATGCGGTGTTAGTTGCGTTAAGCATTACTGGCATTATGGCGTCGATGGAAAGTTTAACCCAATCCAAACCAGTCGCGGTGAATTGGAATGGTTTGTTATGCTGGACACTTCCAACGGTAGGCTTTGCAAGCTTAGTCGTCTCGCCCACAAGTGATGTACCAAACCCAGTATTCGTGGTTTGGATCTGTTTACTGGCTACTGCTTGGATGACTGATTATCTACTCAAGAGCACCGAAGAGAATACCGAATGACCAGAACACAACTGAATGTAGATTAGAGCATGTTGTGGGTGAAGTTGTGACTTCATTCTTATGCATATATAGAGCATTAGTATATGATGCTCACCTCTCATTACAATAATATAAACGTCATGGTTCGTGCATTTCGGCTAATAGGTCTTTTATGGCTAGCAACGGCGGCACACAGCGTCATCAGTGCTCCCATAATCAACGCTAAAACATATCGAGTAGCGACAGAAGCGGACGATGTTGTCACGCGTATTTTGTTTGATGCCATTGCTTACCAATTTCGCCTTGAGATTGACTATGTTAATTACCCCAGCTTTGATGCGATCTTGACCGCTATCGAACAAGGGGAGAGCGATTTTGCAGCCAATGTGACTTACACCGAACAGCGTGCTCAACGCTTTGATTTCTCTAGTCCTACCAATATTGAATATACCTATGCATTTAGCCACAGCAACGTACAGTTAACCGATCTGGCGAGGGTCGGGGTTCCCAAAGGAACGATTTATGGTGAGCTGATTGCCGCTTATTTTCCTCATATTATACAGATTGAGTATGATGGTGCTCGGCGTGCCAAAGAACTTTTAAGCACGGCTGAAGTCGATGTGGTCGTAGACGCGATTAATCAATTAAAGCCGATGTTGATGGCAGGGCTCGATGCGCAATTGCTTAATGACCAACTGCCTATTCAGCCGGTTGCCATTATTACGCCAAAAGGGCACAACACTTTATTACTCAACAAAATTCAAGAATATGTACACTCAGCGTCGGTACAAAAACTGCTTAGAGAATCAGTACAAAAATACCAATTTGATATCCGCAAGCAGGCGTTGCGTCAATCAGTCATCGATAGCGGCTTAAACGTGCAGCGACCGTTAAAAGTAAAATTGGAGAACATCAGCCAATTTGCTCAGTATCAGCACGATGGTAAAGTGAAAGGAATAAACGCAGACATTGTTTTTAAAGCATGTGACATTCTGTTGCTCAAATGCGAACTGGCCAGCCAGCCAGACGAAACGTGGGAGAGTATGTATGCCGATTTGGTCAATAAACGCATTGATATCCTAGTACCAGTTACCGTCTCTCAACAACGAAAATCCGACGTTTATTTTAGTGACACGTATTACCAGCCTGAAGCCGTCTTGATTAAGCGTGAAAATTACAAAGGCAATGTTTACAGCAATGTGTCGGAATTAATTGTTGAGCGCATCGGCGTGATTAAAGAAGATTTCTTTGAAGAACTGTTAGGAAAAATGCTGCCCAATAAAGTGCTACATGTTTATAAAACTCAAAATGAATTGATCAAAGCCTTGCTCGGTAAGGAGGTCGATTACATCGTTCTAAACCGTGCTAACTTTAACCAAATATTGCGCGAAGCGGATAACTTATTGCCGTTGGAGGAAGATCTATTTATCGGCAGTTTTTACTCGTCTGAGATTGCAATGGGCTTTCCCAAAAATAGCATGGGCGCTTCGCTGGCTCCTTTATTTACTCGTGCTATTAAGATGATTGATACGCAGAAAATCATCAACACCTATGATTATCAACCGAATTGGCGAGCAACGTTAGCGGCCGAGAAAACTTTTTCACGCCACACTCAATGGCTGTTTACGTTGGTATTTGGCTTCTTGTTAGTGGTCGCTTTCTATCTACACTCACAATCTGTTACCGATAATTTAACCAAGCTGCGTAATCGCCGAGCTTTATATCGCCGTTATTCGAGAGGCTTAAACAGCGATCTAACCTTGATTTATTTAGATGTGAATAACTTTAAGCCGATAAACGATAACTATGGTCATGAAGTGGGGGATGAAGTGTTGAAAGCACTTGCCAGCCGTATCGATTCTATTTGGCGTGGTCGTAGTTACCGAATCGGGGGTGATGAGTTTATCCTGATTGGGCAATATAGTGATGAGGAGCTTGAGCCTGTGTTAATGCAGTTAGAGTCCTTTACCTACAGCGATTCTGCTCGAAATTTAAACATAAAAGTCAATGTGGCGATTGGTGTGTCGAATTACAGAGATCATTTCATGAGCCTGGAAGAAGTATTGCACCAAACTGATATTGCCATGTACCAAAGTAAGCACCACGGTAGCGGCCAACGAGATAATACAAAGCCTCTTCTCAAGATAATCAGAAGTTCAAACAAGAGCTAAAATAGTTCACCTATTTTATTGAGTAGAAGAGAAAACAGAAGATTTGTTCAAATGGTGTTCACTTAAAACAAAAAGCTTCCATCCATTGGGATTTCGGCTTGCAATCATTACTATGATGCTTGATAATCGCCGCACTCTTTGGCTAGCAAGCCAAGAAAACAAATCAATGGAGGCTCTGGTCCTCCCGCAACACTAACTTGTGAACTCGGTCAGGCCCGGAAGGGAGCAGCCGCAGCAGGCGACGTGTGTGCCGGGATGTGGCTGGGGCCTCCACCCTTTTTTGTCGCTGACAAACTTTATCCGTACACTCCCGATTTCTTCGTTTCAAAAGCTAATGCAATAATGTTTTATCATATTGCAATCTGAAACATACATTTTGTCCAAAGACATGCTGATTCATTTATAATCAATTATTATTGAAAGTTGATTTATTAATAACTATTGGTTTATGACTATGCTCAATCCTATTTGGTTAAACACTTTTAAAACATTAGTCGATATTGGGCACTTTACTAAAACGGCTGAGTTACTTCATATGACGCAACCCGGGGTAAGCCAGCACATAAATAAACTAGAAGCTGCCTGCGGTTATCCTTTGATAAAGAGATTTAACAAGAAATTTGAGTTAACAATCTATGGGCGGAAAGTTTACGATTATGCTGTCAAACACTTTGAAGAAGAGTTTGAGTTATTACAGAATCTAGCACACGACGAACCTTTCCGTGGTCGCTGTACTATAGGCTGTTCGGGGACTTTCGCGTGGCTGATTTATTCACAATTACTTTCTTTGCAAGTGAGCTATCCAGGCTTATCCATTGAGTTAGAAGCAACGCCAAACCATCGTATATTTGAGCAGATATTGCAGGGGAAACTGGATATAGGTCTAGTGACAAAAGAACCTAACCCTAAATATTTCGCGAGCCGTATTGTTGGTGCGGAGTGTCTTGCTCTTGTATTGCCACTGTCCGCAGACGAAAGCTTGCCTATAAATGACTTGTTAATAGAATTGGGAGTCGTTCGTCATCCAGATTTCGCTCACTACTTCCAAACATATGTCAATCAAGCGAATAATGATTTGCTTCGTCTAGTCGATTTGGAGGATGTTTCGACGCAAAGCTATATTAACCAAGTGCACCAAATATTAGTTCCTATAGCTAAAGGGATTGGTTTTACAGTGGTTCCTCGATGGTGCGTTAACTTGTTCGCGGATAAAGAGCAGCTAAAAATATTCAACATTACCGAAGACATACAAGAACCTGTTTACTTGGTTAGCAAACTTAACTCACCTCTTGCTAGGCGTTATGAGCAAGTCATTGACGTTATTAATCACTCTTTTAAGGCTGTTTGACTTGATTGAACTCCACATAAGCAGATGATATTGGCATTAAAGCTTCATAGCTGACCTTGCAATAGAAACTAAAAAGGGCTGGTTGTGCTACCTGCCCTTGAAATTTTATTAATGCATCACAGATCGACTATTCGTAATCAGAGGCATAAGTTTCTTCGTATGAGTGCGAGTAAAGCTCAAATAGGTTGCCAAATGGGTCTTCTAGATAAACCATTTTAGCGAGCTTGTTATCATCTTCTGGATGGTAACGCATGATATCCATACGCGCTTTACCGCCATATTGTTCAATGCGCTTAATCGCGCCTTCAAAGTCGTCGGTTTGTAGACAGAAGTGGAAGATACCAAGGCGAGAGAAGTCTACTTCGTGACGCTCTTCGCGCTCTTTCATTTCAAACAATTCAACACCAATACCATCAGTTGTTACTAGGTGTGCAATATTGAAACCTTTGAAACCTTCACCAAAAACAGCAATACACATGCGGCCAATCGCTGACTCTCGCTCTTCAATAACTTGTGTATTATTCATAACGATTTTTAAACCCAAAGCTTGAGTGTAGAACTCAACAGCTTTATCCATATCGCCAACCATAATACCGACGTGATTCATTTTCATAATTCGCTCCTAATACCTTTGATTTTTTGGCTTCGTTTCGATAGATCGGAGTATATGGAGATTGATGGATTAAATAAAATTATCATTAATTATAAAAGTGATAAATTATAATTATAATTGAAACGCAAGATGTCACCGTGTTAGAACCAATACAAATGGCGATAGTAGAAAATGATAATTTTCCGTATCTAAGCCAATCCGTGACAGGCTAATTTAGAAAAATCGTTCAGTTCAGATTTGGCCACGCATTTGCGAGTGAGCTGAGTGGTATCGGATATTCAACGGCGCCTCATCCATTGAGTTGAAGAAAAAATCTCTTATTAAGGGATTCTTAAGTTACGTCCGTTATTTTTGTTTACAGAGTAAGCAAAAAGGAAATGCCGATGAAAACCATACGCTCAGCATCTGATCTGCAATTGGCCGTAATTGATCCTTCTCATCCTCGCTGGTTGGAAGCCATACACCTTGTGCGCGAGCGTTATCAGCAAGCGTTTGATGCACGCCTTATTACTTTTATGCCTGCTTATTTAGCTTTGCTTGATCATGACGAAATGAAATCCGTATGTGGTTTTCGCGTAGCGCAGCAAGAGCCTCTATTTCTCGAACAATACCTTGACCAACCTGCCGATGAAATTTTATCGCAGCGTTTTGATTGCCGAGTATCCCGAAGTGCTTTGATTGAATTTGGCCAACTGGCCTCTTTTGGTCGTGGTTTATCGGCGCTGCACTTTACTTTGATCGCTCAACAGCTGGTTGATTTAGGGTATGAATGGTGCGTTTTTACAGCAACGGATCCACTGCATGCTTTGATGCGTCGATTTGGTTTACAACCGACATTGATCGCGAAAGCGTCAGCATCTTGCATTCCTAACGCCAACCAAATTTGGGGCAGTTATTACCAACACAGCCCTCGAATTTTAGCGGGAAATTTGGCGCAGGGGCTGGCGTTGCTCAACCGATTTCATTTAAACCAGAAACAAGCGTGAGGCCTTTGCTATGAACCAAATTTTATCGGCGCTTCATCAACATGCGCAGCAAAAGCCAGATAGCATTGCCTTCATTGGGCACAATGCCAAACAAGAAAAGATAGCGCTGAGCTATCAACAGCTCTTAGAAAAAGTGGAAGCCACAGCACGCACATTGCGCCAGTGGCAGGTACAGCGTATCGCATTAAAAGCTGAAAATAGTTTGGATTGGGTGATCATCGACCTTGCGGCCATGCACGCAAAAATAGTGCTCGTTCCTGTACCTACTTTCTTTAGTAAGGCACAGGTTGAACACTTACTGTATGAATCGGGGGTTGATGTTTGCTTAGGTGATTGGCCAACGCTAGGTGAACCTTTCTCAACGCTCAGCCATCTACCTGCTTTTGTCTATTTGGCGAATCCATCAGCACAGGTGTTGCCTTTGACGCAAAAAATCACCTTTACGTCTGGGTCCACCGGAACGCCGAAAGGGGTGTGTTTGAGTGACGAAAACATGCAAGCGGTCACGCTGGCGATCGCAGAGAAAATGTCCGCGCAAGTTGAGCGTCACCTCGTGATGCTGCCTCTCTCAACCTTGTTAGAAAACATCACGGGTGTGTATGTTCCTTTGGTTCTGGGTGTGACATCGACAGTTGTCTGTGGCAGCGAAGTAGGTTTGACCGGTTCTAGCCAGTTCTGTGGTGCAACGTTCGCACTCGCACTGCAACAGTTTCAGCCGTCAAGCTTGGTGTTAACGCCTGCGCTATTGCTGGCATTAATTGAAGTCGTCAAGCAGAGCCCAGCTCTTGCGCTGCCTTTACGCTGGGTTGCCGTGGGCGGGGCGCGAGTGGCTCCCCAATTAATTGACGCAGCTCGCCAACTCGGCATTCCCGCTTTTGAAGGGTATGGTTTGTCTGAAAGTGCTTCGGTCGTGAGTATGAATACACCCCAACAAAATAAGCCGGGGTCGTGCGGACAGGTGCTGTCTCATCTTCAGGTTTCGCTGGCACAAGATGGCGAATTGTTAGTTAAAGGCAACACGGCTTTGGGGTATTTAGGTGAGCCGTTTAGCCACGAGTGGTTGTCAACTGGCGATATGGCCACAATCGATGATGAGGATTTTTTAACCATAATCGGGCGTAAAAAGAACCTCATCATCACCAGTTTTGGGCGTAACGTGGCCCCTGAATGGATTGAATCTCAAGCATTGGCTTTGATTGCACACCATCGATTTGTGGTGGTGGGCGACGGGCAGGCAGGCCTCACGGCCGTCAGTGACAGTCCTTTACCTGATCTCGTTACGCGCGTGCAACAGCTCAATAGCGTATTGCCCGATTACGCACACATCACGCAGCTTTGGTTGGTGAGCGATATTCACTGCTGGCAAAAGTGGTTGACCGCTAATGGTCGCCCAAAACGCTTAGCTATTGAAAACGCATTGCAAGAGGCTCGCTTGGCGCGCCACACCACTAATCCACAGACGGTTTTTATCTCTATTCCTTCCTTCTATTCAATGGCTGAGGAGCTTTAAAATGAGCAAATTTTTCCATATTTTAAAAACACAAACTGAGCCAGCACAGCAGCAGATGTTGCAAGCTCCGGTATTTGATGCCTGCGCAAGAGGAGAGATCAGCCTAGAGATGTATATTCGTTTTCTCACTCAAGCTTATCACCATGTCAAACATACGGTGCCACTGCTGATGGCATGTGGCAGCCGCTTAGGCGATGAATATGAGTGGGTACGAACGGCGATTGCCGAGTACATCGATGAAGAAAAAGGCCATCAAGAGTGGATCTTGAACGATATTAAAGCGTGCGGTGGTGATGTGGATGCAGTGCGTCATAATGAGGGCGCTGGGCGCGTCAGCGCTTCCATCGAACTCATGGTGGCGTATCTCTATCACCAGATTGATCGCGCTAACCCGTTGAGCTTATTTGGCATGGTGTGGGTACTTGAAGGAACCAGTGTGGGTGTCGGTGGGAATATCGCACGGTTAGTCAAACAGCGTTTGGAGCTTCCTGATGCGGCGATGACTTATCTCACTTCGCACAGCGAACTTGACCAAGGGCACATCCGTTTTTTTGAGTCGTTAATGAACAACATTCAGTGTGTATCCGATCAAGAGGCCATCATCCGCTCTGCAAACATGGTGTTTGATCTGTATGGGCAGATGTTGCGAGAACTACCGCTTCCTTGCGAGTCAATGGTGCATGCAGGTTCGCAAGATTTAGCTTCGCAAGGTGTAAGGTCGCAATATGGATCTTAATCATCGACATGTTTTACTCACCGGCGCTTCCGGTGGTATCGGGCAACGCATTGCATTGCTGCTTGCTAAGCAAGGAGTCAGTCTAGTTCTGGTGGCTCGTGATGGTCAAAAACTCGAGCAACTTCGGCAAACGCTGCCCATGCCTGAGAAGCATCTGATTTTGAGTGCAGATTTAAGCACAGAGTCAGGAATAGAGCAGATCAACACCTTCATTCAGCGCTTTTTTATGGGCCAGAAACGAATCAGTGTGGTGATCAATAATGCGGGCATTAACCAGTTTCGCTTATTAGCCAGACGAACCGCAGTTTCAGTGCAACAGGAGCTGCATTTGAATTTACTTGCTCCGATGCAACTGACTCAATCGGCGATACATTGGTTGAATAAACCGGGGATTATTTTAAATATTGGCTCAAGTTTAGGGGCTATTGGTTACCCAGGTTATGCCACGTACTGCGCTACCAAAGCAGGGTTGCACCGTTTTAGTGAAGCGATGCAGCGTGAGCTTGAGGGGACGGGTATCAAGGTACTTTACCTAGCGCCGCGAGCGACCAATACCGAGCTGAATAATGACACGGTGAACCAGTTTAACCAAGCCGTAGGCAATCACTGTGATGAGCCAGAGGTTGTTGCCCAGCATGTGCTTAGTATGCTCGAAAGCGAATCAACAACTCGCTGGATTGGCTGGCCTGAAAAAGTGTTGGTGCGATTAAATCAACTATGGCCAGCAGTGATTTCGTCGGCAATTAAAAAGCAGCAAGCAACCATTCTTGCCTTTTTAAACCGTTAAAGCGTGATAATTCAAGGAGAACAACATATGAAAACTGTGTTTAAATGGGTCAGTGCATTGGTCATCTTTGCGGTAAGCACGACACCCGCTTTGCGATCACCCCTTTAGCTCAGGTTCAATCTGATTGGGCCAAATGCCAATACAAAATGAAGTCGAGCGATGATCAAGAACGTTGTTTTGAACGTGTCATTATGCGTAACACCTTAGAGATGCAATCAAGTAACAGCCCAGAACTCAAAGTGTGGCTTGCCATCAATAAATCCTCATTAGCGGGCGTAAAAGGTGGGTTGGGTGCGCTATCTTTAGTGAAAGAGGCGAAATTATTGTACGAAGAGGTTATCGATCAAGCGCCTAATACCTTAGATGGCTCGGCTTTCACAAGTTTAGGCACCTTATATTACAAAGTGCCCGGCTGGCCAGTGGCTTTTGGCGATGACGTTAAAGCGGAAGAGTTGCTGCAAAGAGCACTGCTGATTAACCCGACAGGAATTGATGCCAACTATTTTTACGGTGATTTTCTTGCCGAGCAGGGCAGAACCGATGAAGCAAGAAAGTACCTGTTGCAAGCACAACAAGCACCAGCAAGGCCACAAAGAGCGATTGCCGATGCTGGGCGTCAGCAAGAAATTGCTCTTTTGTTGGAGAATTTAAAATAACGTATGCGTTTATTATTAGTCGAAGATGACAAACAACTGGGCGAGTCAATGCAGGTGGCGTTGACTCGCCAAGGTTATACGGTGGATTGGCTAGAAAAAGGTGGCGGCGTGGCGTGTGCGCTCAAAACTGAACAGTTTTCGGCGGTGATCTTGGATTTAACCTTACCGGATATGGATGGTCTTGAGGTGTTGCGCGGCATTAGAAACGCCGGTTATTCGCTGCCTGTAATGATCCTAACGGCGCGTGATGATATTAGCGATCGCGTCAAAGGGTTAGATGGTGGAGCCGATGAATACATTGGCAAACCCTTTGCGCTAGAAGAGCTATTGGCACGTTTACGGCTTATCATTCGTCGCAGCTCGGGCAGCGCCGAGGCTCTGATTTCGATTGGTGATCTGAGCCTCTCTCTTTCCAAACAGGAGATTGAATATCGTCAGCAACCCCTCAAACTGACGCGCAATGAATATAAAATTCTCGCCAGTTTGATCACTCAAGCAGGGCGAGTGATGAGCAAAGAGCTATTGCAACAAGCGCTTCATGGCTGGGACGAAGGCAGCAGTGACAACGCTATCGAAGTTCACATTCATAACTTGCGTAAAAAAATGCCAGAAAATGTCATCAAAAATATCCGTGGTGTGGGGTATATGATTGAAAAATAAAAAAGTCTTTTCGATTAAACGTCGTTTAACACAGTCGGCTGTATGGTTAAGCGGTAGTTTACTGCTTATTTCTCTCTACTTCAGTTTTTCTACGGCACATCATGAAATTGGAGAAGTCTACGATGCGCGCTTAGGTCAATCGGCAAAATTACTGTTGATGGCGACTTCTGTCTCTATAAAAGAAGGAGACAATGCCGATCTTCATCAACAGTTTGATCAGTGGATGCAAAGCATTGAACGTCTTTCGCAAGCCAACAAGGAGATGGCAACGCAGTATGGTCACCCTTATGAGCGGTACATTCTGTTTCAGTTTTATCGAGATGGTCAGTTGATGTACAGCTCTGATAGCCAGCAACCCGCCTTTAGCACTAATGCCAGCAACGATGGATTTGGCAGCGTCACCATTGATGGCCAAACATGGCGTTATTTTCAATTGGCGCAACCTCATCCTGATCGCGGCTCTGAATACATTCTCGTTGCGGAAAAACAGAGTATTCGTGATGAAATGGTCAATGAAATTGCACTGTCGACCGCATTGCCGCAATTGATCCTGATCCCATGCGTTATCTTGGTGTTGGTGATGCTTATTGGCCGAAGTTTTAAACCACTGCAAGAGCTAAAATCGGCGATTGCCATTCGCAGTGTCCACAAGTTGGATCGCATTTACGTTACAGAACAAACCACTGAACTTTCACCATTAGTGGAGACACTCAACCAACTGTTGGCTCAATTAGAATTGGCTTGGCAGCGAGAAAAACGCTTCACACGCATGGCTGCTCATGAACTTAAAACACCACTAACGGTATTGAGATTAAATGCCGAAAACGCCATGCTCAGCCAGAATGAGCAGCAACTGAAATATGATCTGGACATGATTCTTAAGGGTATTGAGCGTACTGACCGCCTTATTCATCAGTTGTTGATGTTAGCCAAAGTCGAAAGCACTCTGGAGTTGTCATCACAAACGGTCGATCTCTCAGTCTCTATTAAGCAAGTTATCGCAGACCTTGCGCCGTTAGCGTTAAAGCACGACCAACAATTGAGCTTTGAAGGGCAGAGTTTGTCGGTTCAAGGCGACGAGCTATTACTCGGCGTGTTGTTTAAAAACTTAATCGATAATGCGATGCGCTATTCTGGCGTACACAGTCACATTGATATTACGTTGCATGGCGATGATCAGTTTATTCAAGTGAATGTGACTGATAGCGGCCCCAACATCACGAACGAAGCCCGAGAAAAAATATTTGATAACTTTTATCGAGCTAACAGTGAAAAAGGCGATGGGGCAGGGCTTGGAATGTCGATTTGCCGTGATATCGCCGCGCTGCATAATGCCACCGTCGAGTTGCTGCCAAGATACAACGACAGCAACATCTTCAGGGTTTGTTTTCATCTAAGTTAACGGATCTCTTCTGTTTTTATCCATACTCTTTAGCGGCATGGCGCAAAAATATCTTGCGCTTTCTCGTATGCATTGGTTGATACATCCATAATGCCAAGTAAAGAGTGAAAGAGATTACTGTGAGCATAGGGCTGAGTGGCTGTTTGACGTAAACAGGTTTGATTCACGCCTTTCGTACGGGCGAATTCGTCAGATAACCAGACTAAAAGCGGTACTTGAGTTTGATAATCGGGTGCTAGGCTGTACGGCATACCATGTAAGAATAGTCCATTTTCTCCCAGCGATTCCCCATGGTCGGAGACATAAATCAATGCGGTGTTGTATTGAGCTTGCAGTGACTTTAGCTTTTCAATCAGCTGCGCCAAAACAAAATCTGTGTAACGAATAGTGTTGTCGTAAGTATTCACTATCTGCTCAACGCTGCAATTTTCAATATCCGCTCTTGGGCAATCAGGTTGATATTTCGCCATGTCTTTAGGATAGCGCTTAAAGTAGGTTGGTCCGTGACTTCCAATAATGTGCATGAAAATCATTCGGTTACCAGTTTGGTTGGCAATTTCTTCATCTAAGTTGTCTAGCATTGTGACGTCATAACAAGTGCTGCCGTCACATCGGCCTTCTCGCGCAGTTTTATCCAGCTCTTTCTGCGGAATATTTTTCGCGACGCCTTTATCGCCTCCATCATTTTCTTTCCATAAGAGGTCGACGCCTGCGCGCTGCAAGATATCGAGGACGTTGTCTTGGTTATCCGCTTTGGTACGATCAAAATTATGACGATCCATATTGGAAAATAAACAAGGTACAGAGACCGCTGTCGCAGTACCACAAGAGGCGACATCACTGAAAAATATAGGCTGATAAGGCGCGGTATAAGCATTGGTATCACGTGTGTAGCCGTAGTATTGGTAATTTTGTGCACGAGCCGTTTCTCCTAGCACAAATAAGACTAAGGTTGGTTTTTCTGCATCACGGCTATGGGTAGTTTTCGGTTGCTGCTGCGCATCAGCGCCGATAATTTGATACACCACGGGCTCGGTAAAATAGCGATCTTTCACAAGACCATAAGCGCTATAGACAAAGTGAGTGGGGATGATCATTTTCTTGAGGTAACTATTGTTGCGTCCAACCGACGAATAGTTCTGATAATACAGCGCCGCAATAATGACGATGCCGAGTAAAGAGAGCAATATTGATAGCGCTTTATAGCCTAAAAAGCGGGAAATGGATTTTTCTACTTTAAGTGGCGAAAGCAGTAATAGAACGGCAGGGAGGATGCCCAACGCTGAGATCCAGACAATGGAATAGAGACTGACATAAGAGCCTGCCTCACTGCTATTGGTTTCAACGACATTGATCAACATGTCTCGGTCGACAATCGTGCCGTAATTGTAACTCGCATAACTCACCACAGCAGAAAGGATGAGTAAGACCGCAAAAAAAGGTTTTAGAAAATAAGGCCACGAAAACAGTTGGAAAATAACGTTCAGCGCCAAAAAGAAAAAAATCGGTATTGAGAACGCAAACCCCCAATTGAACTGCTCAGCAGCCGAAAAAATCTGTGCCAATTTGGCATAAATAGGGATGTTGAGTACCAAGCTGAAATAGAGAGCAAGCAACAAGGTAATACTTGCGTATGAGAAGCGAGGATTTTTCATTGTGGGTTCCATAACATACCGTGTGATGAGAAGACGTTATGGAACTTATAAAGATCTTTTCTTAATAAAGGCTTAAGAAATTCAATCGTTAGAATGAGATGAGTTTTTGGTAGTTACTTATCTTAGTACCTTGCGCACCTTGTCGAATGCTAAAAGTGATGGCGTAAATACTATTGCCGTTCGTCTTTAGGAGAGTCCATCACCACCATGGTGGTGATCGATTTCACCGTTAAGCACTCACCAAGCACATCGGCGTGAAAACGTTTATAGGCGCTGAGATCTTTGCTTTCGACACGCAGCAAATATTCGTTCATCCCGGTAATGTTGTGGCATTCGACCACCTCCTTGGCGTAGCGCACATGTTCTTCGAAACTGAGCTGCGCTTTTTTAGTATGGCTGTTTAAGCCAATTGCCACATAAGCGACAAACCCGACATCAAGTTGGGTTTTATTTAAGACCGCTCGATAGCCTTTAATGATCTGCTTACGCTCAAGATCCTGCACGCGGCGCAACGTGGCGGAGGGCGATAAGCCGATGCGTTCGGCTAGCTCGACATTCGAGACTCGGCCATCAAGTTGTAGCTCTTGCAATATTCTTTCGTCAAATCTGTCCATGGCTTATTTTTATTGCTCAATATTGGTGGTATTGACCAATATAAGCACAATATTGCCAGCCGATACCATTATTATTTGTTCATCATTATTAAATAGAGAAAGAAGATGGATTACACACAATGGTGGCCACTGGTGGCTTTTGCTTTTGTTTCGACCTTTTCGCCGGGTCCAAACAACATCATGCTGATGACATCTGGTGCAAATGTGGGCTTTATGCGCACTATTCCGCACATGCTTGGTGTAACGTTTGGTTTTAGCATTATGGTGCTATTGGTTGGTGTTGGGTTAACGGGTTTATTCCATCGTTATCCTATGTTGCAACAAGGCTTGCAAATTGCCTGCACCATTTATTTGGTCTATTTGGCGATAAAAATTGCGCTGAGTAATCCTTCGCAGGGAGAGAAGCAGTATCAACCGATGTCATTTGTTTCGGCTGTACTGTTTCAATGGGTCAACCCCAAAGGTTGGTCGATGGCGCTGACTGCGGTGAGTGTATTTAACCAAAGTGCGAGCTGGGCGCAGTTAATGCTGATTTCATTGGTGTTTGCTTTGGTGAACATTCCATCGGTCAGTGTTTGGACTGCGGCGGGTAAACAGTTGAGCCACTGGATGAATCACCCAAGTTATGTCCGCTGGTTTAACGGCGCGATGGGCGCGTTGCTGCTACTGTCCGTTGTTCCTATGTTGTAGAGATTTGGTGAGACGTTGCTGTGTGGGAGCATTATCAACGCAGCAAAAGAAAGTGGGTACTGAGCGACCCACTTTGTTTATCTAGTTTGCCTGATATTAACCGTTCGCTATATTGCCCATAAAATTAACGCCAATATTTGCGGTGAGAGTATGCGTAGGCACATTACTAGCGGATAGACAGTGGCGTATGCTAACGCAGAAGCGCCGCTGCTTTCGTGCAGCGCATTTGCAAAAGCAAGAGCGGGTGGATCGGTCATCGAGCCTGCTAGCATGCCACAGATAGTGAGATAGTTAATATGGCCTAAAACACGAGCCAGTATTCCAACAGTGATCAATGGAATACCCGTGATTAACATGCCGTAGCCCATCCAACTGACGCCATCGCCTTGCACTAAGGTTTCAACAAAATTACCCCCAGATTTTAACCCGACTACGGCTAAAAACAGCACAATACCAATTTCTCGTAGAGCAAGGTTCGCGCTGGGCGGCATAAACCAATACATTTTGCCAATGCTGCCGATACGCGCCAAAACAAGTGCGACAATCAGCGGTCCTCCAGCTAAGCCGAGCTTAATGGCGGCGGGGAATCCCGGTAGATAAAACGGAATAGATCCGAGTAATACCCCAAGTCCAATCCCAACGAAGACTGGTAGCATCTGCACATGCTGTAATTTTTGGTGCGCGTTGCCGACCATACCACTGACCGCTTCAATCGCTTCTTGACGCCCGACTAAATTGAGAATGTCGCCAAACTGCAAGGTAGATTGACTGGTTGGGATAAGCTCAACCCCGGCACGGTTTAAACGCGAAACGACGACGTCGTATTTCTCTTTTAAATCCAGATCGCGCAGCTTTTTACCAAGCACAATCTCGTTGGTGACGACTAAGCGCTGTACTCGCAGCTCCGTGCCGCGTGTCGAAAGTGATGCATCGACCTCTTCGCCAATCACCAAGCGTGCTTTTTCTAACGCTTTTTTATCGCCGACCAGATGAAGCAAATCATTCACTTCAACTCGTGAATCGGGTTTGGGTACGGAAAGGTGTTCACCACGTTTGAGGCGCGAGCACACAATATCGCCATCACTGAGCGCGGGAATGTCTTTTAAGAGCAGGCCATTTAAGTTGGGGTTTTTAATCGCAACGTTAATGGTGTGTAAGCTCTCTTTTTTGTGGCCGTTGTGGATCTCAAACTCTTCGGCTTCGGCGTCAACACTGACACGAAAGGCAATTCTGAGCAGCCACATGGTAAGCAAAATACCGCATATGCCAAAGGGGTAAGCAATCGCATAACCCATACCCGTCAGGTCAAGCATGTTCTCTTGGCCACCTAACTCAGTCAGGATTTGTTGCCCCGCGCCTAATGATGGCGTATTGGTGACTGCACCGGAGAATACACCAAGAATAACGGGTAAAGGCACATCAAACAGATAGTAAAGCGCAACCGTCACCACACAGCCCAGCAACACAATGAGTGCGGCAAAGGCGTTGAGTTTTAGTCCTGAGCTTCGAAGTGAAGAGAAAAAACCGGGTCCGACTTGTATACCAATGGTGTACACAAATAGGATAAGGCCGAACTCTTGAATAAAATGCAACGTATTGTAGTCAAGAACCACACCCCACATGCCTGTAAAGTGGCCGACGAGAATGCCGCCAAACAGCACCCCGCCGATCCCTAAACCAACACCGTAGACGCGCCAATTCCCTATCCACAAACCCAGCACAGCTACCAGCGAGAGAATGCTGATAGAAAGTGCAATGTCACTCATGATGAGTCTCCTGAACAATTAAAAAACGGCTGGTGGGCAAGCTTAATGAACGGCAGGGGTAGGCGTAAGAACTCGGTTAGTGGTTATGTCTACAGCTGGAGGGTTCAAATACGGCATTGAGAAGTCACCTAGTGAAATGAACTCTCGATGTCGTTTTGTGGTTGCCCTGAACTTATGACCAGTAATACTGCAACGAGCTATAAATGTTAACTATAGAGATGCAAATTTGTGCACCGGAACGAATATTAAATTTCTCAGATAAGTGATTGTTAGATAAGAGTTAATAAAATCACACTTCCCAAAAAGCTAGCCTTATTTTTTCTTATGTTAAGAAAGTGTTGGTTTGTTTAGTCTGTACTCTTTTCACTAGTGATATTCGTTTGGTTTCGTCCGGTGTTTTTCGCTTGATAGAGCATGTTGTCAGCCAATTTAATTAACTGCTCTGGTGAATGGGAACCTTCTAGGTCGACTGCGCCTCCAATGCTGATGGTTAAAAAACCGTTTTCAGCCGCTGGGTGGTCTATACACAGTGCTTTGATTTTATCTTGAACAAGGTTAGCAACGTACCAAATACCTTCTTGGTCCGTCTCAGGAAGAATCATAGCGAATTCTTCACCACCATACCGTGCAGCGATGTCGGTTGGTCTTCGACAACATTGGTGCAAAGTAGTGGCGACTTTTTTTAAACAATCATCACCTTCAAGGTGGCCAAATGTGTCGTTGTATTGTTTAAAATAATCAATATCGATCAGCAATAACGAGAGAGGCTGTTTTTTTCGGTAAGCTTGCGCTAAGTGAGACTTTAAGTGTTGATCGAAATAGCGGCGATTATTAAGACCGGTAAGGCCGTCTAAATATGCCAATGATCTCAGTAGGTCTGCTTGGTGCTTTAGGGTTAAATGAGCCTTGATTCTGTTTTTTAACGTATTGATATTAAATTGTTTTTTTAGAAAATCAACACCGCCTGCTTCCCAACATGCATCTTGGTCTTCTTGGGCGGTTAATCCGGTAATAAAAATAACAGGTATATCAGCGATCGTAGGGTCATTTTTGATCAAGCGGCAGGTTTGTAAGCCATCCATTTCTGGCATGATGACATCGAGTAGCACCAAATCGGGCTGACTTTCTTTGCAAACGTTGATGGCTTGCGTTCCAGATGTCGCCATCAATATCTGATAGTCATCTTTCAATAATTGATATATGAGCTGAATATTAGTCGGCTGATCATCAACGATGAGTACTGTGAAGTCAGTTTTCTTACTGAAGTTTAGTAAACCGTAATTAGATAGCATCGGAAAACTCTTTGTTTTTCATGATTTCTTTTAGTATTGCAGTTGCTTGTTCAAACGCCAAACTTTGTACTTGTTCTGCAAGTTGTTTTGTTAACTTTTCATCAATCATATTTAATTGTGCTGAGATTTCTTCAAATAATGTCGTCGCTTCCATATTTGAAGTGTTGAAACATCTCCCGAGCATGAGCAGTTTTTCTCTAAATATAGCTTTATCCATGGCAACTGGTGTTGTAGTCGTTAGTTGCTCGTTGCTGAGTAAATTCATCAATGATCTGAGTTGTGATTGGGCAAATAGTACGTCAGCCAGTAAGCTACTATTTCTTCTCATCGTCTCTGTGGTTGCTATTGAACATTCGAGCTCAGCTTTTGCTAACTTTTCCGACAATTGTGTAAGTCCACAGCTTTCTGAACCACTTTTTAAACTGTGGTAGATACGCAATGCGACATCAGTGGCAATTTCAGTAGATTGCAGTTGTGATATAGCATCTTGCATATCAATGACAAATTGATTGATTACTTTTAGATAAACGGATAAATCGCCGATTCGATTTATCGCTTGATTGAGTTTAATACCATGTTTGTCTGCATATTCTTGAGCTGGTGTCGATATTTTTTGATTATGGGTAGCCACCACTTGTTGTTTTGCTGGGAGCGTTTTTTGAGTTACGAAGTGTTGAATTTTTTTAACCACATCATTGATATCGAAAGGTTTCGCAATATGGTCATTCATACCTGCAGCTAAACAGGTGGCTTTATCTTCAGGGCGAGCATTAGCTGTCATTGCTAATATTGGAAGTTGATGAAACTTCATCTCTTGTCGGATCTTACGAGTCGTTTCATAACCATCCATACCGGGCATTTGAATATCCATCAGTACTAGGGAAAACTGCTGATTTTGCAGTATATCTAGTGCTTTAAAGCCGTCCTCAGCTTCGATAATTGTTGCGCCACGTTCGCTGAGTAATTCGGTTGCGACCAAGCGATTGGTCGGATTATCTTCAACCAGCAATATACTGATACCAGATAAGCTATCGTTTGAATTTATTCGATGGAATGTTTCTGCAAATACTGCATCTTTACTTTGCAGTACATTGATAATGGTTTGTTTGATTAGCTCTGGCGTTACTGGCTTTATCAGCACGGTTTCTAAAAGTTCATGGGTGTCTTCTAAATGTTTGTCGAGAATTTCTAGGCCAAAAGCCGTAATCATGATGACTAAAGGTATTTTTTTGAGATTTTTCTGGTTTTTGATGGATCGAGTAAGAGCCAAGCCATCCATATCAGGAAGTTTCCAGTCAACAAATGCGAGATCAATTACTTCGTTTTGTTGAGCTAAGTTGTGTAGTTGTGCTAAAGCTTCATCGGCGTTGGGCGCAGCAAACACTTGGCAGCCTAGTTTTTGGAGTATGTCTTGAAGAATTAAACGTGCGGTTTCATTATCTTCTACCACTAATATGTTTAAACCCTGTGTAAGATGCGAGTAAATGTCATTACAAACAGGCGCGAAGTTTAATGTAGTGGTGAACGCAAATTCACTCCCCTTACCAAGTTGGCTGGTTACGCTAATGTCACCTTTCATCAGGCTCACTAGCCGTTTTACGATCGATAAACCTAATCCTGTACCGCCATACTTTCGGCTAATTGACGACTCAGCCTGGCTAAATCCATTAAAGATAATTGCTTTCTGTTCTTGGGTCATCCCGATACCAGTGTCTGACACTTTAAAAAGCAAGGTGCAATTATTTTCTGATATTTTCTGTGTTTCTATGGATATTTTTATTTCACCTGCATCAGTAAATTTAATGGCATTACCGGCTAAATTTAATAATATTTGTCGTAAGCGTAGGCTGTCACCGATCAAGATGGTTGGAACATCAGGCGCAACATCATAAATGATCTCGATGGCTTTCTCTTGAAGGCTTGACGACAGTAGTATCCCCGTTTCTTGTAACAGATCTGGAAGTGAAAATGAAGATTGCTCTAATTCAAGCTTTCCTGCTTCCACTTTAGAAAAGTCTAAAATATCGTTTAAAAGAACGAGTAGAGACTTGGCTGCACTTTGTGTTTTACTTAAGTAGTCGATCTGCTGGCTACTTAAATCGGTATTGAGAGTTATCTGTAATAACCCCAAAATAGCGTTCATTGGGGTTCGAATTTCATGGCTCATGTTCGCTAAAAAATCAGACTTAGCTCGGTTTGCGTACTCCGCTTGCTCTTTGGCTTCCGCGAGTTCTTTCTCTTTTTGTAGCTGTTCCGTTAAGTCATAAGCAATACCTAAGAAGCCGACTAACTGACCGTGGTCATCTATTAATCCACCGACATAAAGTTTAACCGGAATGTGTTGGCCGTTTTTACTGATGTAAGTCCAATGATTAATATCGGATTTGCCTAATTTTGCTTTAGCGACAAAGGCATCAAACCCGACTTCTACGGTTTCTCCTAGCTCTAACGACAGATCTTTTGCTCGTCGAACGACCTCTTCGGGTAAGTGGAATATAGCTGGTGTTTTTTTTCCCACCAGTTCACTGGCACTGTAGCCGATCAGTTTTTCTGCAGAGGGGTTAAATATAGTGATTAATCCATCTAGATCCGTCGCGATAATAGCGTAACCCGCACTGCTCAAAATGCTGCGCTGTAGAGCATTCGCTTGCGAAATCTCCTCTGTTCTTTGGTTGACTAATTTTTCTAGTTGAAGATTGGTTTCTGTCAGTACGGCTTCCCTTGCTTGAGCGATCTCTATTTTGTGTTTGGCTAACTGATCTCGACGAGAACGCATCATTTGAATGATAAAAACAGTCAACATAAGCAATAATGTGGCCGTTAAGATCTCTTGATAAGTTTGGTTGTAAGTATCTAATGGTAGAGATTCGATAAACTTGTTGGTAGCAATCAGATTGAGTGCCCATTGACGTCCAAACAAATCAATGGTTTGAGTTACTTGATAAGGGGTTCTATCTTGAATTGAGCCGCGGGTGAAAAAATGTTTTGAATCACCGTCATTGATGTCACTTATGGTTAGAATAACATCGTCATTGAGGCCAGCCACAGCACTTAACACTTCATCTATCAAAATAGGTGCATAACTCCAGCCTACCAGCTTGCTTAATCGTTCTTCCACAGAAGAGGAATCCGCTATTTTATTGGTGTTGTACACTGGCATTAGTATTAGAAACCCTTGTAGTGCCTTTTTGTTGGCTTGCACAAGAGTTATAGGAGCAGTGAGACGTACCGAGTTATTTTTGGCTGCATCTAAAGCTGCTGCACGACGCATAGCCTCTGAACCAATGTCTAAGCCGACCGCTTGTTTATTACGCTCTTCTGGTTCAATGTATTGGATGACAAACAAGCTACTATTATGCTCTGAAAGTGAGCGAATATTGAAGGTTTTGTCCGGCCTGTCTAGGCGAGCTTGCTCAAGGAACATTTCTTTTTGCTGTGGTTCAACAAAGCGGATAAATCCAAAGCCACGAGCACCTGGAAATTCTTTGGGATAGTCACGAGTCTGGGTATAGCGAAACATTTGCTCATAATCAAATGCATCGGCACCGGCAGTCATTACCGCACCTCTAAAGCCACGTATCCCGTATTGATATAGCGTAACCTTTTCTGATACCCCATTACTAATCTGCTGTAATCGAGCAGATAAATCATGTTGTATATGCTCAATTCGCTCTGTCTGATGCAGTTGATTAAAATGACTTGCGGTAAATAAACCAAAGATAAGAATAATCAAAGGCAGCCAAAGTGCATTTAAGATTGTCTTATTTAACTTTAAAGCAGCTTTCGGGCGTGCTTCTTGCGATAGATCCATTACCTTTCCCTGCTAATTACATGCTTTTTATCGCATTATTACTTGTTTTGATGTTTTTTAAGATACCTATAACAACTTTAGCAGGATATTTCTAATTGGATAGAAATGCCGTAGACGCGCCAATTCCCTATCCACTATAGATATACAAATTTGTGCACCAGAGCGAATATTAAGTTTCTCAGATAAGTAATTGTTAGATAAGAGTTAAATTTATCCATTTCCTGTGCGTTGCTCACCACTATTTTTATCGAGAAAATAGCCCATACCGCGTTTAGTTTTAATCAGTGCTGATGAGAAAGGGTCATCAATTTTTTTGCGTAGACGACGCATATACACATCGACTACGTTGGTTAGGGGATCTTGATGGAGACCCCAAACATTAGCAAGAATCCGTTCTCGGCTAAAAATATGACCGGGTTTATGCATCAATAGCTCTAATATGGAGAGTTCTTTGGCGGTTAACTCAATGGCTTGCCCTGCCCGTGTTACGGCCATGGTTGATAAGCAGAGCGTTAAGTCTGCAATGTGTAGAGTGGGCATTGGCGCAGAGTCAGAATGTCGACGTTGCAGCGCATCTAGGCGAGCCAGTAACTCTTCAAAATGAAAAGGTTTTGCCAGATAATCATCCGCACCAATGCGTAGGCCCCGAACCCGTTCTTCAACTTCGCCCAGTGCAGAAAGCATCAAAATGCGCACATCAATACCGGCTTCACGTATTTGCTGACAAAGAGTTAATCCATCGGTGTGCGGAAGCATTCGATCTAAAATTAAAATATCGGGCTCGCCGCTTATGAGTGTTTCAAGTGCATATTGCCCATCATTCAGTCGTTGAATGTGGTGACCTTCTGCTTTGAGCCCTCGCTCAATAAAGTTGGCAATTCTGGCATCATCTTCAATTAAAAGAATTCTCATGATTCTTCCTCTTCCAGTTCAAAGGTAAGTGTAACGGTTGTGCCTTGAGCCAGTTGGCTTTGGAATGCGATGGTTCCGCGTTGCTGTTGCACAATGTTATAAGCCAGCGTTAAACCAATCCCCAAGCCATCAGGGCGATAGCGTTTGCCGTTTTCGGACCGAAAATAGCGTTGGAAAATCTGTGCGAGGTCCTCTTGGTCAATGCCAATACCGTGATCTTGCAATTGAAGATGAAATTGCTGGGGCTCAACTAGCAGAGTGAGCGTAATAGGCTGGTGATGTGGATCATAGCGCAATGCATTATCGACGATAATTCGCACGGTCATCAGTAGCTTATCTAAATCAGTATGAAAGATCCGAGCTTGCCAGTTTGCCTGTTGTGGGTGAAGGCATTCAAGTTGCACTTGATGCGCGTGAGTTAAAAGGGTGGCTTGTCTCGTCACCGACTGCCATAGACTCTCTAAGGTGATAGGGATAAGAGTCGGTTGGAACAGCTTTTCATCTTGACGGATAAGCAGCAATAAATCGTCGATCCGGTAGGAAAGGTGGGTTGCCGATTCATTGATACGCTGTAGCGTTTGTCGATACTCTTCATCACTATTTTGACGACTGCGAAGGGTAATTTGCGCTTCTCCTAAAATGGCCGTTGCGGGAGTACGCAATTCATGGCTAACGTTCGCAAAAAACTCTTTCTGCTGGCGTTTAGCTTGCTCCAATGTTTCGAGTGCATTGGCGAGTTCTTGGGTGCGTGCAGTAACTTCTCGCTCAATGAGTTGACGCGAAGCGATCTCTTTTTGCTGCGCATTTTCAAGGCTTTGTGCCATGTAATTAAAATGCTGCGCTAGGGTTCTGAGCTCACTTGGCCCGCTGACCGATACTCGATGGTTAAGATGGCCTTGTTCTAAAGCTGAAGTGCTTTTTAGCAGTTCCGCTAACGGTTTGGATAAGGTGCGCAGTAACCAGCCTCCTAGCAGCAAGCCAAAGACTACCCCTAGTAATGATAAGGTTACAATGACATTTTCTACATCAGATAATGATTTCATCGCTGCCGCTTCATAGCGTGCAGTACGTTGTTTCTGTAGAGAAATAGCTTGATTCAGCAGCTGGCGTAGGTCGGTGTTATCCACCTTATCAAAGGTGTCACTGAGTAAAAGCCAGCGATCATTATTGTCTGTGATTTTTGCGATTTCCCAGGATCGAAGCGCTGTTTTTAATCGTCCAAAGTTAGTTTCAAAGAGAGAAATGACTTTGATTTGCTGAGTGATCTCGGCAAAGTCTTGGTTGGTGATACCGTGTTGCTGTGCTTGCTCGGTTAGCAAATAGAGCTCGCTGAGCAAATCTTCAATCTTTGAAAAGCGCATGTCTCGTTTGAGCGTGCTGCCATCTTTCGTCAATAAATACTCGGCAAGCCAAATTTTCAACTGCTGTTTTTCCGTGCTCAACTGCATAAAGCTTTGCAAGATTTGATTGGAGATCTGCCCGCGCTGAATGTGCTCATTAGCGACGTTATTTGACCATAAAGCGGTGCCAGCTTGGGCTAAGATTAGGGTGAGTAACAGAGCCAGTACGAGAGATAATTGATAACGAAACATAATGATCGCCGCATAAATTCAATAGATGAGCAGAGTAAGCGATCCGTTGGTATTGGGTAAAGAATATTCATCTGAAGTTAATCTAAGCGCATGGTTTAGGTTCATCGAGAGACCGTAAATTACTCCCATCAACCACATTACTCCCATCAACTAGATAATTAGATAAGGTCTTCATCATGCAACGTACACATAAAAGAATTTCTATTTCAGCATTATTACTTTGCGGGTTGTTACCGCTGTCCGCTCAGGCTTCTAATTTATTGGTTAATAACAATATTAGCCATCAAGAGGTGCTTGATGCCCAGCAAGCTTGGGGAGAAGCGTTAATCAAGATAAGCCAGACTTATGAACAAAAAGGTCATGCTGAAGCGAAGAAATTGGCACAGCAAGTGTTAGACCAAGCGTATGGCTACCAACAAGGTGCGGTGCTTTTCAAACCTACGCTTGCCAGTGGGGATCAAACCTTTCGTACAAAAGCGGACGGAGCGCTATCGTATTTTGTCGGCAGTGATAAGCAATACCCACAAGATTCTGGCTTTGCACTAAAAGGTTGGAAGGAGTACAGCTTTGATAATGCAGCAGTCTATATCAACGGCGATGTAGCCCTAACCATGGGGCATGTTAAGCTCATCGACAATAAAGGAAAGCAAACCGTGGTGGATAAAAGCTGGGCATTTAAGAAAGATGAACAGGGCCAACTGCGAATTGTTCTGCACCATTCATCACTACCTTTTCAACCTTAATTGAGGGGAAAGCTTTTAGATGTGGGTGATGGTAATACACCCACATCGCAGACCTTTCTGTTGTGCCAGTTAAACGCCAGCACGCTTGAGCAGGCCAGCCATCAGTGGCGAGCTTGAACGAACCTGTTTTGATTTGTTCTGTAATGTTTTAGCCAGCGTCGGGTTATTGATGCTTTTGGCAATGTAGGCCATTGAATGATAGAAATCTCCTGCGGATTTCATTTTATTGGCGTCATTTAATGGCGCTAACAGTTGCACCATGGTTGTGCCACTCATTGCTTGTTGGGTGGCGTACTCTTGTACTGCATCGAGTAGAAGATCGAGATCGACCATCGCCTCGGCACTTTCCACACCATGTTTTTTCATCTCTTTGCGGTTACGTTTACGCATTTGCTTAATGACAAAGGCCGGTTTGTTGAGCTTTTTAAAAGCAAAGTAACCAAGAACGACTGCAAGCACGACACCGCCCGCCACATAACCCCAAATAGAACCGGAAGATTCAACAACAGGCTTTAGGGTTTCAACGGTATATTCAACGGTAGTGGGTGTATCAGACATTATTATTTCCTTAGAATGCAGCTTCAAAATCAGAAGCTATTAATTAATCTGGCAGGGGGAAAAGCGCCTTGCGATGAATCAAAGATCCATGAAAAGGAGAGCTTCTGCCTCACATTACTCTCTTTTTGGGGTGAGGAGGCAAGAAAGCAAGTCCATTTTAGGGATTATTAATGAGTTTGTTGATAATTGTGCGAGTTGGTCACACAAATTACGCCATTGCCTCTGTGTGTATGAGCTTAACGAGGTGATATAAAGATTGAAATGCACAGTCGTCATGAGGTTTAATGTTACGGTAACATTCAGTTGGAAAACAGAATAAAAATGAGCAGTATGCAACGTAAAACTAGGCCTACCCTGCAAGATATCGCAGACCGCGTGGGGGTGACGAAAATGACCGTTTCCCGTTTTCTACGCGACCCCAATTCGGTCGCATTGGCAACCCAAGAAAAAATTGCCGCAGTGATTGAAGAATTAGGTTATATACAAAATCGCGCCCCGGCGATGTTGTCGAAATCGTCAAGTAAGGCGATTGGTATTCTTCTGCCTTCCTTGTCAAACCAAGTGTTTGCCAATTTAGTTCAAGGGATTGAGTCGGTAACCAAAGCAAGAGGTTACGATACACTTATTGCTCACTTTGGTTATAACGTGCAAGAAGAGGAGGAGAAAATTGCCTCGTTGCTGTCGTATCAAGTCGATGGTCTTATTTTGACCGAAACGCACCACTCCGAACGTACCATTCAAATGCTAAAAGCGGCGGGTGTGCCAGTGGTTGAAACGATGGAGCTGCCAGACAAGCCGATCAATATGGCGGTGGGGTTGGATCACGAACAGGCCTCGTATCATGTGGTGACGCAGATGATTGATAGTGGCAAACAGCATATTGCCTATCTCGGTGCGCGTCTTGATACTCGAACGCAGTTGCGGATGAATGGCTATGATCGTGCAATGCAAGATGCAGGCTTAACCGCAGTTCATATCCTAACTCAAGAGCATTCAAGCTTTACTCTCGGCGGTGACTTACTCGAACAAGCCCTAGAAGAGAGGCCAGAGATCAACGGCATCTTCTGTACTAATGATGACATTGCAATTGGTGCCATGATGAAGTGTGCACATCGAGGGCTGAAGATTCCTCAAGATATTGCAATCGTGGGGTATAACGCGCTCGATATAGGTCAAGCGATTTCGCCAAAGCTAACCAGTGTAGAAACGCCTCGGTTTGAGATTGGCAAGAAAAGTGCTGAGCTATTATTGTCCGCATTGGCTGGTGAAGTGATTGAGCAGAAAGTGTTCGACTTAGGTTTTAGTGTCACCGATGGCGAGAGCCTGTAGTCAGCTTGTTATTCAGCCATTGAAGTGGTTGGGTTTGTCACTTCAATGGCTACATCAAACTCATGTTGTATCAATTAGGGTAGAGGAACGAAGCCCCTTGATTGGCGGCAGAGACATTATCTCGGCACACTTTAAACAGATCGCGCCCCCAAGTTTGCTGTGTGAGCTCAGTATCACAAGTGGCGATATCACGGCCTTCGGTTGGCGTTAAGTTCTCTAATCGGCCTGTCACCGCATCGACGCGGATCCTATCTCCCTCTTCAATAAGCGCAATTGCGCCGCCTCTTAATGCTTCCGGTGAGACGTGAATAGCCGCTGGAATTTTACCAGAAGCGCCGGACAAACGACCATCGGTTACTAACGCAACCTGATAGCCTGCTTTTTGTAAGTTGCCCAAAATCGGCATTAACTTATGCAGCTCAGGCATGCCATTGGCTGCTGGCCCATTGAAGCGGACTACAACCACGCAATCTTGATTGAGCTCGCCGCGTTGATACGCCTGCTCAACCTGATGTTGGCAAGCGAACACTTTGGCGGGCGCTTCAACAATGCGATGTTGCTCAGCCACGGCAGAGACTTTGATCACCGCTTGCCCAAGGTTACCCGATAACACTTTAATACCACCAGAGCGCTGAAATACCTTATCAGGCAGGGCGATTACTGAGGGGTTTTTAGTTTGAGTACAGGCTTGCCATTCTAATGTATGGCCCACTAATTGCGGTGATTTTAGCTGATCTGCAAATTCACCAAACACGGGTTTTACGTCGCTGTGAAGTAACTGCGCTTGATGCAGACGCGTCATCAACATGGGTACGCCGCCTGCGAGCTCAAATTCATTGATATCCGCCGAACCATTGGGGTAAACATTCACCACAAGAGGAACGACGTCAGACAGATCACTGATATCTTGCCAAGTCAGCACAATACCCGCCGCGCGAGCAACAGCCAGTAAATGAATGGTATGGTTTGAACTGCCACCAGAGGCGAGCAGAGCCACCAAGCCGTTGACCACACTTTTTTCGGTCACCACCTCATAAAGTGGACGGAAATGCGCCGTGCCATCGCTCATGGCGGCAAGGCGGATTGCGGCATGTTGCGTCAATGCATGGCGCAGTGGGGAAAAGGGAGCGACAAACGCTGACCCTGCCAGCATTAAACCCATCGCCTCAAACACTAATTGGTTGGTATTGGCGGTGCCGTAGAAAGTGCAAGTGCCCGGGGAGTGATACGAAGCGCACTCCATATTCAGCAGCGCGCTATCATCAACCAAACCTGCCGCGTGTTTTTGGCGAACATCGACCTTCTCATCATTAGTAATGCCAGTGGACATTGGCCCTGCGGGAATAAAAGCCGTTGGTAGGTGCGCAAACGCCAGCGCGCCCATCAGTTGTCCGGGCGCAATTTTATCGCAAATACCGAGCAGTAATGTGCCATCAAACATATTGTGGCTGAGTGAAAATGCCGTGGCTTGTGCAATCAAATCGCGTGAGAACAACGACATATCCATGCCCGCTTGGCCTTGCGTTACGCCATCACACATCGCCGGAACGCCGCCAGCAACTTGAGCCGTGTGGCCAAATGGGGCGAGCACTTTTTTGATTTGCTCAGGGTAATCTTTATACACTTGGTGCGCGCTAAGCATATCGTTGTATGCTGTGATAATGGCTAAGTTAGAACGCGTTAAATCGAGAATGTGCGCTTTTTCTTGAGAGCAAGAGGCGGCGACGGCGTGAGCCAAATTACCACAAGAAAGTGATGCTTTACCCTTGCCACTGTGCTGTTGTGCCTTGGCGCGGTTGAGAAACTCATCACGCAAAGTACGGCTACGCTGAATAATTCGTTCGGTGACGGCTGTGATGGTTGGGTTTAAGGCTGTACTCATGCTGACACCTTTTGACCATCTAAAGTGAGCTCGCGCAATGCCACTAGGGCGCGCTCTACAACCTCATCAATATCCGTATCGATATCAACGATAGCGACTTTCACTTCGTTGTCGGGGCGCTCTAACGTATTGAACTGGCTTTCCACCATGTTCTCTTTCATAAAGTGGCCTTTACGCGCTTGCATGCGCTTCATGATTAAATCAAAACTGCCATCGAGAAAGAGAAAGGTCACATTTTGGTTACAGTCACGGATTTGATCGCGGTAGGTTTTTTTCAACGCAGAGCAAACAATCACGCCGTGCTCATCTTTACTCTCTAAGCTAAAAGCCGCGTCACGGATGCGCTCTAACCAAGGTTTGCGATCGTCATCATTTAGCGGCTCTCCGCCTGCCATTTTGAGAATATTGGCTTTTGGATGAAGGTCGTCACCGTCGATGAATTTCGCCCCTAATTTCTGGGCCAGTTTCGCGCCTACAGTGCTTTTTCCGCAGGCGCATACGCCCATTACAATAATGCTACTACCAGTCATACGGACTCCTTGAGTGGTATTCTGAGCTGGATCTCATTTTTTAAATTCACTTGGAAATATGACTTTATCTTATCCATGTTATCGGTAACATGTTACCCGTAACTTAGAGATTTGTGAACTGAAACACAAACAAAACAATACGTGATATAAGGTGAAGAACATGGAATTGATGACTCAAAGCAGTAACCCTGCTTACCTATTAGCAATCGCGGGATGTGCGATTGCAGCACTACTGATTTTAATCATGAAGTTGAAGATACACGCCTTCGCTTCATTAACCTTAGTCAGCCTCGGCACTGCAATTGCCACCGGCGTTGCTGCGGAAAAAGTGGTCCCAACTATGATGTCTGGTTTTGGTGGAACCCTAGCGTCTGTTGCTTTGCTGGTCGGTTTAGGTGCGATGATCGGCAAAATTTTAGAAGTGACGGGCGGTGCTAAAGTGCTGGCCGATACCTTGATAGGCCGCTTTGGTGAAGAAAAAGCGCCGTTTGCACTGGGTATTGCTTCATTACTGTTTGGTTTTCCCATCTTCTTTGATGCGGGATTGATCGTGATGATGCCGATCATCTTTAGTGTAGCGAAGCGCTTTGGTGGCTCACCATTGAAATACGCGCTGCCTTCAGCCGGTGCTTTTGCCGTGATGCATGCTTTTGTGCCGCCTCATCCTGGGCCGGTTGCGGCTTCAGATCTTTTAGGTGCTGATCTTGGTCTGTTGCTGATTGTTGGTATCTTGGTCGCGATTCCTACTTGGTATTTTGGCGCTTACCTCTTTGGCCTGTATGCGGGTAAGAAATTTGATATTCCACTCTCCAAAGCGTTTTTTAATACCGAGCAAATTATTGATGAAAATAAATTGCCAAAATTTGCCACGGTATTAGCAATTTTAGTGATGCCTGTGCTGCTCATTTTTATGGATACAGGTCTTAATACTCTTGCGGTAGCAGGCGTGATTAACGGTAAAGCGCCATTGGTTGAATTCTTACGCATGTTGGGTAAAACCCCGGTGGCCCTGTTGCTGACTCTGCTAACTTGTTTACTGGTGTTTGCCAAAGATTTTGGAATGAACAAGCTGGAAAAACTGTGCAGTGACTCGTTAGCGCCTATCTGTGCGGTAATTCTTGTGACAGGTGCGGGCGGCATGTTTGGTGGTGTGTTGCGCGCCAGTGGCATTGGCCAAGCATTGGCTGACGTGTTATCCGATACAGGCATGCCTATCATAGTCGCGGCGTTTGTTATCGCAACTTGCTTACGTGTGGCGCAAGGCTCTGCCACCGTGGCACTAACCACCACCGCCGCTTTGATTGCGCCAATTGTGGCACAAACCACGGGTTTGAGTGAGTTGGATTTATGTTTTATCGTGATTGCGATTGCTGGTGGTGCAACGGTACTATCTCACTTTAATGACTCAGGCTTCTGGCTGGTTTCTCGCTTGATGGAAATGGATGAGAAAACCACACTCAAAACTTGGACTGTGATGGAAACACTGCTTGGTAGCATCGCGTTTGTGATTGTCGCTGTCCTAAGCTTCTTATTATAAAAAGCGTTTTACTATAAGGTTATGAAATGAAAACTCTTGAACAACGATTGAAAGAAATCAAAATCGTCCCTGTGATTGCGATTAATGATGCTAGCCAAGCGGTCCCTTTGGCCAAAGTATTGGTTGAAAATGGGTTGCCATGCGCGGAAGTGACCTTTAGAACAGAAGCGGCTGCAGAATCGATTCGTTTGATGCGTGCCGCCTACCCAGAGATGCTGATTGGCGCAGGGACAGTACTGACCACGGCACAAGTAGACCAAGCCATTGAAGCGGGCGTGGATTTTGTAGTCAGCCCCGGTTTTAACCCAACCACGGTGAGATATTGCCAACAGCGTCATGTGGCAATTGTTCCGGGCGTCAACAACCCAAGTTTGGTTGAGCAAGCGATGGAAATGGGTTTGCGCACATTGAAATTCTTCCCAGCCGAGCCTTCAGGTGGCGTGGCGATGCTCAAAGCATTGACGGCCGTTTATCCGGTCAATTTCATGCCAACAGGTGGCGTTAGCCCAAGTAACGTTCAAGATTATTTGTCGATTAAATCCGTAGTGGCGTGTGGCGGTACGTGGATGGTACCGACTGATCTGATGGATAAAGGTGATTGGCAGGGAATTGCGGAATTGGTGAAAGCGCTATAACCCTTTCTATTTTCTTTAAGAACAACGGCTTGCTTCGGTAAGCCGTCTTCTCCTTTTATGCGCACCTCCGACCATTAACGATAAAAGTAATCGAGAGTAACGCGCGATCAGAAATCTCGTTACAATCGTTCTCCTACTCATTTCACGATAAGCCAAGCTATGTACGCAAACCGACGCGCAGAATTAATTTTAGTCATCACGACCTTATTGGCCGCTGCGGGCTGGGTGTTTTCCAAACAAGCCATTCAAGGCCTGCCGCCTTTTGGCTTTATTGGCGTGCGTTTTCTTTTAGCGTCGCTGTGCCTACTGCCATTTTGTCTTAAAGCGCTGCGCCAAGCTTCACTGCACGATTGTTTAAAATCGATGAGTGTGGGCGTGTTGCTAGGTGGCTCGATTTTTTGCTGGATACACGCGATTTCCATTAGCGATACGCTAGGAGAGGGCGCATTCATCATGAGCCTCTCTATGCTGTTTGTTCCGTTATTAGCATGGCCGCTGTTTGGCACTAAACCGGCGCGCGCATTTTGGTTGTCGCTACCCATTGCACTGATTGGGCTTTTTTTACTGTCGTGGAACGGGGAGTGGGTTGTTGCGACCAGCCAGCTGTGGTTTATGGCTGCTGCTTTTAGCTTGGCATTGCATTTTAACTTTAACAGCCGTTTTTCGGCTAATCTGCCGCCGATGTTGCTCACTACATTACAACTGTTTGTTGGCGGCTGCCTTGGGGTATTACTCTCTTTACTGTTTGAGTCATGGCCAGATCAAATAAGTTTGATGACATGGAAGTGGCTTGCTCTGAGCGTATTACTCGCCACCAGTTTGCGGTATTTGATGCAAACTGTAGGTCAAAAGCACGCCAACCCCACCAATGCGGCGATATTAATGCTGCTTGAGCCAATCTGGACACTGGTTCTGAGCGTGCTGATTTATGATGAATCGATGCCAGCGAATAAGATTTTCGGCTGCGGCTTGCTGCTCTGTTCGCTTCTCTTCTATCGAATGGGCCATTTTCGTCATCGCTGAAATCATCGCAAATCTTTCAAAACGGTTTTGCTGCATAGTTTCTAGAGCCAAGGTGTGGGTTGGGCTGTAGTCATTGAATGCCTCTTTATCACAATGTGGTGCTATTGTGCATCGTCTAAAGGTTGACAAATATGCTTTTTGGCAGCTTACCAACAGGGTTGTTGATAAAGGTTTGCGCTTTGTTTTCAATGAAGTGAACGTATTTTAGATTATCGCTTAAAGCAGATGAGTATTTTTGCTTTATCTACAGAGAAAGAGAAAATCTTTTATGACGTAAAAAAGCCCGATAAGAAGCAGTGTACTTATCGGGCTGAGGTACCAATTAGTGTACCGAAGAGGTGTCAACCGCGTATTTGGGTTTGGGAGCCAGCCAAATAAAGCAAGCCGCGAGTATAAAAATGGTCGCAATCGTCATAAAGAGCTGGTTAGTTGCCACCATTACACTTTGCTTTTGTACGATCCAATCAATCGCATTACGCACTTGATCTAAGCTCATTCCACTAGATTGCATGGTTTGGGTCGCCACACCATGTTGGTCGGTGAGCCCCGACAATTCAGAGTGGACATAGCGGGTATTTCGTTCCCACGCGGTATTGATCATCGAAGTGGCAAATGCACCGGACAATGTCCGAATGAAGTTCATTAAGCCTGCCGCCGATTCCATCTCACTCTCTTTGACACTCCCTAAGGCAATGGCCGTGAGCGGTACAAAGAACAACGGCATACCAATCCCTTGGAAGAAAATGGGCCAACTGACTTGGCTAAACGTCATATCTAAGTTGGCGTAACTTCGGATGAAAGTCCATAAACCCAACCACAACACACCACAAAAGACAAACGGACGAGGATCATATTTGCTCGATAAGTTGGCGATCAATGGCGCAAGAAAGACCGCTAATATCCCCATCACGGCTGTTGCGTAGCCCGATATTGTGGCTGTGTAACCCATGTAAATTTGTAACCACAAAGGCGTGATAACAGAGATGGAAAAGAACGCGCCAAAGGCTAATGAAAGTGTGACCATACTGGTGCTGTAGCCTCGATGGCGGAACACCTTCAGCGCGACAATTGGGTTACGTTCGGTCAACTCCCAAATGAGGAAAGAGACGAAGCTAATTGCGGCCACAACCGCTAAAGCCACGATGCGTGTTGATTCAAACCAATCATGGTCCTTACCTTCATCGAGCATAATTTGCAGCGCACCGACCCAAATAACCAAGAGGATTATGCCAATAACATCAACGGGTGTTTTACTGGTTTTAGTTTCAAATTTACGCAAAATGCGCCAGCAAACGATCCCAGCAATAATGGCAAATGGCACTTTGCAAAAAAAGATGTAAGGCCAACTAAGTTGGTCACACAACACTCCTCCCAATATTGGGCCCATGATCGGAGCCACTAAGGTTGTCATACTCCAAATACCAATGGCCACATGACCTTTGTTTTTCGGGAAGATACGCATCATCAGTGTTTGCGACAGAGGCATCAATGGCCCGCCAGCTAAACCGAGAAAGACCCGAAACATCACTAAGGTCGACATGTTGGTGGCAAATCCGCACAACAGTGAAAAAATGCCAAACAAGATAAAGCAGGTAACAAACACTCTGATTGCGCCAAAACGAGAGGCTAACCAACCCGTTAAAGGCACTGAAATCGCTTCTGCTACCGCATAAGAGGTAATGACATACGTTCCTTGGCTGGTGGAAGTGCCAAGGCTACCCGCAATACTTGAAACCGAAACGTTCGCAATAGTGGTGTCTAAGATGGCTAAAAAATTAGCCATCGCAAGGCACAAGGTTCCAAAAAAGAGGGCACTACCAGTCAGTGGCTTGATGCCTTCGGATGCTTGAGTCATCTTGACACCTTAACCTTGATCGCCGCGAATATCGTAGCGAGCACGAGTGAGGTAACTCACGTCTTCTTGTGACAAAGTATCGATAGTCACTGTCATTGAGAGGCCAACTTGCAGTGGGTGGTCATGCAGATCGCGAGGATCTAACTCGATACGAACGGGGAGGCGTTGCACGACTTTTATCCAGTTGCCAGTGGCATTTTGAGCTGGGATCATCGAAAATGCAGAGCCCGTACCACCAGAAATTCCCGTAACTAAACCGTGATAGCGGACATCATCACCATGCAGATCTGATGTCACAGTGACGGTTTGGCCAATCTGCAAATCACGCAGTTCACCTTCTTTGAAATTGGCATCAACATGGATCTGGTCGATAGGAACAATGGTGAGCAGTGGAGCGCCAACGGGCACTTTTCTACCCACTTGAACTTGACGCTTTGCCACAACACCAGCAATGGGCGCATGGATGACGGTACGGGCTAAATCGACTTGTGCTTGCTGATAACGCGCGTTAGCGAGTAGAACTTCGGGGTTGGTTTCCACCGATGTGCCTTGGATCAACGCCGCGTTGGCTTTTTGGTTACCAATGGTCGAAAGCCGAGTCGCTACCGATTGATTCGCCGCGGCCTTCGCTGCATTTAAATTGGCTTGGGCTTGAGTAAAAGACGTTTGGGCGTTCGAGAGTTCTTCACCAGACACTGAGCCTGATTTTACTAGGTCTTGACGGCGAGATAAGTCCAATTTAGCACGTTCAAAATTAGCTTGTGCTACGGCTAATTGGGCTTTAGTCCGGTTTTCATCGGCCATGCGCGCTCGCACTAGGGCATTCAAACCTTCATCATTGGCAATGTAACTTTCGACTCGGCGTTTTGCCAAAGCCAGATCTGCCTCTGCTTGTATCAGCGCTAAACGTGCGTCGGTGTCGTCAAGCGTTACTAGCACATCCCCTGCATTTACCCATTGGGTGTCCACTACGTCAACTCGGGTCACAATCCCGCTGACGGCTGGTGTCACTTCTGCAATTTCTACTGAGGCATAAGCATTGTCGGTAGTGACATAGCGTGAGGCAATGAAATACCAATAAGCAGTGCAACCAAGGGCTGCGATAAGGATAACAATGGCTAAGGCGGCAAAACCTGTAATTCGATTACGGCGCGCTTGATGCGCGTGATCAGATGGTGCGTGTGTCGTGTTCATGAATAGACCTATGGAAATTAAAGTGGGGTAGAGTGGTAACCACCACCCAAAGCATGGATAAGTGCGACATCTAAACTAAAAGAGCGTGATTCCAAATTGACCAAGGCTTGTTGGCTGTTGATCAATGCATTTTCGGCTGTCAGGACATCAAGGTAAGTTGATAAGCCGCCACTGTAGCGATGGCGAGAGGTTTGGTAAGCCACGCTGGCGGCATCAACCGCTTCTTGCATTTTAGCGATACGTGCACTGAGTTTTTGGTTGCTGGTGATGGCGTTGGCGACTTCTTGCAGTGCTTGGATCAGTGTGGCGTTGTACAAGGCGACGGCTTCTTCATAGTGTGATTCTGCAACGGTCAATTGGCCTTCAAGGCGTCCACCCGAAAACAGAGGAAGATAAATCGCGGCACCAACATTGCCGGCATCATTGCCACTGTTGAATAAGCTGTTTAACCCAAATGATTGGTAGCCGATAAACGCAGACAATTTGATGTCGGGATAAAATTGTGCTTTGGCATAGTCGATGCGATTCGCCGCCGCCTGAGCATGCCAACGTGCGATGGAAATATCAGCGCGGTGGCCGAGTAATCCTAGCGCTAAGTCATCGGGAATACCGATCGCGGTTGAGAATACCAAAGCAGGTCTTGATAGTGACAATCCACGGTCTGGTCCGCTACCAAGTAACGCCGCAAGCGCATTTTTTTGTAGCGCAATTGCTTCTTGAATACTCAGTAGATCGGCTTCGACTAAAGCGGCGGTTGAACGTGCTTGGCTGACGGCCACTTGTGTTTCAAGACCATTGTCATAACGTTTTGTCAGTAGATCTAACGTGTGATGTTTGATGTCTAGTGCTGCAGCTGCGGTGTCTTGATTGGCGTATAAACGCGCAAGCTCAATGTAGTGATTAACCACGGAAGTGGAGAGAATCAGCGCTGCGGCTCTTTGCTGTGCTTGAGCGGCCGCATAATCGAACTGAGCGGATTCAATGAGCGCCTTATTTTTGCCCCAAAAATCAAAATCGTAAGAAAAATCTAAGCCGACAGATCCATAATCATTCCAATTTTCTGGGGGCATATACGCTTGGTAGGCGTAGCTGACTTTGGTTTCAGACGCAGAAGCAGCCATACCCACATTGGGTTTATTCAACGCACCCGCTTGCTGCGCCATACCTTGCGCATATTTCAAGCGTGCTTGTGCTACTTGCATATTAGGTGAACTGCGCAAGGCTTCATTTACTAATGCATTGAGTTGTGCGTCGTCATAGCGTTGCCACCAGTGATCGTTTGGCCAGTCAATCGCATTTAGCTCATTTAGCGCCTGTGCATATTGAAAGTGTGTTGCTAAATCTTGAGAAGGATCAGCAAGATAAGAGGGAGCAGAACAGGCTGAGAGTAAAACGATATGAAGTATCGAGAACACTCGCAGATGAATAGGCCGCCCTCCAAGGGTGAAGTGGGCACGGCGATGAATTTTCAATGTATCTTCCTTATAACTGAACTGTACGGTACAGTTATATACTTGACAAGGTTTCGCTGTCAAGGGAAAATCAAAAGCTACAAATTAGAAAGTAGTGGTAGTTATGCGAGTTAAAAGTGAAGAACGTCGACAGGCTATTATCGATGTGGCAAGAGAAGAATTTATAAAGCAAGGATTTACCCGAACCTCTATGTCTGGTATAGCGAAAACCGTCGGTGGTTCAAAAGCGACGCTGTATAACTATTTCAGCTCTAAAGAGGAAATTTTCCTTGCCGTGATGGAATCTACCGCTGCCGAGCTGCGAGCGACTGCGTTCCAAACGTTATCGACAAATAAACCACTCAAAGAGACATTGACCACATTTGGTTACCACTATCTCAAGTCCATTTTGTCGGCTGATCTCACCGCAATTCGCAAAATGGCCCTTTCAGAAGCAGAACATTCAGATGTTGGACGTTATTTTTATCACAATGGCCCACGTAAAGGATGGCTAGAAGTGAGTCACTTTCTGCGCTCTTACATCGAACAAGGGAAATTGCGTGAATGTGATGAGTGGATAGCGGCAAGACAACTGAAAGTGCTGCTTGAAGCTGAGCTGTTAGAGCCGTATGAACTTGGTGTTATTGCAGCACCAAGCAAAAATGAAATTGAAGCGGTTGTTACGCGGGCTGTTGACACTTTCGTGTTGATTTACGCTAACTGCTAATTAGGATCATCGAGTTCCTCCACCTTTTAGATAGGGGGAGGCTAGCAGAGGGGATTGCCGTGTACATAAAACTTATTGAAGTTATTGAACAAACATCCACCCTAACCCTCCCCTCGAAGGAGAGGGAGCTGGCATTGTGTGCATTGATAGTGTGGAGAATATGATTATTGGGGCTGATAAATTATTTTGGGGAATTGACATTGAGCGAGTAAAGCCGCCAATCAATCTAAACCAATATCTCGTTTCATATGTTCGCTAAGCTCACTCGTATTTCGTACATTGATTTTACTTTTGTAGTGGCTAGTTCTCATCTCATCACCAAATAATTTAACAAACACTTTTGTATAAAACAGGATAATGTTATTCATTAAGTTAGGAAAAATTCCGTATTGAAAGATGTTTTTTCTTAAGTTTTGTTTTTCTGGCTTCATTTTTTAATACCTCTATATTTTTAGGTTACATTTTTAATGTGATAAATACAGTTTTATATTTATTATTTGTTTTTGTGGGATTGAACCATAAGTAATGATGGCTAAATTAATGATAAGTAAGGTCATTTAATTTAAATCTATTAAATATTTACCTAAGACATACATTCTTATTACTTTAATGATGGGTTTTAAATTTTATTTATATTGGTTTTCCTTAGTATCCTAAACTTGTATTAAGGTAATAGCCTGTCATTGTTTCATCAAAAAGGTTAAATATCACTTTCATCCTTCGACGAAAGCTAGTTATACTAAGTGAGCATTTAAAAGACAACGTGACTCAGAGTTGCAAAAAGGTAACAATCATGGAATTGATGAATAATGACCTAATCTGCTTTGCGGCAATTTGTAAGCACCTTTCCTTGACGGAAGCTTCAAAGGAACTTGGTAAATCTAAAGCTCAAGTCAGCCGTCAACTAGCGACTTTAGAGAAACAGATCGGGGTTACGCTCGTTCACAGAACAACAAGAAAACTCGTTCTTACTGATCATGGTGAAAGTATCAAAGAACTTGCCATCGAAGCTTTAGAGAATCTAAAAGAATTGAATTACAGAGCAAAATCACTTAGTGACTGTATTAGTGGTAAATTTAAAATAACAATGCCCAACTCTATAGCATCTTCTATTTTTGGTGATATTCTTAAAGGCCTTCAAGAACGCTATCCTGCCGTTAACTTTGAGATATCATCAAGTAACAATGTTGAGAGTTTATTAGAAAGCAATGTGGATATAGCGATTAGGCTTAATAACGTTGTTGATGATACGTTGATTGCACATAAAATCGGAAATTATAATGATATATTAATATCGAGAATCGATAACACTAAAAATAATACGCTACTTATCTATAAAAAACATTCGAGTAAAGAGTTAATAAAGAAGGATTACAGTGATGTCATTGAAGTTGACAATACGTCTATTCTAATGAATTTTGTTTCTAGAGGCGTAGGTGTGGGTGTTATTCCAAATTATCTCATGAAAGGTAGCTACATAAACAACATCCATGTTATCGAAACTTTCGATACGGAAAGATCGATCTATATTGCCTACCCTTACCAAAATCCACTCCCGAGAAAGCTGGCCGAAATATCAGCTTTGATTAGAGCAGAACTGGATAGTATTTTGAATAAACCATCCTTTTAGTTAGGCTGATCTTTCGGGAGAAAATATATCGTTAATTTCCATTAACAGAATGTGTATGAGTATTAACTTTGAGTGATAGTGGCAAAACCAAGTCAGTTGTTGTGTTGGCTGAATTGGTTCGTATTCTGGGCAGCTTAGCGCTCATCAATAATATTGACGAAGGGAAACGTTGAGCGCAGACTCTGCTCGTTTGTGAGTTCAGTTCGTGTTTGCTTATTTTGGAGTTCGTCTTAATGTTCACCCTTCCTCCCGTCGTGATGACTATTGGGCTTTTGTTGATCAGCAACGTATTTATGACCTTTGCTTGGTACGCTCACTTAAAAGATCTCAGCCACAAACCGTGGATTATTGCAGCGTTAGTCAGTTGGGGAATTGCCCTGTTTGAATATCTCTTCCAAGTACCTGCTAACCGGATTGGCTATACGGTATTAAACCTTGGCCAATTGAAAATATTGCAAGAAGTGATCACCTTATCGGTGTTTGTGCCTTTTGCATTGATCTACATGAAAGAGCCTTTCAGGCTTGATTTTGTGTGGGCAGGGCTCTGTTTGCTTGGCGCGGTGTTTTTTATTTTCAGACCGCAAATCCTCGAAGTACTTGCGAAAAGTATTGGTTGATTGCTGGCGAGTATTTGGCAGGCGACCAATATTTAAGAGGTAAATGCCGGATAAATAAACTCGTAAAAAAAGCCGTTGTGTGGGCAACGGCTTTTTATGTGATTATTCGCTGAATTTCTTAAAAATAATCGAGGTGTTGATGCCACCAAAAGCAAAGTTATTGCTCATTAGATATTGCACATCCAGCTCACGCCCTGTGCCTGTAATGTAATCAAGATCGCCACATTGCGGGTCGATGTTATCTAGATTAAGGGTTGGATTAAACCAACCGCTGCGCATCATTTCTAAACCTAACCAAGCTTCAACCGCGCCACATGCGCCCAATGTGTGACCAAAATAACTTTTCAACGAGCTGATCGGCACTTTACCCAACGCGTTTGCGGTGGCGTGACTTTCGGCTATGTCACCCCGGTCGGTCGCCGTGCCGTGAGCCGAAACATAGTCAATTTTATCTGCACTTAACTTGGCATCACGCAGCGCCATCTCCATGCAGATTTGCATGGTGTCCATTTGTGGTTGAGTGACATGGGCGGCATCGCAGTTGCTGGCAAAACCGATTATTTCTGCGTGAATGACGGCACCGCGTGCGATGGCGTGTTCATACTCTTCAAGCACTAAAGTTCCTGCACCTTCACCAATCACTAAGCCATCACGCTGAGTATCATACGGGCGTGGGGTGGTTTTTGGCTGGTCGTTTTTGAGGCTAGTGGCAAATAAGGTATCAAATACGGCCGATTCGGTAGGGCAGAGCTCTTCACCACCGCCCGCCACCATTACGGTTTGGTAGCCGTGCTTGATCGCTTCGTACGCGTAACCGATGGCTTGGCTACCAGACGTGCAGGCGCTACTGGTTGGAATGACGCGGCCTTTGAGCCCGAAAAATAGACCTACGTTCACCGCGGCAGTGTGAGGCATCATCTGCACATAAGTGGTGGCGGTAATGGCTCGAGTGGTTTTTTCGTTGAGCATGACACCAAACGCACCGATGGCATCGGTACTGCCTGTTGATGAACCATAAGCGATACCGGTTTGGCCGTTCGTCAGCACTTCATGACCAATTAAGCCCGCCTGTAGCAGCGCATTTTCGGTGGCAACGGTCGCCAGTTGTGACACGCGGCCCATACCTCGTACTTGCTTACGTTTGTAGTGGCTAGGTAGTGTAAAGCCCATTATTGGCGCGGCGAGTTTAGTGTTTAAACCCTCGTACTGCTCATAGGAGGGCATATATTGAGTGGCATTTTCACAAGCTCTGAGTTTTGGCTCAATACTGGACCAGTCATTACCAAAAGCAGTCACGCCGGACATGCCTGTAACGACAACGCGGCGGGTCATACTAAGCCTCCATTAACCGAGATAACTTGGCGAGTGACATAAGCAGCAATATCAGACATTAAATAGCTCACAAGACCTGCGACTTCTTCGGGTTCACCCATGCGGCGTAAAGGAACTTGTGGCAGTGCGTGCTCTTTGACGTGCTCATCCACCATGCCTGTATCGATTAAACCCGGAGCAACGCAGTTGACGGTGATTTTGCGCTTAGCCAGTTCAAGCGCGAGCGATTTGGTCGCGCCAATCACGCCAGCTTTAGCGGCGCTGTAATTGGTTTGGCCCCGGTTGCCTGTGATGCCCGACACCGATGCTAAAGTCACAATGCGCCCACCTTGGCGTTTTTGCACCATTGGCATCACACAAGGGTGGAGGACGTTATAAAAGCTGTCTAAATTGGTGTGAATTACACCATCCCATTCTTGTTCTGTCATGGCGGGAAACGCCGTGTCACGAGTAATGCCCGCGTTATTGACCACGCCGTAATAAGCGCCATGTAGAGCAATATCGGCTTCTAATACTTCGCGACACTGAGCTCGGTTGCTGATGTCAAATTGAATCAGTCGGCCTGAACCACCGTTTTGCTCGATGGTCGCTAGTGTTTGCAGGGCACCTTGCTGGTCGCCCATGTAATGGACGGCAATGGCAAAACCATCTTTGGCGAGCGCAATCGCAATCGCTTTGCCTATGCCTTTACTCGCACCAGTCACTAATACGTGTCGGGTCATGCTTGACTCCTCATTTTCATTTCTTCTAATTTTTGTTCTGATGGCACATACACATTTAATTGGCATTCGGCCAAAAGCTGGTGTTGGTGCTCGATTCTTGCCTTAAACACGGCCATGCCATTGTCTTGCATTAGCTGTTCAGCGTAGATATCGAGCGTTTGCCCTGTCAGGAATGCATCGCACAGTGCTCGATAACGGCGACTGCCGAGCAGAAAGCCAATCGGCGGTTGAATGCCTTGGACAAGTGAGTGATACCCAGACCACGCGGCAATGGCTTGTGCCATAAACTCGATACCGACATAGGCCGGTATGCTTTGTGTCGCTGGGTCAAAAAACAGGTGGTGCGATTCAATATCCACTTGGCAGTGGATAGATTCGCTCTGTACCTCAAGCGCGCGGTCAATCAAAATCATCGGCGCTTGATGAGGCAGCAGTTGATCAATTGCAGGAAGCTTTGTCATTAACGTAACCAAAAATGAGGCTAATATTGTTGCCACCAAAAGCAAAGGAGTTGCTTAAAATGGCCTTGTTTTCTAAATATTGGGTGGTTTCCACTAGCGTAATATCAATGTCTGGCGCTTTGTTAGCACAGCGCTGAATGGGCAAAGGCAATTGGTATTGCAGTATGTGCCAAGCAATGGCGGCTTCGGTTGCACTGGCCGCGCCGAGCGTGTGTCCAGTGAGTGGTTTGGTTGAACTCACCGCAACGTGCTGGCCAAAAACGCGGAAAATCGCTTTACTTTCCATGCTGTCATTGAGCGGTGTTGCGGTGCCGTGAGCGTTGATATAGCCGATATCACTGGCGGTTAATTTGGCATCTTGCAGCGCGTTACGCATTGCCTGTTCTGCACCGTTTCCATCTGGGTGGGGCGCAGAAATATGGTGTGCATCGGAACTGTCGCCTGCGCCCAATAGCGCAATGGCGTGAGCGTGTTGCTGAGATGGCGTTTTACCCAGCAGCATAAAAGCGGCAGATTCACCAATGTTGATGCCATCTCGCTGTGCATCAAACGGTTTACACAAACGTTGAGACAATGCCTCTAAACCGTTAAAACCATTGAGTGTTAAGCGGCACAAAGTGTCGGCACCACCGACAATCACCGCATCAACTAACCCAGCATTAAGCATTCTTTTGGCGGTGATAAAGACGCGGCCACTGGACGAACAGGCGGTCGAAATTGCGTAGCAGGGGCCGCTTATTGCAAAATAGCGAGCGATAAAATCACTGCAATTGCCTAATTCCTGTTTGTAGTAGTGGTAGTCGCTTGGGAATTTGCCCTGCTCTAACTTGTGGGCGAGTGCGATTTCGCCATCAGCAATGCCGGACGTGCTCGTGCCAACCACCACTGCGATGCGATCTGCGCCATAAGTGGCAATCGCGTGGCGGACGCTTGGTTCGATTTGTTGCAGTGCCGATAAAGCCAGTTGGTTGTTGCGCGTATTGAACGCACTTAAATGCGCTGGGATTTCTGGTAGCGGTTCACTCACTCGGCCTACGATGGTTGCGGTGCCAGTATTGAGCGACGTGTCGTCAGCCACCATGTTGTCACAATAGCCCTGCGCTAAACTTTGGTGAATGTGCGACGAGTCACTCCCCATCGCGCAGTGAAAACCGCAGTCTTGGACATAAATAGGTGAGCGAGAATCAATAGGAGAAGTCGTGGATGAGTTCATGATAGCTATCTACGGTTGTGTGGGCGGCAAAGGGTACTGAGTACTGAGCGTTGTAATCGTAATGGTGTAATTCAATAACTGATTGTGGAAGCGAATATCGCCCTTCATCGAGAAGGGATGTTGATAATCAATAACAATCACTGTTTCACCCAGTTCATTGATGAGTGTTCGTCTATTCTCATCATCAATGATTTGCCACTTTACCTTATTTAACGGGGCTTCCCAAGCATTTCGCGGCCAGAGCGTGATCATCAGGTTAAAGAGTATCTGTTCGGGCTTCGGCAAGGTGTTTTCTAAGCCATTGAGTACGCTGGTTTCAATAGTATCTTGCTGATAATTGAGCGATAAAATCCTCGTTCCCCAAGATGAAAACCCTGCCAGCACAATCTTGTCATCGGTCACCTGCAACTGGACCGGAAGCTGTTGGTTATGCTGGCCGTTATCATCTTGCCAATGGGCGCTGATCAACTGACTTGCCGTGACTTGGTACCCAAGTTGCGCAGGTTTGGGCAGAGTAACGAATGTGTTGGGGCTAATTTCTACCTGCGTGGAGGCTTGGTTTGGCACTAAAGAGCAGCCAGATAACATCAGTAACAGCAAGGGCAGCGCACGGCGTATTCTCATCATCATAGTTTTTCCTCATGCGCTTTCATGGCGGCAGGTTGTGATTTGATCGCCATTGGTGAAAGCAACCAAGCAACGAAAATGCCGCTCAGTACCGTCAAACCAAAACTGTGGATGGCGTGAGTTTGGCTAAGAGCAAGCAGACCAAACGAGAGCAAAGTCGTTAGTGCCGAAAGGGTTATGGCAAGCAAGGTACTGTGACTGCGGGCTTGTTCGGCAAAAAAGAGCGTGTAATCAATACCGATACCTATCACTAATACCAGTGCTAATAGATTGAATAAATTGAGCGTAGAGCCTGTTGCGACGGTGACGGCTAACCCAGCGATGCAAGCAATCAGCGAAGGTAACATAATGCGAATGCTATGTTTCACGCCGTAGCGCCAAATAGTGAGAGCGCTGATCAAGGTCAGAGCCAGCGCAATTAACTCCATCACTTTAAGGCGATACTGCCCAAACAGGATTGAGATCTCTTCGGTTTTATTCAAATAGGCGTAGTCGCTATTTTTCGCCGCAAACTGCTTAATTACTGCTGCTTGGTAAACCTCTTTCAACAGCACTACCGCCGCCACTTTTTGCTCAACTTCACCTAAATAAAGAAAGCGCAGCGGTTGGGAAACATCATGGGCTAAATAATGCACCAGTGTCATGGGCAAAAATGACGCTTCAAGTTTAGGAACCGAAGATAGTTTCAGCGTTTGAGCCAGTACTGCGCCTTGGTTTGCGTACAGCGCTTCAACCAGTGCGTAGTTTTCTTGCTGACGCTTAAGCGAGCTGATGTTTTGGCTTAAACTTTGGTAGCCAGAAAGTACGCCTTGTTGTTGCCATTGTGAAAATTGCGTATCTAATTTTTCTAACTGCTGCATTAATGCTTCATCATCGTTGGCACTGACGACCAACATTTGCTGTGATGATTGAATACCAGTCAAGGCGCTGATTTGCAGCTCTTGCTGTTTCAAGTCGCTAGGCATGGCTTGTAATTGTCGAATGTCATCGTTGTAGTGCACTTGCGTCAGGGCAAGACTGCTGATGATCAATAACGCCGTGGGTAGGCCCCATTTAACCCATGGCTTTTGCCAAAGCGCAAACCATAAAGACCAATAAGTGATGCCGGGAAGCGTTCTCGATGAACTTGGTTTTTTGGCCAAAATCGGATACCAAGCCACGACCGTCGCGTAAGCGGCAACGAGACCTAAGGCGGAAAATAGCGCTAGCTGTTGTAAGCCGGGGAAAGGGGCGACCAGTAGACCGAGATAGCCAATTAAACTGGTGATTAACCCTAAGGTAATGGCCGTCAGAATATGCTTTAGTCCTTGCACGCTGTCCCATTGTTCATTTGCGGCAAGGCGATCGGTCAGGTAGTGAAAGGCGTAGTCGATTGAAACGCCAATCAGGCTGGCCCCAAACACTAAGCTAAACAGATGGATCTGACCAAAAAACGCGGTGGTGATCACCATGGCAACCACTAACCCAACGGATACCGAGAGCAGTGCCAACAGTAAAGGCATGGCACTGCGAAAAACCAGCATCACCAACAGCACAATGCCGAGTAATGAGAAAAGGCCAATAGTGCTGATTTCTGACTTGGCACTTTGAGTACCAAAATCGGCGTAAAATAAAACACCAGTGTGATAAATGTCCGCACTAAATTGTTGCTTGATGCGTTGTTGCCATTGAGCAATATCGGGCACCACTTGTTGCGCTTTGAAACTGTATGGTGAGTCGTTGAGCTGCGCGGTGATCAGCACGTATTTTTGGCCTTGATACTCGCGGGTTAAGTATCCATCTTGCAAACGAAAATGAGACGATAGCTGGCTAAGTTGTGCTAAGTAGTCGCGAAATAGCAGAAAAGGGTCGTGACTGAGCTCTTGCCCTGTTACCCCAGAAAAAGGGTTATATAGGGCTTGCACCACCGCTTGCACTTGTTGTTCGGGATGTTGACTGAGCTGATTGCGTTGCTCGTTGGTGAGCAGTTGTGCTCGATGTTGAAAGTAGTAACTGGCCCAAGCGCTCTGTTGAGTGGCATCGATTTTCCCAACCACATCCTTGAAATAGCCACTCTGCTTGAGCTCGCTTTCTAGCGCTGTAACGGATTTGAGCCGGTCAGCCTCATTGGGCGCAGTGACAATAAAGACCACCTTATCGCTCATACTGGCAGTGACTTTTTCAAACGCTTGCTCGGCGAGCACACTTTGCTGGTTGACTGGCAGTAGCTTAAGGATATCCGTCTCGATCGGTGAAGCCGCCGAAAAGACCCACTGCTTGAGTAGTAAGCCAAGACAAAGGGTCACAAAAGCCAACCAGAACAATGCCAGCCGGTTCGATTTAGAAGTTAAACTGTGCTTGCTCAGCATGGGTTAAACGCTCTGGCTGGTGGTTTTGGTTAGTAAACTGAATCTCGGTTTTGTCGCCTCGTACTTCTTGCAGGATCAAACCATCAATGTCATCTCGCCCCGTTAATGTTATCGAGGTAAACACCGAGCTCAGTGGCGCATTTCTCGGCGTTAAATTTAACTGCCACTGGCCATCTTCGCTGTGCAGCGTCATCGTAAATTGTTCATTCAATTGCTGCGTGTCGCCATGAAATACCGACAAAAAGAGATGGCTGAAATAAAACGCCATTGGGTTCTCTTTTTCGGTAATCACCTGTGGTGGTTGGTTAGCAAAAGTTTGGCGAAGCTTGTCTTGGGTTAGCACCAAATTAACTGGAAATGGTGAGTTTTGTTGCCAAAGTAAGCCATTTTGTTTATCGAGCAAGAATTTCCCGGCTGACGACAGTGGTTGTTCGAACATCTCAATATGGCGGAGTTGAGTAAACTCTCCGCGTACGATCTGGTGTTTCGCCAACTGCGCTTGCAGTGAAGCGAGGTCGGTCACTTGTGCCCAGAGTAGGGGCGAAAATAGGGCTAAAGTTAGCCATAGAAAACGGCGCATCATAATTTCCCGTAGGTATGCCAGTGCTGCACTTTGTCGGTAAATAGCGTTGGGGAAGCGAAACACATCTCTTGCGTGTCGATGCGAACCGCTACTTGAGTGGTGTGCGCTTTACACATTCGTTGCCCGGTCTGGCTATCAAAAATCATGTAGTCAACACGCAAGCGATTTTCCCATTCTGTCAAGGTCGCTTTGACACGAATCGTATGGTTGAACGGGATCGCTTTCACGTACTTCACGTGGGTATCAATCACCGGCCATAGGTAGCCCGACTGAGTCATCGCGTGATAGCTGTAATCAATTTTTTCCATCAGCACGCGGCGTGCTTCTTCAAAAAAACGAAAATAATTGCCGTGGTAGATAACGCCCATTGGGTCGGCATCTTGAAACGAGGTGACTAAAGTCACCTCACTTTCCAATGGATGAAGTACATCGCTCATCGCGCTTCCTAGTAAAGTGTCCAGTGGCGTTGTTGAATGCGGCTAATAAAGTGGCGCAAATCATGTTCTAGCGGACGATCTTCCACCACAAAATCAAAATCTTGTAACACGGCTAAGCGCATCTGCTTGATATTGTGACTCATGTGTTGCTCATCCAGCTCATGATGACGTTTGCGCAATTCTATTGCTTGGGTCGCTGCTAGCAGCGAGGCGGCCGCCACTTGTTCTGTCAGTTCAAGCACACGTAGACAATCACGTGCGGCAATGGTTCCCATGCTGACTTTGTCTTGGTTGTGACACTCAGTCGAACGTGAAAAAACGCTGGCAGGCATGGTATGTTTCAAGGCTTCGGCCGTCCACGCTGAAATACCAATCTGCACGGCTTTAAAGCCGTGGTTGATCGGTTTTCTTTCGCCTTCTGCGCCAGTTAAGTTAAAAGGCAAACCGTTGTTGAATTTGTAATCCATCAATTGCGCCATTTGGCGATCGAGCAAATCGGCTAGGTTAGCAACCTGTGTTTTTAAGGTATCCATTGCCATGGCAATGTGGCCGCCGTAAAAATGGCCGCCGTGCAGTACGCGTTCATTATCGCCATCGATGATGGGGTTGTCGTTGGCACTGTTGAGCTCATTTTCAATCAGTTGACGTAGCCACGGCAGTGCATCTTGTACGGTGCCAATCACATGGGGTGCGCAGCGCAATGAATAGCGATCTTGCAGGCGATCACTGTTGCGAGGTGGGCGCTCTGCTTGTAAGTCATCGCGTAGCCATGCTGCGATTTGTTGCTGACCAGGATGCGGCTTGACGGCAAATAGTGCGGCATCAAAATGGAAGTCGTTACCCTGAATAGCGACAGACACCATGGCGGTAATTTTGGTGCAGAGTTGAGTTAAATACTCGGCGCGTTTATAGGCTAAACAGGCCAAAGCAGTCATGACTGATGTGCCGTTCATCAGCGCTAATCCCTCTTTTGGTTTTAGCTTGATCGGGCGAATACCCAGTTCGTTAAACACATCTTGAGTTGGGCGCATCTCACCTTTATAAAGCACGTCGCGCTCACCAATCAGTGTGGCCGCGAGGTAGGAGAGTGGCGTTAAATCGCCGCTTGCCCCGACCGAACCTTCTTGTGGAATACGAGGGGCGATATCGTGGTTGATCAAGGTGATGATTTGGTTAAGCAGTTCATGGCTCACACCAGAGACACCTTGCGCTAGTGAACACAAGCGTGTTGCTAATACTGCGCGAGATTGCTGATGGCTTAATACCTCGCCTAAGCCACAGCCGTGAAAGCGAGTCAAATGCAGTGGTAATTGGTCTACTAGATTCGGCGGAATGGCAACGGTACATGAATCACCATAGCCGGTGGTTACACCGTAAATCACGCCTTCTTCTTTTAAAAGTCGTTCTAGAAAAGCGACGCCGCGATCAATTTTAGCGGTGAATTCCGCTGAAGAATTGAGGTCGGCCTGCGCGCCTTGCGAAATCGCGACAACATCTTCAATGGTGAGGCGATCGACGCCAAAAGTTATGCGGTTATCTGTCTGAATCATCATGCTGCTGTTTACTTAGAGTCCAAAAGTTGAAAAAGTTATACCACTGCAGTGGAGCTTGCAGTGTGTAATGTTCCAGCCGATCAGCGTAGCGTTGTACTACCTGCGCTAGCGCCGCTTGTCGCTCTTTTCTCGGTAAATCTATGTTGTCGCTAAAGTGCTCGAAATAGACGTTAAAATGTGGAGTTTTAGAACGTTCGTCTCTTAAGCCAAACAAAAGGTAGACGGGAGCTTTCAACACCGAGGCCAACATAAAAGGGCCTTGTGGAAACGGTGCGGGTTGGCCTAAAAAATCGGCCCATACGGCTCGGGTCTCTTTGCTGGTGGACGTTCTATCTCCGACGATCACCACCCATTCTCCTTGCTCTATTTTCTGTTGAAGCAAAATAGCGGTATCGGGGCCCAAACGGCTCACTTGAATGAGGTTCAGTTCTGAGTTGGGATTGATCGCTTTCATTACCGCATTGAAGCGTTCGGCGTGCTCGGTGAAGACTAACGCATTGATCTTAATATGAGAATGCCGACGTCCCAGAGCGCGGCACAGTTCAATATTTCCAAGGTGAGATCCTAAAAGAAGCACACCTTGTTTTCGTTTTGCTAAAGTTTGGAACGATTCTTGACCATGGATGGTCAAATTTTTTACCGAAAAATCGCCTTTCCATGCCGCCAATTTATCCAGCATAGTGTGGCCAAAAGAGAGCAGATGGTTATAGCTAGAGAGATGATTTGGCAGCGTGATTTGGCGACGGTTTGCGTAGCTTTGTAAGTGCTGTAAATACTGTTCAGAGGCTTGGCGAGCTTGTTTTCCGGTAAGGTAGTAATAGCTCATTACAAGTTTCAGCATCAGGTTAAAAATTGGCCGCCCGAGTAGGCTATATACCGCCAGTAACGCTTTAATACCCAGAATCGTTCCTCGTTCTTGACGCTTTGACCAGTGCTGGTTTGGCTCTGCACCACTTTTGTTGTGCCTGCTTTGGTTGCGTTTCAGCAGTTGAGGAATACGCGGTAACATGCCAAAAAATAATTTGCTGTGCATCCAACTGATTTTGACGTTATCCCATAGTGCATCGAAATGAGAGACGCCTCCTTCAGGATAAATGACGCGGGTTTCCACAAAATCGATATCGACCCCGTGCCAATACATGCGAACTAAGATTTCGATATCGAAATCCATGCGCGTGCCGATCTTATGGTTATTGAGCACCTCAACGGTGAGGTCTACAGGATACGCGCGAAAACCACACATACTGTCTTTGATCGTAAAGGATAGCGTTTCAATCCAAACCCAAATATGCGTTGCGTAACGGCCATATAAACGCGCTTTGGGTACGCTGTCATCATAAATCGGCTGACCAGAAATTAGGTGGTTTGGATGTTGCTTTGACGCGGCCAGTAATTTAGGCAGCGCTTGTAAATCATGTTGGCCATCGGCATCAATTTGGATGACGTGGCTAAACCCCAACTGCTGCGCTTGGCGAATGCCAGCCATTACCGCGCCACCTTTTCCTTGGTTTTGTTCTAGGGTAATTAGGTGAACATGTGTTTGCTGGGCGACGTTGCTCAACGCCTGTTTTGTTTGCTGATTGCTGCCATCATCAACCAGTAAAATGGGAAGTTCAAATGCGCTGAGTGATGAGACAACTTCTGCTACTGTGCTGCCGTGGTTGTAGCACGGAATTAAAAAACAAGCTTGATAATCAGCCACAGATTTCACCCAACTTCATTTTTCCTGATGAGTGAATGATGTTTAAACCCTCGCGCTGTGAACTATAACTAAACGCGAGTTTCTGTTTTTCCTCATCCCAACTTAATGCCAGTTGAACGGTCATGTCTGGCAAGATAGGTTCTTGGAATTTGATCACTTCCATACCTTGAAAGCTTGTGGGTACAGATAAGTATTCTCGTGCATAGCGCAGTGCCCAATCGATTTGGGTAACGCCTGGCAGCAATGGGAAATGCTTAAAGTGTCCTGAAAAATCAATGATGTCGGCGTCAACGCGCAGCGTCAAATTCACCGTGTGAGGCTGAGTTTCAGCACATAATAATATGGGTGTTCTTTTGGCCATAATCTATTGGGCTTCGTTATTTTTATGGTTGGAATAGTGTTTCTAGTTCAGCAACAAGGCGCTTACCTTGGCTATTGAGTGGGATCTCTTTTACCACTCTAAAGCGTCGAGGTACAGCAATAGGTTCTAGCCATTGGCGCAGTTCAGAACGCAGCAACAGCCAGAACTTTCCCTTTCCAAGTTGAGCTAATTTTTCAGTGCCGCAGGCTGACAGTACAATAGCTGAGATTAAGATCAAACGTTCACCGTCTTGCTGTGGTAACACGGCTGTTTCACTGATCCACGGCAGTTGTTCAATACGCTGTTCCACTTCAACCAGTGAGATCCGTTTTTCTTCGATTTTGATAATGCGATCGGTGCGACCTTTCAAGGTAAAGTGCCGTTGGTCGGAAAACTCACATTCATCGGCTGTTTGATACCAATGATTCGGATCAATGTGTGCAGAACGCAAGGCTAAGCAGTTCTCGCTGTTAAGTCTTGCTTCAACAGTAGGAAAAAGCTGCCATTGCTGTGTTGCACTGTGCTGTTGCCGAAAAGCGATGCCGCCAGTTTCCGTACTGCCATACACTTCGATAGGTCGTTGCCCAAACAGGGTTTTTGCATGACAAGAAGCAGAGTAGGGAAGCGGGCCACCGGAAGAAAACAGTGTGCGCAGTGGGCTTGGTTGGTGCTCTTGTGATAAGCGTTTCAATAGCGCAGGGCTACTGATCAGCACAGTGTCCGGATGCGTATGTGCGGTCACTTGTTCTGGAAATTCCAAGTTATGGCGGGCAAATGCTCGCCCTGCACACAGTGGCCATAACACACGAAATAGCAGCCCATAAATATGTTGATGAGAAACCGTACTTTCCACTTTTGCACCAATGAGCTGTTCGCCCCAAAGCTGTTCTAAAATGGCAATTTCAGCTTCAAGCTGCCGCAGTGTTTTGATGATAGCCTTAGGCTGACCGCTGGAGCCTGACGTAAACAGCGTCACGGTTTGTGTCTCTAATGAAAGTGGTGCAAAACAAACGGCTTCATCGCGCATGTCGTTGGGTAGCGCTAAATGGTTAAGAGAGAGAGTTGGCGTAGAATTGGGTATTGTTATTGCCTCATCACACAGCAACAACTCAAAGTGTTGGCTCAGTTCTGCCAGTGCCGCAGGTTGATAATTACCGGGCAGAATTAATGATTTTTGCGTGTAACAGACGGCGAAAAAACCGACTGAGAACCGATAGCTATCGCCAGCACACAGTGCAATATGATGTTCATTTCGCGACGCTAATTGCCGGCTTAGTTGGCTGACATCGGCGACAAAGTTTGCCCAGTTAATGGTGTTATTGAGGTCAAAAGCAACACAATGCGAATCGTTTCTTGGTGAGGAGAGTAACGTTGCAAGCGAGCAAAAATCGGGGTTGCCGAAAGTCATAGCGTACCTAGCCTTTGCGAATCCTTTGTCTTACTAGCCATTCCGTTACAAAGAGGCTGCCAGCAAGGAGATAACTGATCAATCCGTTATACAACGTCCAGATCTCGATAGATTGGAAGCAGGTATAAAGTGCGATGGCTCCATTCATGATGAAGTAGAGGCACCACACTTTAGTGACCGTGCGTGTGTACTCAATGCCACTTTGAGGAAGTTCAGGCTCTTGCAGTCTCGCCAGCCGTTCAATCACTGTTTGCGGTTGCGTTAGGCTCAAGGCAAAAAGAGCCAAAAGACATACATTAACCACAACAGGGTAAAACAGTAGCCAACCATGCTGCTGAAAGAGCATCCCCAAAGTCACCAAAGTGATACCAACGAACCCACTAAGCCAAGCCAGTTGCTTCAGTTCTTGAAGCTTGGCTTGCCAACCAGAAAGAATTCTTAAAGCGAAAATAGCGGCTAAGAAGCCCCCTATAGCTTGCAAACCAAACTGATTAATCCCGAAGTAGACCGCGAGTGGGTAGGTAAGCAGGACGATTGCAGACAAAATCGTCAGCAATCGCCGCATTAGCTTTCCTTAACAAGTTCAATAACCGATTCCACCACATCATTGACGGTGCGAACGGCTTTAAACTCTTCAGGCTTGATTTTTTTGCCAGTCACTTTTTGTAAGTGAACGACAAGATCTACAGCATCAATACTGTCGAGATCGAGATCTTGATAAAGGTGAGCATCTGGTTGAATATCGGCTTCATCAATTTCAAATAGTTCAACGAGAGCTTCTTTAACTTGATCAAATACTTGTTGTTGGTTTACTTCTGTCATAACGCTATCTATTTATTAGTGGCTAGTTTGAGATGAAATATAATTTGCTAAGTTTGCCACTGATGCAAAGTGTTGGCGAGTATTGGAGTCATCAGCGTCAATGACGATATTATACTTCTTTTTAATGGCCAAACCGAGCTCTAAAGCATCGATAGAATCTAAACCTAACCCATCACCAAAAAGTGGTGCGTCAGTTTCGATATCGTTAACTGAGATATCTTCAAGATTTAGTGCGTCGATAATGAGCTGTTTTATTTCTGTGTGTAGTATTTCCACTTCAACCTACTTATATAATGTTCTAGCCGTTTTGAACAAAACCTTGATATACACTTCCCACTTAAAGTTGTAGCGGTATTGGCTACATTCGTTCACCCCAACCATATCGTTATCTATACGGATGGGGACTTACTCACTTTCCGCTTCGCTGCAACTGACGTTATTTGGGTTGATAACTTCAATAGTTTTGTCATTTCTGGTTATTGTTTTGGGGGAAAATCACCTCTGCAAGGTGGCGATTTAAACGTCGTGCTGCAGTGGTGGGGTTATCAGCACCTTCAATAAAAGGTGTGACGACAACTTTACCCTTTATCTCCACATGGAAAAAGGGTTTGGTTTTAGGAACTTGGTACCACTTTTGCTCTTTTGTGAGAAAACTCGGAGAAACGGTAATATGTGCGATGCGTAAGTCTCTTTGAGTTCGGATTGCGATTTGCGCCGCACCGCGCTGCAATTTGGATTTAACACCGGGTGTGGTTCGCGTGCCTTCAGGGAAAATCAATAATACGTTTCCGCGGCTCATGCGTTCCTCGCACACATTTAACAAATCATCAGGTGTTTCATTGGGGATATAGCCTGCGGCTTGAACAATCCGTTTCATAAAAGGATTGGCCCAGATAGCTGACTTAACCAAGCAATCGCACTGATGAAGTTGTGATGCAATGAGAACATAATCAATTAAGCTTGGATGATTGGCGATAATAAGGCAGCTTTTATCCTGTTTTAATAGTTCTGCGTTGGTTATTTTATAGTCGATGGCACCTGTTAATTTCATCAACTTACAAAATATATTGAATGAGTTTTGGATTGATTTTTGAACTTTATATTCTCGACGATCTGTTTGCGATGAAAATAATGCAATCAGTGGGATAATAATAAAACTCAGCGTTAATCCGCCTAAACCAAATATAAAAAAACAAAAACCTGTAGCAGCAATACGCCAGTAGCGGTTGAACTCTAACATTTTCGTTGCCATTTCCAAGCGCTTTGCGAGCCCTCAATGATCCATTCAGATTTTTCTGACAAATAGTGGTGAAGAAACGACAATGCTTGCGGCTGTTGTGGCTTGGTATCAGACATCTGCATAGAGAGCGTAAAATTTGAACCGTGAGACAGGGTTAACCCTAAGGCATAGCCTTGAAATTGCCACTCTTCGTATTGTTGGTAGTCGCTAGGTAATGGCTCATCAAAATCAACCAACAGCACTTTGTGACTAGGGTGTTCATTTAAATAGAGCCAAGCTTCTAATATGGCACTTTGAAATGTGTTTTGTGCTGCTGCAATCGAGGTTAACGGGATCGGTTGTTTTGAAGCGATGGTTGCTAGGCCTGCCGCTGTATTATGAACAGATTGTGAAAACGCCATTGGTGAGGCTTCTTCGCCAATCAATATCGACTTCACGATTTCAACGCTACGATGAAGCTCGCCATGACGACATGAAAACACCATGTAATCAATACGTTGTGATTCTATAGCAGTCAGTGCAGTCTGCACGGCTAATTTGCTCAAACTACTCATTCTGCGGCGCATCATAGGAGGAATATGGTCTGTGTTGAGCGTATTATCGTCAGGCCAAATCTCTTCTCTTGCCCAATTTTGCCAATCAGAAGGGTGAGATAAGCCTGCAGAATTTGCAACCCAAGTATCAATATTTAACGTGATTATTTGCTGTTGATTTGACATAAGATATTGCATTGTTTTTGATAGGGTTAAATACTATGGCACAAGATTATTCTTCGCAACTATAAACGTTTGTATCCTTGACTTAAATATTGATTTTTAAGAATTGAGTCGAACTTAGATTAAGTGTTTGGATATTGTTCACAAATTAAAGTTAGGTTTTAATGTGTTAAATCAAAAAATAGATCCTTATAACGCTTTAGAGGCAAAAACCGAAGCTCAAAAATTATCTTTTGCCCCCATCGTTTTTCATACGGCGCGTACATTACGTGACTTAGGCATACTGGCTGCATTAGACAATGCTGGCGAAAAAGGTTTAAACGCAGAACAAATTGCTCAAGAAACGAGCGTGTCAGAGTATGGCGTTAAAGTATTACTCGATATGGCCATCAGTGCCCACATTGTTTTATGGGATAAACCGAATTATTCGTTGGCTAATCTAGGCATTTTTTTGCTGCATGATGGGATGACGCAAGCCAATATGGATTTCACGGCAGACGTTTGTTATGCCGCCATGATGCACTTAACCGAATCGATCACCGAAGGCAAGCCTGCTGGTCTGAAAGAACTCGGCGATTGGGATACCATCTACCAAGGTTTATCGCGTTTGCCCCAGCAAGCTAAAGACAGTTGGTTCAAATTCGATCACTTCTATTCCGATCGTTCTTTTCCTATTTTGCTGAAAGAAGTGTTTCGTAAAAAACCGAAACATTTGGTCGATATTGGTGGCAATACGGGTAAATGGGCACTGCAATGTTGTCACTATGATTCAGACGTTGAAGTGACGATTGTGGATCTGCCACAACAGTTGGAAATGGCGATGGCTAACGCGCAGCAACAAGGTTTTACGCAGCGTATTCATCCTTTTCCAGCTAACATGCTCGATAAAGAACAACCGTTACCAAAAAATGCGGACGTGTGGTGGATGAGCCAGTTTTTAGACTGTTTTTCGCCAATGGAAATTTTGAGTATTTTAAAACGCGTTCGTGCCAATCTTTCTGCATATTCGACGGTTTATATTTTGGAACTGTTCTGGGATTCACAGAAGTACGATGCGGCTTCTTATAGCCTCAATGCCACCTCTTTGTATTTTACCTGCCTTGCAAATGGTAATAGTCGCTTCTATCGCAGCGAAGATTTCTTAGAAATCGTTCAAGCAGCAGGATTACAGGTGATCAAACGAACCGACAATATTGGCCTTGGCCACACCTTGTTAGAGCTAAAAGCCCAAGCTTAATTAAAATCGATGCGAGTCAATTCATGAATAAAGAGATAACTCAAGTTGTTATCATTGGTGCGGGCCCTTCGGGTTCGACTGCCGCGGCATTGCTCCATGCGCAAAACATACGCGTGTTGGTTATCGAAAAAGCACTTTTCCCACGCTTTTCTATTGGCGAAAGCTTATTACCTGCTTGTATGGAAGTGATAGAAGCGGCGGGAATGTTACCTGATGTTATGCGTGCGGGTTTTCAATATAAAAATGGTGCTGCCTTTCGAAAAAATGGTGTATACGCTCAGTTTGATTTTACCGACAAATATTCGAATGGGCCGGGAACCACTTTTCAGGTACAGCGAAGTCAATTTGATAAAGTATTAGCGGACTCTGCTGTTAAGCAAGGGGTTGAAATTCGTTATCAACATCAACTGACGAATATCGAATTTGAAGAGAATAAATCACAATTATTGGTGACGGATCAACACGGCATAACGTATCAAATTGAAGCCGACTTCGTGCTGGATGCCAGTGGCTTTGGCCGAGTATTGCCTAAGTTACTCGACTTGGAAGAGCCATCGTGTTTACCTCCGAGAAAAGCCATCTTTACCCATATCATTGATCATATCTCCCCTGAACAACCAGACTACGACCGAAACAAGATACTGATCTCCGTCCATCCGCGTAATCCTGACGTATGGTACTGGCTCATTCCTTTTTCTAACGGCACATGTTCATTAGGTGTTGTCGGTGAACCGTCGTTTTTTGACGGCTATCCAAGTGATAAAATTGCGGCGATCCAGCAGTTGGTGAATGAAATGCCTGAGCTGGCAGAACTGCTTTCGAAGTCCGAATACCCTAATCCTGCTGGTGAGCTAGGCGGCTATTCTGCAAATGTTAAGCAGTTGGCCACGGTAAATTATGCTTTATTAGGCAATGCTGGTGAATTTTTAGACCCGGTGTTTTCATCAGGTGTAACGATAGCCATGAAATCGGCTCAGTTAGCGGTGTCTTGTGTTGTACGCCAACTAAAAAAAGAAAGTGTAGATTGGCAGCAAGAGTATTCTCAGCCATTAATGGTCGGAGTGGATACGTTCCGCACTTATGTGGAAGGTTGGTACAACGGCATGTTACAAGAGGTGATTTTTTACCAAACGCCCAATCCAAGAATAAAGCAGATGATTTGCTCTATTCTTGCAGGATATGCTTGGGATCGTAGTAATCCTTATGTCGCTGAGCATCAACGACGCTTATCAAGTTTAGCTGAAATTATTCGTACTTCATCTCATTAATAATATCCGCACCGAAATTATGTTTTGGTGCGGATATGCATCTCACATTCTAATTTTATGGGTTTATTCTCTTGTAAGATTATTCCTACACTACATTAACGTGTTGATAAATATGTATTTTAACCAGTTTTGTTCTGATGCCCTATTCTTGGCAATGACGAGCAGGATCGTTAAACTAGTTGGATATTGGAATCAATATCACGAGAATGAATTTGTTACGTATCTACTTGCTGTTAATTTTAGCAATTAACTTACTTTTTAATACTGTTTATGCCGCCGATTATTTATCAGATTCGGAACGTACCTATTTAAAAGCAAAAAAAGTCATTGTAATGGGTGTATTGTCTGAACCTTGGCTACCTTATTGGGGCGGCATTGAGAATACAATCGGTATTCAACATGATTATGCGGTAGGGATAGGAAAAGAGCTTGATGTCAAAATTGAATATCGTAGCTATCAATCGATAACTGATCTTGTTGCTGCTGTGCATGGTGGTGATGTGGATTTTGCTATTGGTTTTAGCAAAACAAAAGAGAGAGAAAAAAACATTTTATTCAGTTTGCCACTCTATAATAACCTACGAGTGATTTGGCTAAGGGACAAAAAATTAAATCAGCAAGATATGCATCATTTGAAATGGGTTTGCGTACAAGGTTCATCTTATTGTGAAACATTAGAGCAGAGCCATTACCCACACATATTACTAGCACAAAGTTTCTTAGAATCAGCAGAAATGATGAAGCAAGGTTTAGCCGATGCAACGATAACCAACTATATATCACTCAACCATTATATCAGCCCTAATTCTGGATATGACGGTGAGATTATTGCAGATGGTCGATTAGGTGTCGAAATAAATAGAATCATTTTGCCGATGGGAAATAATGAATTAAAAAACATTTTTGATAAACTCATTCTTGCTGAAGCAACAGGAAATACAGCTAATAAGATAGACTCGACTAATATTTATTTTTTGAATAATAAAGACAGCCTAAAATTATTAAGTCAAGAAAATAGCAATCAAATTGTCAGATACACCATAGAAGAAGATATATATCCACTCTCTTATTGTGATGAGGGTGATAATCAGGTGAAGGGATATGTCCATGATTTACTCAAGCTCATTGAGTCAAAAAGCTTTCTTAAATTTCAGTATGTGCCGGCCAATGGTAGAGATATTAGACAAATGCTTATCGATAATGAAGTCGATTTATTGCCTTCATTAAATGTCGATGACATCGATAATCGTGATTTTATAGCGACCCCACCTTACACTAATTTGCAATTTGGTTATGTGGTCACTAAAAAGCCTTTTCAACAGAAAAAATTAGCGATATTAGATCGTACTGGTTACTTATATAGCCACTTAAAAATCTATGAAGATAATAAAAAAGTTAAAGTTTATAGAGATCTTAAAAAGGTTATTCTAGATTTAAAATCAGGTAAGATAACTCATGCCTTAATGAATCAAGATATTATAAATCAGCAAATGGCATATCTTGGTGATAAATTCTTGATACTTCCCGCAATAGATAATGAAGGTTACTCTATTAATATCGGTATGGTCTTTCGAAAGGACGAGTCGATATTGTCTGAAATGCTCAGCCGATCTTTAACTATGGTAACTGAGTCTGAGATTAATGCACTAAAATCACTCCATAAGAAAGTGAATGTGAATTATGGTTATGATAAGCAGCAAGTTATAATCTATTCTTTGATTGCAATGTGTATTTTTTTGTTTTTATTATTATTTGGAATAATTATATTTTATAAGTTGAAAAGTTCCTTAAAATACAGTCAAATCAGTTCAAAACTTTCAGAAGTTCAAGTGCAATGGCTGACAGATTTGCTCGATAAAATACCCAGCATGATCTTCATTTCAGATGTGAATGGGAAAGTAGTGTTATCTAACCGTTCATATAAGCAATGTAGCAAGGCTTCTCTAATTAGTGATGATGTGAATTGCCTCATATGTACTGGCATCGGATCTGTCGATCTGTCGAATAAACACTATCAGATTGATGAGAAATATTATGTCATTAATCATGAATCGATTGCGCATCCCAAGAGTGGGGATACTCATTACTTGACCGTTTGCAGTGATATCACAGAACTCAAGCTCTCAGAATTAGCATTACGTGATTCTAACAATAAGGCACTAGAAGCTGTAGATGCGAGGAATCATTTTTTAGCTGTAATGAGTCATGAGCTTAGAACGCCAATTGCGGCCATGCTAGGGTTGATGGAGATTTTATCAACTCGAATTAAAAACGATGAGAGCCGTTTGTTATTGACGAATGCAATTCGTTCTGCCGAGAGAATTAAGCACCATGTCCATGAGATTTTAGATTTTTCAAAAATGGAAGCTCAGCAATTACAATTAGATATACGCCAGCATAATATTTTAGAAGAGTTATGTCCCACCATTAGAAGCTTTGAAGCGAGTGCTAAGTTGAAAGGCGTTGAGTTCGTTGTTGATTGGGTGCCAACAGCTATTATTTACGCAAAGTTTGATGCATTACGCTTAAATCAGGTTCTTACCAATGTATTAGCCAATGCTGTTAAATTCACTACGGCAGGTACGGTTTCCATCCACGTTGAATTGACGGAAGAACAGATAGTCTTTGCCGTAAAAGATACGGGGTGCGGAATGAATGAAGCGCACTTGGATTCGTTATTTAAGCCATTTATGCAAGCGGATAAAACCATTACTCGCCAATATGGCGGTACTGGGCTTGGTATGTCAATAGTATCGAATTTAGTCAATCTAATGGATGGTCATATTACGGTTTCCAGTACGCTGAATGAGGGGACTCAAGTAACGATAATGCTTCCCATTTGTGGTGAGCCTTTGTCTGAACCGTTGAGTCAACGTAACTACCGTTGCACTAATGAACGCATTATCGAGTGGCTGAAGTGTTGGCAGGTTTCGGTGAGTCAAGGTGGGGTATCCTTGGTCGATTTTGACGCGATAATGACCAAAAAACATCTCTATCCTGACCTGCTTATTGATAAGATAAAAGATAGTGAGCAAGTGCTGGTTCAACCGAAAAAAATGAAACTTTGCGGGCATGTTTTGGTGGTTGATGATGACGCTATTAACCGTTTGTTATTAAAAAAACAGCTGCATGAACTTGGTGTACAAGCAACCATCGTTGGTGATGGAGAAGAGGCATGCCATCTTTTACAAAGCGAAGACAGCCAGTTCGATTTACTACTAACGGACTGCCATATGCCTAAAATGGATGGTTTCGCTTTAGCAAGATTTGTTAAAAATCATATTCCGCAAGAGAGATATAAGGTGGTTATCGGTTGTACGGCGGAAGACTCACGGTTGATTGCAGAGAAGGCTTACCAGTCTGGTATGGAACACGTGTTGTATAAACCCTATTCGTTGGCGTCGCTGTATACTATGTTGAGTGGTTATCTTTCTATGTATCCTTTAGTAAATGTTGACTCAAAAAGCTGGCTTGAGAGCTTTTTACCGGGTGAAAAAAGTGAAATTGCTTCTGTTGTGGCAGAATCTTTAGCGGCCGAGGTCGATAGACTCGAAAAGCATGATTCTGATTACAAAATGATAGCCCATCGTGTTAAAGGCTCTGCTGGAGCGCTTCAACTGGATTATCTCGCGAGTCTTGCGGTTAGCTTGGAGCGCGAATTAGAACCACAAGCTGTTGTATCTGCAAAACAACGACTGATAATGGAAATGAAAATCGTGATTACACAAGCACAAGAATGGTTAGATAAACAGCAACGAGTAGATGACGAATGAACATTTTGATTGTCGAAGATGATCGAATTCAAGCCACGAGTTTGAAACTGAAACTCAGACAACTTGGATTGAATAATGTCGATATTGCAGCAAATGGACACCAAGCGTTGGCTTTATGCTTGCGCAAAGAGATATCGCTGGTTTTTTGTGATATTCATATGCCGGAAATGGACGGAGTTACGCTTTTGTCGATGCTTGGGGATAAACATCCTTCACTCGGAATTATTATATTGAGTGCTGTTGACGATGCCGTGTTAGACCTTACTTATAACATGTGCTGTTTAGCGAGCTTTAATTTTGTCGATGTTTTGCGAAAACCCTATTCTATTGAGCAACTTGAAATCGTGATTCATGCGTTTCATGTGAAGTGTGAACAACAGGCCGCAAGCATTACGCCTATCTCATTAGGGTACAAAGAGATAGAAACAGCATTCAGTGAAGATTGGTTATTCAATTACTATCAACCTCAGTTTGATTTTAAAACGGGTGCCATGGTTGGAGTCGAGGCACTTGTCCGACTAGATCACCCAGTTCATGGTGTATTAAGCCCTGCGCATTTTCTGCCTCTTATTGAAGAGCTGAATTTGATGGATAAGCTGTTTTTAATTGTTTTGGATAAAGCATTATCGGCTTTAGGCAGTTTGTCAGCCGATCTCCAGTTATCAATCAATATCTCCCAGAGTAATTTACAACAGCTGATCTGTGACCCTATTCTTACTCTCTGTCACAAATACGCGTTTCCCACTGATAAACTCACGCTCGAGCTGACGGAAGATCATGTCTATAACGGTACGACAGCATCACTGGCTAATCTTGCGCGTTTAAGAATGCATGGTGTTGGTTTATCCATTGATGATTTTGGCACAGGCTACGCCTCTCTAAGTCAGCTCTCGAAATTACCCTTTACAGAACTTAAAGTAGATCAAAGCTTTGTCCGCGATCTCTCCACCAATTATAAAAACCAGCAACTCACCAACATGTGCTTATTGCTAGCGCAATCCTTAGGCTTGCATTGTGTTGTCGAAGGTGTGGAGGACGAAGATACTTGGCAATATTTACGTCATTTAGGCGTGGATACTTGTCAAGGTTATTATTCGGCGATGCCGATGCCGATTGGCGATCTCGCTGAACTGTATAGCAAAAATATCAGCAAGCAGTTAAGCCATCAAAGTATTGAAGATGGTGTGTATTGCTTATTAGTTGGAGAAAATTCGACTAGCGCTAATGCCCTAAGAAAAATGTTGATGAGAGAAAAACGCGTTACGCAGGTGGTCGTTGCCAGTGATCTCGCTTGCGCTGTAAAGAGATTGCGTGATTTACCTTTTAATTTAGTGGTTGTGGATAGCTACTGCAGTAAAGACGCTAGTTTGCAGTTGCATCAGCATATTGAATCGATGAATTTTAAGGGAAGACTTATTTTTCTCAATGAATATCATGAAGCAATATCTGCAGAACTTGCACATGCGCGCCACATTGTGAAATCAGCTGCATTGACTGACACCATTCAGAGCATAATGGGGGAGGTTGGGCGAACAGTTAATTTTCAACCTAGTTTTCGACTCAATGAAAGACTATCCAGCAGAGAGTTGAGTGTGGCAAATTTGTTGATTCAAGGTTTGACCAATAAGCAGATAGCTAATCAACTGGATATTAATCAGAAAACAGTCAGTACTTACAAAGCGAGAATTCAAAGTAAATTGGGCATTCGTTCGGCCATGGAGCTGATTCGTTACATTGAGCTCGATCATCTTAGTGCCAGTTTGAGCATCGCTTAAACTGAATGTCGATTTGCGTAAGCATTAGATTACACTTTTCGGTGAAAGTGTTTATTTATTATTACCAATCAACACGTTGTTAATTTATTGTTAATCGATTTTAGTGACACTCTTCACGGATTTTATTTTCAGATGGCAGGATTATCCCTTTAAGTTAGATCTAACGTAACTAAGATGTTAAAAAAAGGCTGATTTTCCAGTGAAACGTGCTGAAAATGTACTCAACACTAGATGATTTAGCACTATGGTCTGACCAGATGGCGCTTGGTAACTTTAATTCACTGAGTTTGAGTTAATTGTTGGGCTATTTATCTATTCCATTAGGTAAACCATGGAATTATGCATTTTTTTGCTACGATTTTATGGCAAATTACTTCAATGGTTGCTAATGTGTGCCGCTATCCTTAGGAGTTTTTAGATTTTTCTGCTTAGTTTTTGCGCTAAATAAATCTAAAGTTCTAGCGATGCTAGAGAGCTCTCAAGGAAGTCATGGATGCAAAAATAAAAACTTGGAGTTTATGCATGTATAAAAATAAAATCACCCAAGCCCTTCTTCTAGGGGCGGGTATGGCAGTGGCTGCCACTTCTACTTTTTCTCTCGCGGCTGATGTTCCAGCCGGCACTAAATTGGCCAAAGTTCAGGAGCTCGTTCGTGGTAACGGTACTGAAGTCGCCACACTCGATCCTCACAAATCCCAAGGTGTTCCTGAGTCGCATGTAATTCGTGACTTATTGGAAGGGCTTGTGAACCAAGACTCGGATGGTAAAACCATTCCTGGTGTCGCAGAAAGTTGGGAAACGGCAGACAACAAAACATTCATTTTCCATTTGCGCAAAAATGCAAAATGGTCAAATGGTGATCCTGTCACGGCTGGTGATTTTGTTTTCAGCTTCCAGCGCGCCGTCGACCCTGTAACGGCTTCTCCTTACTCTTGGTATATGGAATATACCAAGATGAAAAATGCAAAAGAGATTATCGCAGGAACGAAAGACAAAAGTGAACTTGGCGTTAAAGCTAAAGATGACCATACACTCGTTGTTGAACTTGAAGATGCTGTGCCTTATTTCGTCATGATGATGGGCCACACAACCGTGAAACCCGTTCATAAAGCAACCGTAGAAAAGTTTGGTGACCAATGGACCAAGCCTGAGCATTTTGTTGGTAACGGTGCCTACGTTGTTGATCAATGGGTTGTCAATGAGCGTTTAGTACTAAAGCGTAACGAGCAATACTGGGACAATGGCAAAACAGTCATTAACAAAGTTACCTTCCTGCCTATTGAAAACCAAGTATCAGAAATGAACCGTTTCTTATCAGGCGAAATCGATTTCACCAATGAATTGCCAACAGAGCACTTCAAGCGTCTGAAGAAAGAACACCCGGAATCAGTATCGATTCAGGGTAACCTATGTACCTACTACTACATTTTTAATACCAAAAAAGCACCATTTGACGACGTTCGCGTACGTAAAGCGATTTCTTACGCTATCGACCGTAACATTGTGAGTGATGCGATTTTAGGTCAAGGCCAAAAACCAGCTTATTTCTTAACACCTGAAATTACGGCTGGCTTTAATCCTCAAATGCCAGCATACGGCAAGATGACGCAAAAAGAGCGCGATGCAGAAGCGGCAAAATTGTTAGCTGAAGCGGGCTTTAATAAAGACAACCCACTGAAATTCAGCCTCCTCTACAATACATCGGAAAACCACAAGAAAATCGCTGTAGCACTGGGTTCTATGTGGAAAAAAACGTTAGGTCTTGACGTTGTATTAGAGAACCAAGAGTGGAAAACGTATCTAGATTCTAAAGATCAAGGTAACTTTGAAGTGGCACGTGCTGGTTGGTGTGGTGACTATAATGAAGCGTCTTCATTCCTAACCTTAATGGTGAGCAATAACACCACGGGTGGTTTGCACTACCAAAGCGCTGAATACGATGCAATTATTGACAAAGCGTTGAAATCAACCTCAGAAGAAGAGCGCACTAAGCTATATCTGGATGCTGAAAAGCAATTAACTAAAGATATGCCAATTGCCCCTATCTATCAGTATGTTAAATCTCGTTTAGTATCTCCTAATGTAGGCGGCTTCCCGGTGAATAATGCGGAAGATAAGATCTACTCAAAAGATCTTTATATCACAGCAAAGTAAGTCCACTTACGCTGATAAAAATATAACGACTTAGACACTGCATGTAGCTATCTTCAGATAGTAATTTACATGCAGCGTCTTTCTAATTTTCATTGTCACAGACTGAAAGAGTGAGTTTATGCTTAAATTCATCGCAAAAAGGATATTAGAAGCGATACCAACCATGTTGGTGTTGATCACGGTATCTTTCTTTCTCATGCGTTTCGCTCCTGGTAATCCATTCTCAAGCGAACGTCCTTTACCACCGGAAGTGATGGCCAACATTGAAGCCAAATATGGCTTAGACAAGCCCGTGTCTGAGCAATACTTCACCTACTTGACCAATATTTTGCAAGGTGATTTTGGCCCATCATTCAAATACCAAGATTATACGGTGAATGAATTGATCGCCGTTGCCTTGCCTGTCTCGGCAAAAGTCGGCTTTATCGCGTTTATTTTTACCGTTATCGCGGGTGTTTCCATTGGCACGATTGCCGCACTAAAACATAACACTTGGATTGACTACACCATCATGTCGACGGCAATGATTGGCGTGGTGATGCCGTCGTTTGTTCTCGCCCCAGCTTTAATTTATCTCTTCTCCTTGCATTGGAAAATATTCCCGGCTGGTGGTTGGTTAGATGGAAGTTTCCAATATTTAGTACTGCCAGTGCTGGGTATGTCGATGCTCTATATTGCCACCTTTGCCCGTATCACCCGTGGCTCAATGATAGAAACACTCAACAGTAACTTTATTCGCACGGCACGCGCGAAAGGATTGAGTTATCCCTATATCGTTGTTAACCATGCTTTGAAGCCAGCTTTACTGCCTGTTGTGTCGTATATGGGGCCTGCATTTGTCGGTATTATTACGGGGTCTGTGGTGATTGAAACGATTTTCGGTCTACCGGGTATCGGTAAGCTGTTTGTTAACGCTGCATTTAACCGCGATTACTCATTGGTGATGGGTGTAACCATTTTAATTGGTTTCCTATTTATTCTTTTCAACGCCATTGTTGATATTTTGCTTGCGGTCATTGACCCGAAAATTCGCTACTAACAGGGACGTATGGTTATGTTAACGAAAAGAGAAAACCTAGCCGCGGTTGAGAAGTTTTCTGAAAACTTAGAAATAGCTGGCCGCAGCTTATGGCAAGATGCGCGAATTCGCTTTATGCGTAACAGAGCGGCAATGGTCAGCTTGTGTATTCTGACAATGATGACCCTTGCGGTGATCGTACTACCGATGATGGCCCCGTATACCTATGACAATACGGACTGGTATTCAATGCACGTTGGGCCCAATGCGGATCATTGGTTCGGCACCGATAGCCTTGGGCGTGATTTGTATGTGCGTACCTTAGTTGGTGGGCGAATTTCGCTGATGGTTGGCGTAATGGGCGCGTTGGTTGCTGTTCTGATCGGCACACTTTATGGTGCGGCGTCGGGCTTCATTGGCGGTAAAGTAGACCGCATTATGATGCGTATTTTGGAGATTCTATACGCTGTTCCTTTCATGTTCCTTGTTATTGTGTTGGTCACGTTTTTTGGCCGCAATATCGTGCTTATCTTCGTCGCTATCGGTGCAATTGCATGGCTTGATATGGCGCGAATTGTGCGTGGCCAAACCTTGAGCCTACGCAGCAAAGAGTTTATTGAAGCGGCGCATGTGTGTGGCGTCAGCAACTGGAAAATTATTACACGTCATATTGTGCCAAACGTGTTGGGTATTGTAGCGGTCTATTCGACGCTGTTGATCCCAAGTATGATTTTGACAGAGTCATTTTTATCTTTCCTTGGTCTTGGTGTTCAAGAGCCGATGACAAGCTGGGGAGCACTTCTACAAGAAGGTTCACAAACAATGGAAGTCGCTATTTGGCAACTTGCTTTCCCAGCCGCGTTCATGGTGGTCACCCTGTTTTGCTTTAACTATGTCGGTGATGGTCTGCGCGATGCGCTTGATCCTAAAGACCGATAATTAAAAGATTAAGGAAGCAATAATGAGCTTATTAGATGTCAAAGATCTGCGGGTCGAATTTACCACTCAAGATGGTATTGTTACCGCTGTCAACGATTTAACTTTTTCACTGGAGCAAGGCGAAACCCTCGGTATCGTAGGGGAGTCTGGCTCTGGTAAATCGCAAACCGTGTTCGCTATTATGGGTCTACTTGCCAAAAATGGTATTATCACGGGTAGCGCAAAATTTGAAGGGAAAGAGATCCTCAATTTGCCAGAAAAAGCCTTGAACAAAGTGCGCGCTGAACAAATTGCGATGATCTTCCAAGATCCAATGACGTCACTGAATCCTTATATGAAGGTCAGCGAGCAGTTGATGGAAGTGCTGATGCTGCACAAAGGAATGAGCAAGTCGGCCGCATTTGAAGAGTCGGTACGTATGCTAGAGGCGGTTAAAATCCCCGAAGCGCGTAAGCGAATTACCATGTATCCGCATGAGTTTTCTGGCGGTATGCGCCAACGCGTTATGATTGCAATGGCGTTGTTATGCCGGCCTAAGTTACTGATTGCCGATGAACCCACCACCGCATTGGACGTAACGGTGCAAGCCCAAATTATGGATTTGTTGAACGAGCTCAAAAGCGAATTCAATACCGCCATTATCATGATCACCCATGATCTAGGTGTGGTTGCGGGTTCATGTGACAAAGTATTGGTAATGTATGCTGGGCGTACGATGGAATATGGCTCTGTGGATGAGATTTTCTACAACCCGAGTCACCCTTACGCTGAAGGTTTATTAAAAGCCATTCCTCGTTTGGATACGGAAGGTGAAATATTACCAACAATTCCTGGAAACCCACCTAACTTGCTACGATTGCCACCGGGTTGTCCTTATCAAGAGCGCTGCCACCGAGTGACAGAACGCTGTAAACGTGAAGCACCTATTTTATTGCCATTTGCCGATGGTCGCCAACGTGCCTGTTTTTCTGATTGGGAGGCTTGGGTTAAATGAGCGAACAAAAACCATTATTACTGGATGTAAAGAACCTCAAAGTTCACTTCAATATTGCCTCTAAATCCGCGTGGCCGTGGTCTAAACCATCCAACCTAAAAGCCGTAGATGGCGTTAATGTGCGCCTATATGAGGGTGAAACTCTCGGTGTAGTAGGCGAATCAGGTTGCGGAAAGTCTACTTTTGCGCGAGCGATCATTGGTTTAGTCGAAGCCACCGAGGGTGAAGTGGTGTGGCTAGGAAATGATTTGACGAAAATGCATGAGGTTGAGCGTCGCAAAACCCGTAAGCAAATTCAGATGATTTTCCAAGACCCACTGGCGTCATTGAACCCAAGAATGTCGGTTGGCGATATTATTGCAGAGCCACTTCAAACCTTTTATCCAGAACTTTCGAAGCAAGAAGTAAAGGATCGTGTAAAAGAGATGATGACAAAAGTCGGTTTATTGCCGAACGTCATTAACCGCTATCCCCATGAATTCTCTGGTGGCCAGTGTCAACGTATTGGTATTGCCCGTGCGCTCATTTTAAAACCGAAAATGATCATCTGTGATGAGCCAGTTTCTGCTTTGGATGTTTCAATCCAAGCGCAGGTGGTTAACCTGCTCAAAGAGCTGCAAAATGAGCTTGGTTTAAGTTTGGTTTTTATTGCCCATGATTTATCGGTAGTGAAACACATCTCTGATCGTGTACTCGTGATGTATTTAGGCAATGCGGTCGAGCTTGGCACCTCTGAGGCGTTGTTTGCGAATCCATCACACCCTTACACCAAAGCTTTGATGTCGGCTGTGCCAATTCCAGATCCAAAACTGGAGCGTGCTAAGAAAATTCAGATGCTAGAAGGGGATTTACCCTCGCCAATCAACCCGCCTTCTGGATGTGTTTTCCGTACCCGCTGTCCTCAAGCGACGGAAATTTGCGCCCAGCAAAAACCGCAGATTAAAGGTAGTGATGAACATGCTGTGTCTTGTTTGCATGTCGAACTCTAAATTTAGCCTGTGACAGGCTTAAGCGCGACGAATTTCTGGGTCGCGCTTTTTTTATCTGTGCGCTTAGCGGGGTAAATCGCACTGTTCAAAATTTCTGAATAACAAGGACAACTTCCTCCGGTTTTACCATTTTCTATCCTACTTATAATAAAAAAGTCATCGGAATGAGGAGTGGAGATTATGGGAAAATTAGTTGAAGGCGTCTGGCACGATGTTTGGTATGACACCAAAAGCAGCGCTGGGCATTTTGTACGCGAAGATGCAGGATTCAGACACTGGGTCGACAGCCAGCCAGATGCACGATTTCAACCAGAATCGGGCCGTTATCATTTGTATGTCTCTTTGGCATGCCCTTGGGCTCACCGTACATTGATTTTTCATCAACTCAAATCACTCACCGAACACATTGATGTCACTGTCGTTTGTCCTGACATGCTAAGTGAAGGTTGGTCTTTTGGTATCCCTGAACCTCTGTTCGGCTATACCAAGCTCCATCAAATCTACACCAAAGCAAAGGTAGATTATTCAGGGCGAGTAACTGTACCTGTGCTGTGGGATAAGAAGACCAATACCATTGTTAGCAATGAATCTTCTGAGATTATTCGCATGTTTAACAGTGCTTTTAATGAGTTAACGGGTAACCAGCACGACTACTATCCGCAAGTACTCAGCAAAGCTATCGATGAATGGAATGCGTATATCTACCCCAATATTAATAATGGCGTTTATCGATGTGGGTTTGCGACCACGCAAGAGGCTTATGACGATGCTTATGATGCACTTTTCACTGCGTTAGATAAGGTCAACAACCATCTAGCAACGCATCGTTACTTGATCGGTAACCAGATCACCGAGGCGGATTGGCGTTTATTCACTACACTTATCCGTTTTGACGCTGTTTATGTCGGGCATTTTAAATGCAATAAACAGCGGATCGCCGATTATGAGAACTTAAGCGGTTACTTAAAAGAGCTGTACCAAATTGACGGAATCAAACAAACGACCGATTTTTACCACATCAAACGCCACTATTATTTCAGCCATATCGGCATTAACCCAACGCAAGTGGTACCTAAGGGGCCGGATCTTGATCTTGATACGCCCCATGAGCGCGGCTTTATTGGGTTATAACGAGGGTGGAAGTGTGTTATAAAAAAGGCTCTTATGTGATACATAAGAGCCTTTTAATCAGCAAGTTAAGCTAAGAATTTTATTTTGTTTCTTGGCTTGCTTGAATCGCCGTCAACGCGATTGTGTAAACAATATCGTCAACCAACGCACCGCGAGACAAATCGTTTACTGGTTTACGCATGCCTTGCAGCATTGGACCGATAGAAACAAGGTCTGCTGAGCGTTGTACAGCTTTGTAAGTTGTATTACCTGTGTTTAGGTCAGGGAAGACAAATACCGTTGCTTTACCAGCGACTGGAGAGTTTGGTGCTTTAGAAGCCGCCACGTTTTCCATGATTGCAGCATCGTATTGCAAAGGACCGTCGATAATAAGATCTGGACGTTTCTCTTGAGCAATGCGCGTCGCTTCACGCACTTTATCTACATCAGCACCCTTACCTGATTCACCTGTCGAGTAGGAGATCATCGCCACGCGCGGGTCAATGCCGAATGCTGCCGCAGAATCGGCCGATTGAATCGCAATTTCAGCAAGCTGTTCAGCATTTGGATCTGGGTTGATGGCGCAGTCGCCGTATACCAACACTTGATCAGGCAATAGCATGAAGAAGATAGAGGATACAATCGAGGCATTTGGCGCGGTCTTAATGATTTGGAATGGAGGAACAATGGTGTTGGCTGTGGTATGAACCGCACCAGAAACCAAACCGTCAACTTCATCCGCTTCAAGCATCATTGTGCCAAGGAATACTGAATCTTGCAGTTTTTCACGAGCCACAACTTCCGTCATGCCTTTTGAACCACGCAGCTCAACCAAGCGAGCAACGTAGTTTTCGCGCACTGAGTCAGCATCGATAATTTCAACGCCAGCACCTAACTCAACGCCTTGCTGCGCAGCAACACGGCGGATTTCATCAGGGTTACCAAGTAGAACACAAGTCGCAATACCGCGCTCAGCACAAATAGAGGCCGCTTTCACTGTGCGTGGTTCATCCCCTTCAGGAAGCACAATACGTTTACCTGCACGACGAGCATACTCAGTTAACTGGTAACGGAATGCTGGCGGGCTAAGGCGACGAATACCTTGCGTGCCTTCAGTGAGCGAATTAATCCAAGGACCATCGATGTGGCTAGCAACATGATCGCTGATGAACTCGATACGTTCTTTATCGTCAGCTGGAACTTCTAAGCTAAAGCTTTGTAGGTTGAGTGACGTTTGCCAAGTGTTACCTTGTGCTTTAAAAATAGGCAATCCGCTTTCAAAGGCTGGTTTACATAGGTTCACAATCTCTTGTGGCATATCGTAACCGCCAGTCAGCAGTACCGCACCAATTTCAACGCCATTCATTGCGGCCAGAGAGGCGGCAACAATCACGTCAGGACGATCGGCCGATGTCACTAAGAGTGACCCTGGCTTAAAGTGCTCAATCATGTGTGGCAAAGAACGCGCACAGAAAGTGATGCTCTTAATACGGCGAGACTTAATTTCACCTTCATTAATAATTTCAGCTTTCAGGTGTTTGGCCATATCAATAGCACGAGTCGCGATAAGATCGATACTCCAAGGCACGCAACCTAACACACGAATTGGGCTAGTGTTGAAGATCTGCATCACTTCTAAATTGGCTTGTTTCGCGCTATCTGCATCATCAAAAATTTCTGATAAGTCAGGGCGAGTGCGGCCTGCTTCATCAACAGGGGCATTAAGCTTGTTGATAATCACACCTGAAATGTTTTTATTTTTTGTTCCACCAAAGTTTGAGCACGCAACTTCAATACGCTCTTTCAACTGAGTTGGGTTGTCCGTTCCCGGTGTCGCGACAAACACAATTTCTGCGCCCAGTGTTTTGGCAATTTCTGCGTTCACTTGGTTCGCGAATGGGTGTTTGCGTGTTGGCACAAGGCCTTCAATCAGCGTTACCTCAGAATCTTTATTGATGTGGTTGTAACGCTCAACGACGGTTTCAAGCAACACATCCATCTTTTCGCTACCGATCAACGTTTCTGCCGCTGACATCATCATCGGTTCTGCAATGCTGATGTCGCTGTTGCGACCGATAATCGTTGAAGTGAGATCAGGTTGATCGCCACCCGAGCGAGGTTGTGCAATAGGCTTATAAAAAGAAACGCTAACACCTTTACGCTCCATGGCGCGAAGGACACCCATGCTCACGCTGGTAAGACCAACACCAGCGCTGATAGGGATAAGCATAATAGTACGGGACATGAGTAGAGTACCTCAAACTATTGAAATCAATCTAACCGAAACTAGATTGAAAAAGGAACAAAGCCCAACATGACCTTCTTCGGAAATAAGCCTGCTGACCTAAATCGCTAGAAACTAAGGGTTGAGCCCCGGTAAAAAACTGGCTAACTCAGAGAGTTAGCCAGAAAGTCAATTAAAGGCCTGCCAGACGAGCAGTATCTTCAGCAATCACTAGCTCTTCATTAGTCGAGATAACCATAGCTGGAATACGGCTGTTTGCCGTTGTGATCACACCTTCGCCGCCAAAACGTGCTTTTAGGTTTGCTGCGCTGTCGACTTCGATACCGAAGATAGCCAAACGGTTTAGTACCATTTCACGGATAGGGCCTGAGTTCTCACCGATACCACCAGTGAAGACGATAGCGTCTAGGCGACCGTCAAGGCTTGCTGTGTAGCCAGCCACGTATTTTGCTAGGCGGTGGCAGAACACGTCCATTGCACGAGTCGCTTCTTCTTTCTCACCGTAGTTATCTTCAACAAAACGGCAATCCGAAGTCACTTGAGTTAAGCCTTGTAGGCCAGACTCTTTGGTTAGCATAGTGTTGATTTGATCAACTGAGTAACCCAGTGCATCGTGCAGGTGGAAGATGATTGCAGGGTCGATGTCACCACAACGTGTGCCCATCACCAAACCTTCAAGCGGCGTTAGACCCATTGAAGTATCAACTGATTGACCGTTTTTGATCGCACAAACAGAAGCACCATTGCCTAGGTGACAGTTGATGATGTTAACTTCTTCAACTGGCTTGTTGAGTAGGCCTGCAACTTCACGAGTGATGAATAAGTGTGAAGTACCATGCATTCCATAACGACGGATACCATGCTCTTTGTATAGATTGTACGGAAGAGCATATAGGAAAGACTCTTCAGGCATAGTTTGATGGAACGCAGTATCAAACACAGCTACGTTTTGAAGCTCAGGGAAGTTTTTCTTAGCGGCTTCGATACCGATGATGTGTGCTGGGTTATGAAGCGGTGCAAAGGTTGCAGCGTCTTGGATACCTTTCAGTACATCATCAGAGATAAGTGCAGATTGAGTGAACTGCTCACCACCGTGTACGATACGGTGACCGATAGCGCCAAGGTTAGCTTTAAGCTCTGGCTTAGAAGCAAGAATAGTTTCAACCATAAACGCGAGTGCTTCTTCGTGCGCTGCACCTTCGCCTAGTTGCGCTTCGTGTTTACCGTCAAGTTTCCACTTGATACGTGCTTCAGGAAGGTGAAGACATTCAGCAAGACCTGATAGGTGCTCAGCACCTGTTTCTGCATCGACAACAGCAAATTTAAGAGAAGAACTACCGCAGTTTAAAACTAAAACTAGCTTAGACATGTGTGACTACCTGTAATAATCGGTTAGGATAAAAATCATTCACAAGAATAGTAGAACCGTTGTGGAGCGCTACTAATCTTGGTCAATAAAACTTGAATTTCCGTATAATGAGACGGGGCTTTTAACGTAAAGTCGTCGATGCATTCCTTGCAGATTTCATCTCGGAGTTGCCTAAATTGTAAATAACGGCAACAATGAGATTGAGGGCTCGCAAAGAATAGCGATAATGGGCCAATATAACAAAAAAAAATTGAAATAATATTAACTTCTATCAATTTTTTACTAGATTAGTTGAATCATTAAACTATTTTTTAGTTGAATGGGCAGCATCGAGAGTGAGGGCGCGCTATGAATAACAAAGTTGGAATCGTTCACAGCCTGAAAGATGGTCAGAAATATATGGATGTTTGGCCTGTGCGCAAAGAGCTAGGCCTCATTTTTCCTGAGCAACGGATCATTAAAGCCACGCGTTTTGGCGTTAAGGCTATGCCAGCTATCGCCGCAATCAGTGTACTGACACAGATGGTTTTTGAAAATACACAGGCGATGCCCCAAGCAGTGGTAGTGGCACTTTTTGCCATAAGCTTACCGCTACAAGGTATGTGGTGGCTGGGAAACCGCGCCAATACCCAACTTCCACCTTCGCTTGCTGGGTGGTACCGAGAGCTGTACCAGAAGATTGTCGATACTGGTTTTGCTTTAGAGCCAATCAAAGCGAAGCCGAGATACAAAGAGCTGGCTGCTATCCTCAACCGAGCATTCCGTCAGTTAGATGAAGCCGCGTTAGAACGCTGGTTCTAGCCACCCAGTTAGCATGTAAATAAAAGGCAAAGAGGACTTCCGCAGTGAACTCCTCTTTGTTATTCAACTTTCGCCTTATTCTTATCTCTCTTTTTGTTACTTTACTGTTAAACCTCACTTCCCTTTAGCCTGAGTTACTGGTAATAATGTTGTCAGCGACGCTCAGTGCGCGTACATAAAAATATTAAAAACACAACATCCAACATGTATACCCAAACAATATGAAGTTGTAAGCAATCTGCAATGGGATGAATCCTAATGTGGCACAGGTTAACTGTGTTTAACGGGATGAGCGCATTTGCTAGCACTGCTACCGCTTTAAGTAGGAAGGGTATAATGCTTAAATCAAGGAGTTAAGATGAAAGCAGGCAAAGCCATTGTTACCGCCGTTTTTGCAGGAGCAGTATTATTCTCTTCCACAAGCATCATGGCCAAAACAGCGAAAGTCGCCGTATCGCAAATTGTTGAGCACCCAGCTTTAGACGCAACCAGACAAGGTTTACTTGATGGTTTAAAAGCAAAAGGTTATGAACAAGGCAAAAATCTAGATTTTGATTTTAAAACCGCGCAAGGCAACCCAGCTATTGCTGTTCAAATTGCGCGCCAATTTGTCGGGGAAAATCCTGATGTGTTAGTCGGCATCGCAACCCCCACGGCGCAAGCGCTCGTCTCTGCAACCAAAACTATTCCTGTCGTGTTCACGGCGGTGACCGATCCTGTCGGTGCTAAATTGGTGAAAAAACTTGAGCAACCGGGTAAGAACGTGACCGGGCTTTCTGATCTATCACCAGTTGAACAGCACATTGAGCTGATCAAAGAGATCATGCCAAACGTGAAATCTATCGGCGTAGTTTATAACCCTGGTGAGGCCAATGCAGTGAGCTTGATGGAACTGCTTAAATCGAGCACTCAAAAACATGGCATTAAACTTATTGAAGCGACAGCCTTAAAAAGCGCAGACGTACAAACTGCGACACAGGCGATTGCCTCAAAATCAGACATTATCTATGCCCTGATTGATAATACCGTCGCCAGTGCGATTGAAGGGATGATTGTTTCGGCAAACCAAGCTAAGACCCCAGTATTTGGCGCAGCAACCTCTTATGTTGAACGAGGAGCGATTGCTAGCCTTGGCTTTGATTATTACCAAATTGGCGTACAAACCGCGGACTATGTTGTCGCTATCTTGGAAGGCCAAGCACCGGGTAAACTGGATGTTAAAGTGGCCAAAGGGTCTGATTTAATGATCAACAAAACCGCAGCGGAAAAACTGGGCGTAACGATTCCTCAGTCAGTACTTGATCGTGCTACGAGCGTAAAATAAAGACCATTCAGAGCTAGAGCGAAGGCTTTAGCTCTGTTTAAGCAGAGAAAGGAGTTGTTATGTCTGCTTTTGCTTTTTTTGGCGCTCTAGAGATAGGGCTGCTGTACGGATTAGTGGCATTGGGTGTTTACCTCACTTTCCGTGTCCTTGATTTCCCCGATTTAAGCGTTGACGGCAGCTTCCCTATGGGCGCTGCGGTGGCCGCAACGGCGATTGTGGCAGGTATTAACCCTTGGGTTGCTACAGGAATGGCAATACTTGCGGGTGCCTTTACCGGTTGGGTGACTGCATTTCTTGCGGTTCGCTGCGGTATTTTGCATCTATTGGCGTCGATTCTCACCATGATTGCCGCCTTCTCCATCAATATTCGTATTATGGGACGCCCCAATATTGCTCTGCTTGGGGAGGAGACCATTCTTACGCCCTTTGAAGCCATGGGTGACTCGGTTTACATTCGTCCGCTGGTCGTGGGTGTATTGGTCTTGATTTCGGCCTGGTTTGTGGTGCGATTATTAAACAGTGACTTTGGACTTGGACTGCGTGCTACGGGTGTTAATGCCCGCATGGTGAGAGCACAAGGCGGAAGCACCTCGTTTTATACCTATTTTGCTCTTGCGTTATCGAATGGTTTTGTCGGTTTTGCTGGGGCACTGTTTGCGCAAACCAACAGTTTTGCTGATGTAACTTCGGGCGTAGGGACGATTGTAGTTGGCCTTGCTGCTGTGATCTTGGGGCAGACGTTGATCCCTGGGCGCCGGATCTGGGTTGCAGTGCTGGCGGTCATCGTCGGTTCAGTGTTGTACCGTTTAGCGGTCGCCTTTGCTTTGAGCTCGGGCATGTTCGGTTTGCAGGCGTCTGATCTCAACTTAGTTACTGCTGTGCTGGTGGCCATTGCACTGATTGCGCCAAAAATGAAAAGGAACTTCAAAGCAAAAAAGGGTAATTCTCCTGCTCAGAAGTCGGTTGTTGCTAAGCAGGATAAAGCGTCAGGAGAAACATTATGATTCGTTTAGAAGATATTCAAGTCACGTTTAACCCTGGCACAATTTTAGAAAATAGAGCGTTAAGAGGTGTTCACCTCGAAGTACCTGAACATCAATTTTTAACTGTGATTGGCTCAAATGGTGCTGGGAAATCGACATTATTAGGCGCTGTAACGGGCGAAACGCCCATGATGGCAGGCAAAGTACTCATCGATGAAGTCGATGTCACGCGCCAGAGCGTGGATCAGCGTGCACGTTTATGCGCTCGCGTGTTCCAAGACCCACTTGCCGGTACATGTGGCGATTTAACCATTGAAGAGAATATGGCTTTAGCCTACATGCGCGGCAAGCGCCGAGGGTGGGGGCTGTCACTTTCTTCATCACGTCGCAAGTTGTTTCAAGAGCGAATCGCTATCCTTGGTTTGGGATTAGAAGATCGTTTAGGCGATAACATCGGCCTACTGTCTGGTGGGCAGCGTCAAGCGGTTAGCTTAGTGATGGCAACCTTATCTGACAGTAAATTGTTACTGCTTGATGAGCACACTGCGGCTCTGGACCCTAGAATGGCGGCCTTTATCATTGATTTGACCAAAACAATCGTCAAAGAATTTAACTTGACGGTGATGATGGTAACGCACTCGATGAAAGATGCTTTAGCGTGTGGTGATCGCACTGTAATGCTGCATCAAGGTGAAATTGTTCTTGATGTGTCTGGTGAGCAGCGTGCCAATATGAAAGTGCCTGATCTACTGGAAATGTTTTCGAAAGTTCGAGGCGAAGAGCTGGCAGATGATAGCCTTCTACTCAGTTAATGGTTTTATTTCGTTATCACAGAGGGTTAGTTAACACAGTGGTTGACTAAGCAGCAACAGGCTTTCTCGGCGTGATGTTGAGAAAGCCTGAAGAAAACGCATTACAAGGTGTTTTGTAACCGATCACGGTAACGCTGAATGTGCTCCACGATAGGTTCCGATTTGGTGAAGGTCCTGATTTCGCGAAATAGCTCGTTAGCTTGAGGATATTCTTGACGTAAGTAGGTAAACCATTGCTTGACTCGGTTGGGATAGTAAAAGCCTTTATCGCCTCTAATTTCAAATTGCGAATAGCGCAGGAGCAGATCAACCACTTCATGCCAAGGCATCACTTTATGGTTATGTTTGACCACATTGCCTAAATTGGGAACGTTGAATGCGCCTCGACAAACCATCAATGACTCTACGCCTGTTGCTTTAATACAGGCTTGACCATCGTCGTAGTTCCAAATTTCGCCATTAGCGATCAGAGGCAGAGACGTCTTCTGGCGTATCTGATTAATGTAATCCCACTTAATTTCACTGGCGCGATAACCGCCCGCTTTTGTTCGGGCATGAACTGTGAGCTCGTTTGCTCCAGCTTGTTCAATCGCATCGACAATTTCAAAGCAGTCGTTAGGGTCTTCCCAACCTAAGCGGATTTTAGCCGAAACAGGGATCGCTTTCGGTACCGCATCTCGGCATGATTTTACCACTTGATAAATCAATTCCGGATGTTGTAACAGCGCCGCACCGCCTTTGTGTTTGTTGACCGTTTTCGCTGGGCAACCAAAGTTCAAGTCAATGCCGTGCGCGCCTAATTCAGCAACTCGTGCGGCATTTTCTGCCATCCAATGTGGCTCTTGGCCGAGCAGTTGAACGTGCACGGGAACACCTGCTTGTGTTTTTGAGCCTGTTTTCAGTTCAGGACAAAGGCGATAAAAAACGTGGTCAGGCAATAATTGGTCAACGACACGCACAAATTCAGTCACGCACAGATCGTAATCATTCATCTGGGTGAGCAGTTCACGCATCAAGTGGTCTAGCACACCTTCCATTGGGCCCAAAATTACACGCATCATCATTTCGCCTTAAAAATTCGAGGCGAGATTGTAGTGGTTACCGAATCAAAAGTCACTAAATGCAAGAGTTGGTATATAATCCTTGGTCAACCATTTTAACTGTACAGATTTTCATGACTTACTCATTGCTCTCTCTTCCTCAATCAGCTCCTCAATCCGCTCATTTTTTTGAAGGGGCTATTTTAGCATCCAATTTTGCCACTGAGCCGTTAGAACCCACAACTTGGTTAGAACCTTTAGTGGGGGAGCAAGTCAAAGCACTTGAACCAGCGGTGATGGCGCAAATTAATCTGCAATATAACTTGCTCAAACGTAGCGAATATTCGGCGTTAGCCTTGCTAGATAATGCGACTCAGTGGGCTGATTTTGCTGAAGGGTTTATGAGCGTCTGGCCAGTCGTTGAACCGCAATGGTTAGAGACTCAAATTGGTGATGGCAGCCTGCGCATGCTGCAAGCTTTGTTGACCACCTTCATGTTAGCCATCGATGAAACACAAACGCAGCAGCAGATGAGCGAAGCGGGTTTTGTAACACCACCCAGTTTGAGTGATTTTGCTGAGCAGTTGGATGTCATGATCACTGAAGTGGCGTTAATGGCTGATGAATTAATGCTCGGCATGAAAACGCAGCGGGTTAACCCATTTAAAGAGATTGGACGCAATGATCCTTGCCCGTGCGCCAGTGGCAAAAAATTCAAACAGTGCTGTGGCCAGTAAAGTACGCCGCCTGAGGTTTAATCTCAACAAAACGCTGACAAACCCAAGCAAATAAGCCCTTATAAACGAGTTATTCTGATAAATAAGTTGTTCTGATAAGTGAATGCTTCTTAAGAGAAGAGGGCCTTATCAATAAACGTTATAGAAAACGTTATAGACAAAAAATTGTTATCCATGGAGTGTGGTAATCATGAAAAGAGTGTTAGCCCTGTTGCTGTGTAGTTTTTCTGTCGCTGTTTTGGCTGCGCCAAAAGACGAGTTGAGCCAACGCCTCGCGCTGAACGCTGGTTTTAGCGCTACCTTTGCCCAGCAAGTGATCAGCCCTGAAGGTGATATTGTGATGGAAGGTCAGGGGAAAGTTGATATTGTTCGGCCAAGCCTTTTCCGTTGGCAAACGACCGCTCCTGATGAAAACTTACTGGTGTCTGATGGTAAAACCTTGTGGTATTACAGTCCATTTATCGAACAAGTGAGTATTTATAATCAAGAACAAGCGACGGAACAAACTCCTTTTGTGTTGCTGACTCGTAATCGCGCCAGTGATTGGGATCACTACAAGGTTGCACAAAACGGTGATGATTTCACCCTAACGCCAACCGCGGTAGATTCAAACCAAGGGCAGTTTCAGATAGCGATTGATAAGAAAGGGATCGTGAAAGGTTTTAACGTGATTGAACAAGATGGGCAGAAGAGTCTGTTTACGTTTAGCGATGTACAACTAACACCGGCCGCTAAAGCGCGTTTCACGTTCCAGATCCCGCAAGGTGTCGAGGTTGATGATCAACGTAATTGAGATAGGGACTAAGGCGTGAGTAATTATAGTGTGGGTAACTACAGCAGTGTGGGTAACTACCGCTTAGATTTTTCGGGTGATGAAGATTTCCGTCCGTTGGCCGCTAGAATGCGCCCTCAGACGGTTGAGCAGTATATTGGCCAGCAGCACATTTTAGGTGTGGGTAAACCCTTGCGGCGTGCATTAGAGGCTGGTCATATTCATTCGATGATCTTGTGGGGGCCGCCCGGTACGGGTAAAACGACCTTGGCTGAAGTGGCGGCGAATTACGCCAATGCAGAGGTTGAACGTGTTTCTGCGGTGACTTCTGGCGTTAAAGAGATCCGTGCTGCCATTGAAAAAGCACGCGAAAATAAAATGGCGGGTCGACGTACTATTTTGTTTGTAGACGAAGTGCATCGTTTTAATAAATCTCAACAAGATGCCTTTTTGCCACACATTGAAGATGGCACTGTGACTTTCATTGGTGCCACGACAGAGAATCCCTCTTTTGAGCTCAACAACGCTTTGCTATCTCGTGCTCGGGTGTACAAATTAACCTCGCTGGCTAGCGATGAAATTTTGCTGGCGCTCAATCAAGCAATCAACGATGCCGATCGCGGTTTAGGTAAAGTTGCAGCGCAGTTTATGGATAACGTGCTCGAACGTTTGGCTGAATTGGTCAATGGTGATGCGCGCATGTCACTCAATTATCTTGAGCTGCTGTACGACATGGCCGAAGAGAATGCGCAAGGTGAAAAGCTCATTACGCTCAAACTGTTGGCCGAAGTGGCAGGCGAAAAAGTGTCGCGCTTTGATAATAAAGGCGATATTTGGTACGACCTTATCTCTGCGGTGCATAAATCGATTCGAGGTTCCAACCCCGATGCGGCGCTGTATTGGTCGGCCAGAATGATCGCAGCAGGCTGCGATCCACTTTATATCGCTCGCCGTTTATTGGCGATAGCTTCGGAAGATGTTGGCAACGCCGACCCAAGAGGCATGCAGGTGGCGCTCGCTGCTTGGGACTGTTTTACCCGCGTTGGTCCTGCGGAAGGTGAACGTGCTATTGCACAAGCGATTGTCTATTTAGCGTGCGCGCCCAAAAGTAATGCCGTGTATAGCGCGTGGAAGCAAGCCTTAGCTGATGCGCATAATTTGCCAGAGTATGAGGTGCCGCCTCATTTGCGTAATGCACCAACCAGTTTGATGAAAGATCTTGGTTATGGAGCACAATATCGCTATGCCCACGATGAACCGGGAGCTTACGCGGCTGGCGAAAGTTATTTGCCGCCTGAAATGAGCGATACACGCTACTACCAGCCAACAAATCGAGGTTTAGAAACCAAAATTGGTGAAAAGTTAGATTACTTGGCTAGTTTAGATGCAAAAAGCCCACAAAAGCGCTATGAAAAATAGTCTCTTTTCGTTATCTTTGTCGGGTTCAATTTTCTCTACGCGTCGCTCTGATTAGAAAGGGATGCAGGCGCGTTTTTCATAACTAAAAGCATAGGATTAGCAATGCTGGATTCTAAATTACTTCGCACTGAGCTGGATGAAACAGCTGCAAAATTAGCGCGTCGCGGTTTCAAACTCGACGTTGAGACAATTCGTCAACTTGAAGATCAACGTAAGTCCATTCAAGTAGAAGTTGAAAATTTACAATCCTCGCGCAACTCCATCTCCAAAGAAATTGGCCAAAAAATGGCCGCCGGCGACAAAGCGGGCGCAGAAGCAGTCAAGCTACAAATCGGCTCTCTAGGCAGTGACTTAGACGCGAAAAAAGCGCAGTTGAATGACATCCAAGCACAATTGGATGCGATTACTATGTCTGTACCCAACGTACCAGATGAATCGGTTCCTGATGGTAAAGATGAAAATGACAACGTAGAAGTTTCTCGTTGGGGTGAACCTAAAACTTACGATTTTGAGCTCAGAGATCACGTTGATCTTGGCGAAATGGCCGGTGGTTTAGATTTTGCTAGTGCGACTAAAATTACTGGCGCTCGCTTTATCGTGATGAAAGGCCAATTTGCTCGTCTGCACCGTGCGATTGCTCAGTTCATGCTGGACTTGCACACACAAGAACATGGTTATACAGAAATGTATGTCCCTTATCTTGTCAACGCTGACAGCCTGTTTGGTACTGGTCAGCTACCTAAATTTGGTCAAGACCTATTCCATACTGAGCCACTAACTGAAAAAGTGAATGATGAAGAGCCACGTAAACTGTCTCTTATCCCAACGGCTGAAGTACCGGTAACGAACTTGGTGCGTGACACCATTTCTGACGAAGCCGATCTGCCATTGAAAATGACAGCTCATACACCTTGTTTCCGTTCTGAGGCGGGATCGTATGGTCGCGATACACGTGGTCTTATCCGTATGCACCAATTTGATAAAGTCGAATTGGTTCAGATCACGCGCCCAGAAGATTCAATGGCGGCGCTGGAAGAGTTAACGGGTCATGCGGAAAAAGTGCTGAAATTGCTTGAACTGCCGTACCGTAAAGTGGTGTTGTGTGCAGGTGACATGGGCTTTGGCTCTCGCAAAACTTACGATCTAGAAGTGTGGGTTCCTGCGCAAGGCACATACCGTGAGATCTCCTCTTGCTCAAACATGTGGGATTTCCAAGCGCGTCGTATGCAAGCCCGTTTCCGTCGCAAAGGCGGCAATAAACCTGAGCTTGTACACACGCTGAACGGTTCAGGCCTTGCTGTGGGCCGTACTATGGTAGCCATTTTGGAAAACAACCAACAAGCCGATGGCCGTATTGCCGTTCCTAGCGTACTGCAACCATACATGGGTGGCGCAACGCACATCGGTTAATCATGATGTCTTAAACACAGTAAAAAAACCGACTTGCGAGTCGGTTTTTTTATGCATCAATAGTATGTGTCGGTTCTATTTAAGCCCCATCGATTTGAAAGCATTGCGAATTTTGCAATGCCACCGCTACAGCGTTGATCAGTTTTTCAATGTCATCTATTTGGCTAATAAACGGTGGCATCACATAGATTAAACAGCCAAAAGGACGGATCCAGACCCCTTGTTCAACAAATAGCGCTTGAATGATTTCCATATTGGCAGGGCGATGCGTTTCAATCACGCCGATAGCGCCCAGCCAGCGCGTCTCTTTTACCATCTCAAAACGGTTAAGCATGGGCAGTAAATGAGCAAATTGTGCTTCAATACGCTGGGTTTGCTGTTGCCAATCGCCCTGTTCGATGAGCTCTAAGCTAGCGCAGGCGACGGCGCACGCCAATGGGTTAGCCATAAAGGTTGGCCCATGCATAAAGCAGCCCGCTTCGCCAGAACAAACCGTATCGGCGACTTGCTTGGTCGCCAGTGTGGCCGAAAGCGTCATATAGCCACCCGTTAAGGCCTTGCCGACACATAAAATATCAGGCGCGATATTAGCGTGCTCACAGGCGAAGAGCTTTCCAGTACGGCCAAATCCAGTTGCAATCTCATCGGCAATCAGTAGCAAACCATATTGATCGCAAAGTGCGCGCACGCCTTTTAAAAACTGAGGATGATAGATACGCATACCGCCAGCACCTTGCACAATTGGTTCTAAAATCACCGCCGCAAGCTCTTGATGAGCGTGCATTATTTTCTCTCGAAAATCATCGAGATCGCGTTCATCCCACTCATCCCAAAAACCGCAAGTTGGCGAATCGGCAAAAATATGCTGCGGCAAAAAACCTTTGTAGAGCGAATGCATCGAGTTATCTGGGTCAGTGACTGACATTGCGGCAAACGTATCGCCGTGATAGCCATGACGTAAGGTGAGAAATTTCGCTCGTGGTTGACCTTTTGCATGCCAGTATTGCAGCGCCATTTTTAAACTGACCTCCACGGCGACGGAGCCAGAATCGGCTAAAAATACGTGCTCAAGATTGCTTGGCGCTAATGCCAGTAATTTTTTACAAAGCGTAATGGCGGGTTGATGTGTGATACCGCCAAACATCACGTGTGACATTTTATCAATTTGCTGATGCGCAGCGTAATTAAGGTGTGGATGGTTATAACCATGAATAGTTGCCCACCAAGAGGACATTCCATCAATCAAGCGTCGCCCATCTTCCAAATAAATATGGACACCTTGAGCGTGAGTGACGGGATAGCAAGTCAATGGCGTCAGCGTTGAAGTGTAGGGATGCCAGATATGTTGGCGGTCGAAGAGTAAATCCATGATCAGTCCATATTGCTAGGTTTGTTTGAAAATTAACCGTTAGTAAACTTGTGTTTTCTTTGGTTGTTGACAGTTTATCGCTTGTCAGTAGACTAGCCAAGCAACAAAATAATAAAACTGAATAAGGAAGAGATGTGGAAGTTCGTCATAACTGGACCGTTGCTGAGGTGAGCGCACTGGTCGAAAAGCCGTTTATGGATCTACTGTTTGAAGCGCAGCAAGTACATCGTCAATACCATCCCAAAAATTATGTTCAGGTCAGCACGTTACTTTCTATTAAGACGGGGGCGTGTCCTGAAGATTGTAAATATTGCCCGCAGAGTGCGCATTACCGGACTGATGTTGATAAAGAACGGTTGATGGAAGTCGAGCGGGTGTTAGACGCGGCGCAAAAAGCGAAGCGCTCTGGCTCGACCCGCTTTTGTATGGGAGCGGCGTGGAAAAACCCGAAAGCGCGTGATATGCCTCTCTTGAAAGAGATGATCAGTGGCGTGAAAGAGATGGGCTTGGAAACGTGTATGACGTTGGGCATGCTAACGCCTGATCAAGCAAGCGAGTTGGCCAGTGCAGGGCTTGATTATTACAACCACAACCTAGATACCTCACCTGAATACTATGGCAACATTATCACCACCCGAACCTATCAAGATCGCCTTGATACCTTATCGCACGTGCGCGATGCAGGAATGAAGATCTGCTCTGGGGGAATTATCGGTATGGGAGAGAGCGCCAATGACCGCGCTGGTTTGTTGGTGGAATTAGCGAACTTGCCAACCCATCCTGAAAGTGTACCGATTAATATGCTGGTCAAAGTGAAAGGTACACCGTTAGAGCAAGCCGAAGATGTCGAAGCGTTTGATTTTATTCGTCTGATCGCCGTTGCTCGCATCATGATGCCACAATCGGCGGTGCGTTTATCGGCTGGACGTGAAAATATGAATGAGCAGATGCAAGCGCTGTGCTTTATGGCAGGTGCAAACTCCATTTTCTACGGTTGCAAGTTGCTAACGACTCCTAATCCTGATGAAGATAGCGATATGCAGTTATTTAAAAAACTGGGTATCAATAGCCAACAAGTGAGCCAAAAACCGGATGAAATTGCAGAAAGTGAGTTGCTTGAACGTGTCGTAAAACGGGTGGCAGCTCGTCCTACTAAAGATGATCTTTTCTACGATGCCAGCGTTTAATTCACGTATTTCAGCGGCGCTCAGTGCTCGTCGCGATCTTGGGCTTTCTCGCTCTCTTATCGAGCTTGAGGGGGGTAACCAGGTTCGATTGTGCAAAGATGGCCGCCAGTATCTTAACTTTTCCAGTAACGATTACCTTGGCCTTGCGCACGACTCAGAATTGATTGCCGCTTGGCAGCAAGGGCTGAGTATGTATGGTTGCGGTAGTGGCGCGTCTCCTTTGGTCACAGGCTTTAGCTCAGCCCATCGCAACCTTGAAGCTAACTTGTGTGAGTGGCTAGGTTATGAGCGAGCCATTTTGTTTGGATCGGGGTTTAGTGCCAATCAGGCACTGTTGTTTAGCCTGCTCAATAAAGACGATTTGCTACTGCAAGATAAACTTAACCACGCCTCTTTGATGGAAGCAGGAATGCTTTGCGCAGCCAGTATGAAGCGTTTTCGGCACAACGATGTCACTCATCTTAAGCAACAGCTTAACAGCGATAGTCATACATTAGTGGTGACTGAAGGGGTCTTTAGCATGGATGGTGATTGTGCACCGCTGTGCGAAATCACGGATGCACTGCAAGGTGAAGCGTGGTTGGTAGTCGATGATGCACACGGCATCGGTGTGTTGGGCGAGGGTGGGGCCGGCAGTTGCAGTGCGGCAGGAATAAAACCACAGCTCTTAGTGGTGACCTTTGGCAAAGCCTTAGGGTTATCGGGTGCAGCTATCTTATGCAATCAAGAGGTGGGTGACTTTCTTACGCAGTTTGCTCGTCACCACGTCTATTCTACAGCCATGCCGCCAGCGCAAGCTTATGCAGTAACTCATGCTATTTCAATGGTCACTCAGCAGTCTTGGCGCAGAGAAAAACTGACTGAGCTGCAAGCTTATTACGCTGAATCTATGCAAGGTTTCGATGGCTATGTTGAAACGCTAACGCCAATCAAGCCCTACCTTGTTGGTGAGGCGCAAACAGCATTGAATATCGCCGATCAATTGCGACATCACGGGTGTTGGTTGACCGCGATTCGCCCACCAACGGTGGCTCAAGGCCGTGCCCGATTGCGTATCACTCTAACCGCCAACCACACTATTGCTGACATAGATCAACTAACCACACAACTGCAACGTGCGCTAGAGGAGAGCTGAATATGTCACAAACTCATGCGATAGAGATAAATGCGCTGCATGACAAAGCCGCCATTGCCCATTCTTTTAGCCGCGCGGCAAAGCATTATGATGTACATGCCGCTTTTCAACGTGACGTAGGACACCGTTTATTGGACAAAATGCCGCACAGTCTAGTAGGGAAAAGAGTGCTCGATCTTGGTTGTGGTACGGGCTATTTTTCAGAGCAACTGCGGCGTAGAGGGGCGTATGTGGTATGTGCTGACCTCTCCAGTGAGATGCTAGTACAAGCTAAAATACGTTGTGGTGATGTTGGCGTCACCTACTATCAAGCCGATGCTGAGGCGCTTCCGTTCGCCAACGCCTCTTTTGATTACGTTTTTTCTAGCTTAGCGCTGCAGTGGTGTGATGACCTTGTTCTACCACTGCGACAAATTCACCGCGTATTGAAACCACAAGGGATGGCTTATTTTTCGACATTATTGGACGGTTCGCTGTTTGAACTGAAACAAGCGTGGACAAAAATTGATACACATCAACACGTCAATGATTTCATCACACTCAATCAGGTAAAAATTGCGTTAGCGCAATCTCACTGTTACCACCATCAACTAGACTTGCCTTCGATCACAGTTTGGTATGACAAAGCTTTTTCCTTGATGAGAGATCTTAAAGGAATTGGTGCAAATCACGTAAGTGGACGCTCACAAGGGTTAACAAGCCGCAGGGCTCTACTGCAAATTGAGCAGGCATACCAAGCATTTCAAAACCATCAAGGTCTTCTACCTGCAACTTATCAGGTTTGTTTAGGGGTTATACATCGATGATTGATGCATTTTTTATTGCGGGTACGGACACCGACGTTGGAAAAACGGTCGCTTCAAAAGCGATTCTACAAGCATTAGCCGCCAAGGATTTGGTGACTATTGGCTACAAACCCGTTGCCGCTGGTAGCGAAAAAACGGAATTTGGCTTACGCAACTCAGATGCATTACATCTGATGAAAGCGGCAACCAAAGAGATGCCCTATGGTGATGTGAATCCATATTCTTTAGCGCTCCCTACATCACCACATATCGCCGCAAAACATGAACACGTCGAGATTGATTATGGCGTGCTCAGTAGCAAATTAGCTAAGCATAAAGCGAACGCTGACATTGTGTTGATCGAAGGTGCTGGTGGTTGGCGCGTTCCGATCTCTGATACTGACTGCTTGTCTACTTGGGTTAAACAAGAACAACTACCCGTGGTATTAGTGGTAGGGATTAAGCTAGGTTGCTTAAGCCATGCAATTTTAACAGCGGAAAGTATTATTGCCGATGGGTTGAAGATTGTTGGCTGGGTAGCCAACCGAGTGAACCCCGGAACTGAGCATTACGCTGAAATTATTGCAATGTTGGAATCGCGCATTCCAGCGCCTAAGCTTGGTGAAATACCCTATGTGCCAACGGTAAAACGGCAACAAATTGGTAAGTATATTAATGTTGATCCGCTGCTTGCGTCAGAGTAAGCGATGTGAATCAGCCAAAAGGCATCTCTTAGCGAGATGCCTTTTTTGATCAAGCAGGTTATTACCGCAGCTTATTGACGGGGGTTTTCGCGAACTGAGCTAAAACAACAAAAGCGAGCACCAGCAAGTTAGCAGCATAGATGACCACTAGCCACTGTGGCATGGAAAGCGTTAAAAATTGCCATACCACTTTCGAACAGTCACCGTAAGCTTCGAACATCCAAGGTGCCCATTGATTGAGTGGTGCCCAGCTGGGGAAAGTGACAAATAAATCACAAGTGGCAAAAGGAGAAGGGTTGAATTGGTAATCCACATGTTGCATAGCTAAGGTCAAACCTTTATAAGCACTGGCTCCCCAAGTAACGAGTCCAATCCAACGAACAATCGGATTATTGGGTGCGATTAAGCCAAGCAGAGCCGCTCCGCCAATTCCTAGCATCGCCACACGTTCATAAATGCACATCACACACGGTGCGAGCATCATGATGTGCTGAAAAAAAAGCGCACAAGCCTCAAAAAAAACCACAAAAAGAAGTAATAAAAACCAAGATTTTCTCGATTGAGAGAACAGTTTCAGAGTAGAAAAAAAAGTCACATTCAATACCTGTAAAGAATAAAAAGCCCTGATAGTTCAGAGCTTTTTAACTTAGATAAGTTTCATTATCAACCGAATATTTTAATGCCCGGCAGAGATGGCTTGAACTGCTTTGGCTGAATGGTGCGTAATCCACCCTAAGTCATAAAAATGCGCAGTCATGGGTTCAACTAAGAAGACAATGCCAAACAGGCCAACTAATGCCAATACAATCGTGTAGGGCAGAGCCATGATGACCATTTTGCCATAAGAAAGGCGGATCAATGGTGCAAGTGCTGATGTTAATAAGAATAAGAAAGCGGCTTGACCGTTTGGTGTTGCTACTGACGGTAAGTTCGTACCTGTGTTAATCGCGACAGCCAATAAATCGAATTGGTCACGCGTGATAACACCTTCTAGTAGCGCTGTTTTGACTTCATTAATATAGACAGTGCCAACGAAAACGTTATCCGAAACCATCGACAAAAGCCCGTTAGCCACATAGAAGAGAGCAAGCTGAGCCCCTTTATCTTCAACATTCAACACAGCATCGATAACTGGCTTAAAGAGTTGTTGATCGATAATTACGGCTACGATGGAGAAGAATACCGCCAGCAGAGCCGTAAAGGGTAGGGCTTCTTCAAATGCTTTGCCTAGCGAATGTTCTTCTATCACACCAGTAAATGCTGTCGCCAAAATAATAACTGAAAGACCAATCAATCCCACTGCCGCTAAGTGCAGTGCCAATCCAACAATCAGCCAGACAGCAATAGCGCCTTGGATCCAAAGTTTTGCGACGTCTTGATTGGTTCGATTTTTGCGCTCAGCCGTGTCAAAATCGACCAGAATTTGACGAACGTTAGCGGGTAATTCTGCGCCGTAACCAAATAGCTTCAGCTTTTCAACTAACACACAGGTCAAAATACCACAGAGAAAAACAGGTACGGTTACCGGAGACATACGGATGATAAACTCGCCAAAAAACCAACCTGCTTGATCGGCGATGATCAAGTTTTGTGGTTCACCAACCATGGTCATCACCCCGCCTAAAGCGGTACCTACGCCAGCATGCATCAGTAGTGAGCGCAAAAACGCACGATAGTTTTCTAAGTCATCACGTGTTAGTTCTGAGATATGCTCATCTTGAGTATGGTCATGAGCGGAGCTTGTCCCTTGTCCCGATGCCACTTTGTGATAAATCGAGTAAAACCCAACGGCGACACTGATGACCACGGCAATAACTGTTAAAGCATCCAAAAATGCAGACAGGAAAGCAGCTGTAATGCAAAAGGCGACCGAAAGCATCGCTTTTGAACGAATACCAAGGAGTATTTTGGTGAAGATGAACAGCAATAGCTGTTTCATGAAATAGATACCAGCCACCATAAACACCAGTAGCAGCAGAACTTCGATGTTATTCACAAGCTCATGTTTGACTTGCTCTGCACTGGTCATCCCAATGGCGATAGCTTCGATAGCCAGTAAGCCACCAGGTTGCAGGGGATAGCATTTAAGCGCCATCGCTAGGGTGAAAATGAATTCAACCACAAGTAGCCAACCAGCAATAAATGGGTCGACCAAAAAGAAAACAATCGGGTTGATAATGAGAAAAGCAATAATGGCAACTTTGTACCAGTCAGGGGCTTTACCAAGAAAGTTCTTGAGAAAAGCGCTTCCGAGGGACATCGGCATGGGTAGTTCTCTTACTGTTGAGATGATAGACGCTGTCAGCTTATCTTTAATTCATTATGTGAAGTGGCCAAATAGAACGTGTTAAACACGAAAACAGTATCTATCGGCAATGTTCTAGCGAAACAACAAACCGTTTAGGGATTATGGTTTTACCAAGACACTCCTTGAGTGAGACAAGCAATCCTTACTTCGACCGTCACTCTACTCCGCAAGCTTTTTTAGTCAATAATAATCAGGTTATTGATAAAACACTTACCGATATTTTGGTCAAAAACGCGATCAAAGTTGGGTAAGCATAGCATAAGAGTTGTGAAAAATTCACGCTGAGCCGTATTTTGAAGTGGAGTTAAGGTAATAGGCATCTAAATGACTAAAAAGAGCGAATTTTGCAAGCTTAAATTGATTATTTTAAGTTTATTAATGTGAGTTATATCTCTTTATTTTTTCTACTCTTATGTGTTCTTCCTTTTGAAGAACTGTTAAAAATTACTATTTCATTGACTCGGTATTGTTCATAAACAAGATGAATAAATTAGAGTTTAAGCTCTATTTTGTTTGTGATAACTTCGCGGATGGTTTGTTTCCGATAACGTTCAACTAGTGGTATGATGAGTCCCATTCGACCCAAATAAATAGAAAACTGGATAAGTACTTAATGGTCATTAAGGCAAAAAGCCCAGCAGGTTTTGCTGAAAAATACATAATTGAGAGCATTTGGAATGGTCGCTTTGCACCGGGTTCTATCTTACCTGCAGAGCGCGAACTTTCAGAATTAATTGGTGTAACACGTACAACGCTTCGAGAAGTATTACAACGCTTAGCCCGTGATGGTTGGTTGACTATACAGCATGGTAAGCCAACAAAAGTAAACCAATTTATGGAAACTTCCGGTTTACACATATTAGATACATTAATGACGCTCGATGCTGAAAATGCCACCAGTATTGTGGAAGACTTACTTGCGGCTCGGACAAATATTAGCCCCATATTTATGCGTTATGCATTTAAAGTGAACAAAGAGCCTGCCGAGCGCACTATTACTAATGTTATCGAAAGCTGTGAAGCACTATTAAGTGCCAAATCTTGGGATTCTTTTATGGAGTTATCTCCTTATGCGCAGAAAATCCAGCAGCATATTAAAGATGATGGTGAAAAAGACGAATATAAACGTCAGCAAATATTGATTGCGAAAACCTTTAACTTTTACGATTACATGTTATTTCAGCGTTTAGCGTTTCACTCAGGAAATCAAATTTATGGTTTGATTTTTAATGGGCTAAAAAAATTATATGACCGAGTCGGCAGCTATTATTTCTCTAATCCAGAAGCACGCGAGTTAGCCTTGCAGTTTTACCGTGAATTATTAGCAGTATGTGAAAGTGGCAATCGTGAGCAGTTGCCGATTGTGATCCGTCATTACGGCATTGACAGCGCTCACATATGGAATCAAATGAAAACAACGTTACCGACAAATTTTACAGAAGATGATCATTAGAAAATTCGTTTTACTGTAAAAAAAGCCCGTATGAAACGGGCTTTTTTGTAGGTTAGATATCTTCGTTACCACCCGCTTCTTTAAACCAAGCGGCTAAATGTAATTTTAAATCTTTCAGTTCATCTGGGCCGATTAAGGCCAACCCTAAATCTTCTGCACGAGTAATGTCATTATGGCGGAGTGGGCGAAAGCTCACGAGCATAGCGCGAGCTTGTAGGCCACCAAGCAAATCACGTAATGATTCTAGCTTATAAAGTGTATCATCGCCGTCATCACGCATACCTTTCGTTTTACATTCAATAATATGCAGTTTGTTATTCACCACTGTAGCGACATCGAGCTCATTTCTGACTTCTCGCTCACCTAATTGACGGTAGACTTGAACATTCAAAGAGCGATCTTGAATGGTAGGCATATCATCTTGGATCTGCCTTATTGTACTGTGCACTAATGTTTCTAACCATTCTCCATTGGAAAATCGGCGCGCATCTTCGTTGGCGAAGGTTAAAATGCCATTTTGATAGGTGGCGATTTGTGCTTCGACAAGATCGGTCAACAGAATATGAAGTTCACGATACCCTTGTTGTTTTTCTGAAAGTGCAACATCTAGCCGCTGCTCTTTGCGGCACGTCGTCGCTAAATAGTTTAATGTAGCTAAACCAGGACCAAGTTCTAATGCATTACTTGCCCAGCGCTCGCCGAGTTCGTAAAGTTTTTGGTCAAGTTGTGGCGGAATATGATGCTCACTAAATTCACCCCGTGCGCCAAAAATGGTTAAGTAGTCTGAAATGGTAATGTGGTCTTGCACTTGGGTATTATTTTGACCATCGGGATAAAGCCAACACAACTGATCACTGTTCGGTTCGACGACAAAAATAGGCCATTGGTAGCTACGGAACACCTCATAAACGGATAATAAACGATGTCTCAAACCACAACTTGCGTTCAGCTTGACTTCGTCGTATCTGGTTTTCAAATCTTCCGCTAAAAACTGGATAGCTTGTTTGATTGCTGAGGTATTGGAACCCGATGGGATTTCAAAAAACTCAGAAGTGATGTCGCGCTGACTTAATACCGAGTGTAAACGTAAATACATTGATTTTTGGTCTTGATCACCGATGAAGACAATGTGCGAACTTACCGTTCGATTATCAAGCAGGGGAGTAACCAAGCGAATAGGGTCTTGGTCGATAATGCCAACATGAACAGCCATAGATCATCCTCATGTTTGGCTTGCAAAGAGTAGGAGGTAGATAATAATGCGCAAGCCGATAGTTATCATATAACGATGTGGCATCAAAAAAACAAGGGCGACTTTAGATTAAAAGCCGCCCTTGAGACATAATTTACATGTAACTTACAAATGGGGTTGAGTTTGTTAACGGTCACTCATAATGTAAAACGATGGACTAATTCATTCTGCTGATTAGCAAGCTGAGTTAGGTTGGCGCTTGCCTGTGCAATTTGAGACATGGCTTGATAGCTACCATCTGCGATTAAATTAATATCCTCGATACTGCGTGCAATGTCACCGGTTGTTTCACTTTGCTCGGCGGCCGCCTGTGTAATATGAGTACTCATCTGACTGATTTCTAGAATTAACGCTTGGATCTCTTCCATTGCGCTATTCGCCGTTGATGCTTGCTCGACAGAAAGTTCCATATCAGTCATGCAGCTTTCAATAACAGTACTGGCAGAAGATGAGCTGGATTGCAAGTTGCTGATCATACTTTCAATTTCAGACGTCGAATCCGTTGTGCGTTTTGCCAAAACACGAACTTCGTCAGCTACGACTGCAAACCCGCGCCCTTGCTCTCCAGCACGAGCAGCTTCAATCGCGGCATTGAGCGCCAATAAGTTGGTTTGTTCTGCAATGTTACGAATCACATCCAAGATAGAACCAATTTGGCTGCTCATTTTTTGCAGTTCACCGACAGCATCAACCGATTGATTTAAGCGAGTCTCCAATTGATTAATAGTAGTGATATTGTCACTCATAATTTTACGGCCCGATTCAGAAGCCGATTCAACTTTCTGCACCATCTCTAGCGAACTTTGAGCACTTTGCGCTACTTCTTGTACTGAATGAGCCATTTCTGTCATTGCAGTTGCCACGCTCGCGGTTTGCTCACGTTGGGTGCTGAGTTGTGACTGTGCTTTTGAAGAGGTGGTTTGGTTATGGTTAGCTGTGTTGGTTAAATTTTCAGAAGCATCATTCAACTGCACCAAAATATGGTGCAAATTATCTGCTAGCGAATTGATGTGGCCACTTAAGCGACTAAACTCGTTGTTGTAACGAATTTCAATGCGCTGTGTCATATCTCCTTTTGTCAGCCCTTCTAGAGTTTTGAGTATACGATTTAACGGCTCACGAACACTTTGCGCAATGTGGTAACCAATACCCGTAGCCACTAGCACAACCGCAATACCAATCACGATCGCTTTAATAACTCCTTGCTTATAGACTTCCCCGGCTTCTCGCAGAGAGGCATTTAAACCATCGGTCGCAGTATCGTTAAAAGAGTCTAAAATCGTCATTGCTTTATCGACCTCGATAGCCAAATTCGCAATGTTTTCATAAAGAGCTGTTTTCGCTAGTAAGTAACTATTGTGTTGATCAAGCACACCACCCTTTTGCCCAATATCTTGAGAGAACTTTTGGACGAGATCGTCAAAGGTTTTTTTCAGCTCAGGTAGCTGGGTCGATAAGCCTCGGTAAGCGTAGTTGAGGTGCGTGACCGCTTTTTTATTCATGGTGACGGCCTTGTCAACAAAGGCGACATCCGAACTGGCCAAAGCGTCTGAAGTGATTAATTCCGCATCTTTCAATTTAATGAAATAACTTTTCGCCATGACTTTAACTGAAATACTATTTTGCCCATCGACAAAATCTTTCATTCCGGTGCTTAAATCGGCATGAAGTCTTTGAAATTCACGAGTTGATTTTTGCACTTGAGCTTGCGCCTCAAACATCGCCTGATAATTATTCATGGCTTGTTCTGCTTCTGAAAAGTAGCGGAGTTCCATCTGTTTAAGTTGGCTTATCCGCTCTTCAAGAGAGGGGTTCATTGCACTTGCTTGTTGGAGCTGGTTTAGCACGTCAGCAAAATCTTGTTTTGCTTTAGCAAATTCTGAACGCATCACATTCATGCGATCTTGGTTTTGTGTCGTCAAAAAGTCCTTAAAAGATTTATCGGCAGAAAGCAGTTGAACACTTGTTTTGTTTGACAAAGAAACGAGCGGTAAGGCGGTGGTTGATACACTTTCGAAATTAGAATGAATTTGATTCATTCCTCCCATCATAATGGCGGTCGTTACTGCAAACATGATGATGATCAGTGTGAAACCAGCGTACATTCGCCTAATCACTGAACCCTTCATAATCCTCTCCCTAGAAAAATAGTGTTTTGTTTTTAAAAATAACAAAATAATGAGTATTGTATTGAATGTGAGACGTACATTTTATGACGGGCCTGGCAAAACGCATTTTTTATATTAGTGTTCTGTCATTTATGCTACGCGTACGGTGTTTTTTATTGAGCTTTTGACAGGGTTCACGCATACTCAAATCCAACTACACACCTATTATATTCAGTAGCATTAAGGTCAAATTAGTGTCGGTTCTATCGGTTGTCGATATGTTGTCGTGGGCCACTTAGGTATTAGCCTTGAACCACTTATCTCGATCTAATGTACTTTGATGTGACTGCGTAGGCCTATTTACTAGTGGAGTATTTCATGGCTGAAGAAACCATTTTTAGCAAAATTATCCGTAAAGAAATTCCTGCAGATATCCTCTATCAAGATGATTTAGTTACCGCCTTTCGGGACATTAACCCTAGAGCGCCTAGCCATATTCTTATCATTCCCAATGCGTTTATTCCGACGACCAACGATGTTGAACTTGAGCATGAAGCGGCTATGGGACGTATGTTTACAGTGGCAAAAAAAATCGCTCAACAAGAAGGTATTGCACAAGATGGCTATCGCTTGATAGTGAATTGTAACGCTCATGGTGGCCAAGAGGTTTACCACATTCATATGCACTTGGTTGGCGGTCGCCCGTTGGGTCCGCTTTTGATGAGCTAATGCATGGGTCGCCCAGTCACTATTGGGCGCTCGATTGATACGATTAGAGTTAAATATGGAGTATTGAGTGAAGCGTTACGTGCGACATATTACGGTTTTTTTATCGCCTTTTTTTCTCAATGCCTGTGCTAATTTTTCTGCGGGGAACTTGTTTAGTCATTACAGTGCTCAAAATGGCGCTGTCTATCAGTCAGTTAAATCTGGGCAGTATCAAGATGCGGAGAATGAACTTGCGGAATTTGTCGCGGGTGACATTCTGGACAATCTGGAAAAAGGGCGAGTCCATTTTCTTAACCAGAATTATGTAGACAGTAAGCGTAGTTTCGAATTGAGTGATTCTGCGGTTAAAATTCAACAAGATAAGGCATTGATTTCACTAAGTGATACGGCGACAAGTGTCGGTGCGTTGGCTGTGAATGATAACTTGATGGAATACGTTCCTGCGGATTATGAACTCGGTTTTTTACATCTTTATCTCGGTTTGAATTATTTACAACAGAACGATTTGGATGGAGCTCTGGTTGAAGTTCGGCGAGCGAATCAGGTACAAGAGCAAGCAAGGCAGGCTAGAGAAGCGGAACTTGAAAAGGCGCAAAAAGAGCTAAAATCACAAGGTGTGACACCAAACTTAGGCAGCGTACTAGCAAACTACCCTGATGCAGGAAAAGCTTTGCAGGCGGTGCAGAATGGTTACCTTTTTTACCTTTCTGCTTTGCTTTATGAAGCCTCTGGTGATGTTAACAGTGCCTATGTCGACTATCGACGCGCTTTGGCAGTCACTCCCGATAATATTGAGGTTATAGAGGGGACATTACGCGTTGCGAAACGATTAGGGATGAGAGAAGACCTAATCCAATTAGAGAAACGCTACGGGAAATCTCATTCACTGACTGCTTCTCAAGGTCGTGTGCTTATAATAGAAGAGCAGAGTGTGGTGAAAGCCTTAGATAGCTGGCGTCAATCTTTACCCTTGTATGACAGCAGAGGAAATGGCGCATTGTATTCTCTCGCCTTACCTTATTATCCGAATACACCCGTTGAATCATTTTCATCACTGACGATGAATGACAAAGTACTGACTTCTCATTTTCTGACGGATGTGAATTTAATGGCAAGTCGAAACTTGTCTGAGAAAATGCCCTCTATAGTAATAAGGCAAGTGTTGAGAGTGCTGGCGAAAGATCAATTGCGCAAAGAAGCGGCCAAAGATGACAATGTTGGTAATTTAGTCTTCAACGTTTGGAATCTGCTGACAGAGCAGCCCGATACGCGCAGTTGGCTAACGCTGCCAGGGTTGGTGCAAACGGCCAGTCTGCAAGTCAATGCAGGCGAGCAACGAATAAAGGTGGGAGAGCAAGAATATCAGTTTTCTGTACCGGAAAAAGGCACCACTTTGGTGTGGGTTTCTCGTCAGGGACGTCATTCAACCATCTGGCATAAACAACTAGGAAGATTGTAATGAAAAAGTGGATATTGGGACTGTTAGTCACATTCTCATTGATTGGATGTGCTGAAAATACCGCAGGATTAAGAGTTGATGGCGCTTCGCAAAAAGTGCTATTTGGCGACAATGTATTAGGTAATCGCTTGGTTGTTGAAGACATTGCAACTAACCAAGTGGATGGTCATACGAGGGGACTTGTGCGTTTAGTGAGTCATTACCAAGGTGACCAAATTATCGAGTACCGTTTTTCTTGGTATGACGATGATGGGCTTGAAGTCAATAACAGACAAAGTCCTTGGAAACAAAAGATAATCAGTGGGATGGAGACGGTGTCGTTGTCGGAGATTTCTGTCAATCCAAATGGAAAACAGTTTCGCGTACAGATCCGTGGGTCAAATAATTAAATTGGGAAAGTAAGGAACCAATATGAACAAAAGTATTATCGCATTGCTAGGGCTCGCTGTCATTTTGGGCGGCTGTTCAAATAAAGTCAGCTACGGAGATGCACAATCCGTTGAAACGACGACAGTTGATTTTGGTTCAACAGATTTACAAAAAATCGCGGGGGAAATGGTTGATAGCATGATGATGTCAGGTTCGGTAGCAGCGATTACCCGTGATTCTCGTCCTATCGTGTTTGTTGAGCGAATCAAAAATAAAACCAGTGAGCACATTGATACTGAATCTATCACTGATACCATCAGTACTAAGATGTTGAATTCAGGTAAGTTCCGCTTCGTCGACATGGGTCGTGTTGAAGCCGTGCGCGAACAGCTCAATTTCCAAAATAATGATGAGTTGGTCAACCAAAGTACCGCCATTCAGTTTGGCAAAATGGTTGGCGCACAATATATGCTGTATGGCAACTTGTCGAGTATTGTGAAAAACGCAAGCAGTGATAAAGATGTATATTACAAAATGACGATGCGTTTAATGGATCTTCAAAGCGGCCTTATTGAATGGGCAGATGAAACCGAAATTCGTAAACAGCAGTCAAAAAGTTTACTCGGTTTTTAATCACAAAATTGAGTAATTGAGAGAAGAGGTCCTTATGGCGAGAATGTCTTGGCGTGAAGCTTGTCAGCTTGATCGTACCTTAACGTCGCTAGAAGGATTCTTCTCTACTCCCCCTGACTACGCACAAACGCTGACAGGGGGGTTAACAAACCGATGTTGGAAAATTGTCACGGAGGAACGCAGCTTTGTTTGGCGGCCTAATACTCCGATCACTCAAGCCTTTTCCATTTCGCGTTTTCAAGAATATCAAATTCTCTCTGCTATCGAATCTTCTCACTTAGGCCCCAAGCCACTTTCCATTAATGATCAAGGATTATTGGTTGAATGGATTGATGGCCAATCCCTTACTGGTGGTTTACCTTTCGATTCTCTATTAAAAACACAGATAAAGATCCATAATCTCAGTACAGCACGCATCCCAGTTGCCCCTTTCAGTTTTATCGCTCGGGTTGATCATTATTGGCTACAGCTCAAAGCTGAGTATAAAAGTGAGGACTTGTCGGCTTTATATCAACGTTGGCGCACCGCACCTAACCTTGCTGATGTTGGTCAGACTTTGTGTCACTTTGATTTGGCTGGCTACAATATGGTTAAAACCGATGAAGGTAACCGCGTGATTGATTGGGAATACGCCTCAATTGCCGACCCCCGACTCGACCTGGCTTTAAGCATTGATGTTGCAGAAGAAAAACCATTAGAGGCGGTCTACCGTTATTGTCAATTGCGTGAGATTGTGGGGGTCGATGATTGGGTCGAAGGAGTGGTGGCTTGGCATCCAAGAGCAACAATGATGGCCATGTTATGGTATTTGTTAGCACATCAATTATGGGGTGATGACTATTATCGCCAACAAGCCGAACATCTAAAACGCACATTATGTAGCTAGGATCACTGTTTCGTCGTTTTGTTGCAGTAAATTAAGGTTAAAGTCTTTGAAACCACAATCTTCGTGGTAGATTAAAAACCTCAAGGAGTGGGGAGTTATTATGATTATTTATCTGCACGGTTTTGATTCAACAAGCCCAGGAAACCATGAAAAAGTACTGCAATTGCAATTTATTGACAGCGATGTCCGTTTTATTAACTACAGTACACAGCATCCCAAACACGATATGCAGCATCTTCTAAAAGAAGTGCATAAAGTGATTGAGTTGTCTGATGACCCACATCCGATTATTTGTGGCGTAGGCCTCGGCGGCTTCTGGTCTGAGCGGATTGGATTCTTATGCGGAATTAAGCAAGTGGTGTTTAATCCTAACTTGCATCCGGAAACAAACATGACTGGACGCATCGATCGCCCTGAAGAGTATGAAGATATTGCGACTAAGTGTGTTGAGCAATACAGGGTAAAAAATAAAGGACGCTGTTTAGTGATTTTATCTAAAGAAGATGAGATTCATGACAACAGCAAAACAGCAGCAGAGCTCGAAAACTACTACGATATCATTTGGGATGAAACCCAGAACCATAAGTTCAAGAAAATCTCACAGCATTTGCAAGCGATGAAGGCATTTAAAGAATCAAATTAAGCATCCGTGCATCATAGTTTCGACTGAACGACTCACAATTGTGAGTCGTTTTTTTATGGCCCAACCCCCCTATGTCTCGTAGTGAAATAGAGGAATTCTTTGGTTGCACCATGAGTTTTGCTCTATATAATGATTAAATTATAAATATTTTGATAAATATCAAAAAAAATTGAGAGCAAGTCTTAAATTTGCCTAATTTGTGTGTAGTTACATGCACTTATCCTAATGAAACGTGCTGCGAAGATAGCTTCATTTGCTGAACAAGATTTATCTGAAGCAAGCGCATTACTGAGAATTCCTTCAGTGTGAGATTTCACGCTGAATCATGTTTATTTCTTTTTGAGGATTATTGTTGTGACACGAATTATCGTAGTCGGTGGTGGCGCGGGTGGTTTAGAGCTCGCGACTAAACTTGGTCGCACTCTTGGCCGTAAAAATCGCGCAGAAATCACATTAGTAGATCGTAAAGCAAGCCACTTATGGAAACCGTTATTGCATGAAGTGGCAACGGGTTCATTAGATGAAGGAGTGGATGCGCTAAGCTATCGCGCTCACGCAAAAAATCATCGTTTTGATTTCCAAATGGGTAGTCTTGCTGATATCGATCGTGAACGCAAAGTGATTGTTCTTAGTGAATTGCAAGATGAGCATGGTGAATTGTTAATGCCAAGTCGTGAGCTTGAATATGACATTTTGGTGCTGGCAATCGGTTCAACGTCTAACGACTTCAATACTCCAGGAGTTCGTGAGCATTGTATCTTCCTTGATAGCCCTGAACAGGCAAATCGTTTTCGTACTGAAATGAACAATGAGTTTCTAAAACTTCATGCGAAAAATGGTAACGGTACAGTTGATATTGCGATTGTTGGCGCAGGTGCAACGGGTGTTGAATTATCTGCAGAGCTACATAATGCAGTAAAAGAGCTGCGGACTTATGGTTTTGGCGATCTTGATTCAAGCAAACTGAATGTCAACCTTGTGGAAGCGGGTGAGCGTATTCTACCCGCTCTTCCACCTCGCATTTCTAGTGCTGCGCATAGCGAATTAACGAAATTAGGTGTCAACGTTCGTACTGCGACTATGGTCACGCGAGCGGATAAGGATGGCCTAACAACTAAAGATGGCGAAAAGATTCCCGCTCAGATCATGGTGTGGGCTGCTGGCATCAAAGCACCGGATTTTATGAAAGAGATTGCTGGTTTGGAAACAAACCGCATTAATCAGTTAGTGGTAAAAAACACCTTACAAACCACAAGAGATGACGATATTTTTGTGATCGGTGATCTAGCACAATGTACACAAGCCGATGGTTCATTTGTGCCACCTCGTGCACAAGCAGCGCACCAAATGGCAAGCCAAGCGTTCAAGAATATTGTTGCTAAGCTTAACGGGCGTGAGCTCAAACCGTATGTTTATAAAGATCACGGTTCGTTGGTTTCATTAAGTCGTTTTTCTACCGTTGGTAGCTTAATGGGTAATTTAACCAAAGGCTCGATGATGGTTGAAGGTCGTATTGCGCGAGTCGTGTACATTTCTTTGTATCGCATGCACCAAATGGCGCTGCACGGTATGTTCAAAACAGGGTTGATGATGTTAGTTGGCCGTATTAATCGTGTGTTGCGTCCAAACTTAAAGCTTCACTAATATTCCCAGCGTACTGGCCATAAAAAAGCCTCGCCTTTGTTAAAAGGCGAGGCTTTTTGTCATCCCACCACCACCGCCTTGGGCGATAGTGGTGGTTATATCAAATTCAAGTTATTTAATGGTACTTGAGCGATAAGTGTTATGTGTTAGCCAACTAGGCTGAGCATTGGTTGGTACTGAGCCATCTTGATTAATGTTTGAGAAATGGAATGAATGTTGGTTCCAAATTCTCGTTGCATTTTTCCATGGTTTATCAGCATCGGCTGATTCATAAACATAGACGCCGTGGTTGATTGCGCTTTCTTTTGCATAATCATTTGCGACCACAATAAGCGATGCATTGTTGTTGCCTTCGAGATCCGCCACAACAGGATATTCCCACAAGGTGTTCGACGAGTTAGCAATCGTTGCTAATACTGCTCCCGTGCGCCCATCAAGAATACGGACTCTCAGAAGATCTTGTACGATAACTTCATCAATGCCATCACCAGTGAAATCGTAAGCCGAGACACCAATTTTACCGCTGTTATAGTCATCATTTGCTACAGACCAAACTTTGCTACCTTGTGCATTATACATATCGACAGCATGATAACCTGCATAGACAATACCAGTGTTCAGGTAACTATCATTAATGCTTTCCCCAACAACAAACTGAACTGCATTAACGTGTTTTTTGAAGGTAAAGATAGGTTTTGGTTTGCTCCAAACATTTAAGCCTACCAATTGGGTATTGCTTGGGACTGTGTATCGTTCAGTGGTTGCTTTGCTCTTCATGACGGGAACAGCATAAGGAATCGTTTTAGTTTTCCAAACAGGAGCTAGGTAAGAAACTGTTTTGGTATGCCAGCCAAAGAACCAGTAAGAAACTTGTTTTGTTCTCCACTCCAATCCAAGATATGGAACTTCTTTGGTTCGCCACTCTAATGCTGGGTATTTAAAGGCTGAGTCTTTTGAACCTAACGTTATTTTCGAACCATCATTGAGAGTGAATTCCATCTCGAGTACGCCATATGTCCACCACGTTTTATATTTGCCGTAGGTTACATCGACAGAGCGGACTTTGCTTGCATCAATAGTATGCAGTGAACCGCCTTGACCACCCACCATATTACTTGCTGTTGATCCAATAGCGTCAATCAGATCTCCTGAGCGGATTTTAAGTTGGTTGTCATCTGCTATTTTAACTGGATGGCTGTGATGTAAATGGGTATATCCATAAACAGGGGACTTAGCTATTTCATTGGTAGAGTTAGTTGCTGCATTACCAAGGAAATTAGAGATAGCTTGTACACCACCGCCTGGGTTTTCAAGGTTATTAACCTCCCATTTTACTGAGCCGTCATGCTCTAATACAGCAAAGCTACTATTTTGTGCAGAGCCTTTCGAGGCCGGAACTGATACCACAATTTCTGGTTTATTGTCGCTATCTAAGTTGGCAACGGAAGAAAACCAAACCGTATCATTCGCTTGATATTGCCAAGTAAATGAGCCATCGCTTTTATAAAGAGCGCCGTTTGAAAATACTTCTTGGATACCATCGCCATCCGCATCAAAACTGATCGGTGATGGAGCCCACTCTAAACTAAATAGCAAACCAGTATCGTAATTATAAACACCATCGGCAGAGAGAATATCAATTGAACCATCATTGTTTAAATCAGATAGTGAAATTGCGCCAACCGAGCGCCATCCTGAAGCACTCTTCAGGATTTGTTTTTTTATCTGACCTTCATTATCTAATATATTGATGTAAGGGCTGATTGTGCTCGTTGTCACAATTTCAACTACACCATTACCATCAAGATCTGCAACTGCAGGAGAATAGCGAGCATCGGCTATAATGCCACCATTATCATACGACCAAAGCTCAGAACCATCGATACCACTTAGTGCCCTAACTAACCCACCTTGCGTATATTTATTACCTTCAAAAGTAATAACGATAATATCAGCGATATCATTCTCGTCGATTTTTCCATCACCATTATCATCATTTAACTGAGCAACGATAGGTGCCGCCATAACTTGGTTAGACTCAGGTTTAAATGAACTGCCTTGCCAAGACCATTTTAATTGGGTGTTTATCTCACTAGGGCTTGATGCGATTGCAATGTTACTTGCTGTGATACTGCCTATTGACAGTAGCCCGACCGCACATAACGAAAATTTAGAAGTCATTAGGTAACATCTCTCTCAGTATGTTTGTGTAAATTCCGATTTAAATTGATGTTGTTAACCTGTGCTCTACTTCAACGATAGGTATTACGGTAAATGAGTCGAACATGGCACAACACGAGATGGGGAGATTATCAAGACTTAATAAGAGGGATTCAATCTTACATGGCTCTCATAAATGAGAGGTCTTAAAAATGAAACACTCACTAATGAAATACATTGTCAGTTTAACTTTTAGAAGATCACGTACCCAAACCATTGGAACGGTCTGTAGGAGGGTTGTGTTATTGGTTTTAATAAGAATAGTTAACAACAGAATAGCTCTAACCGGTAAGGATATTAAATCAGTGAGCTAAACTGTATGAGAGATGAATAAAAGAAAAAACGCCCAGACAGGGCGCTTTGTTAGGCTTTATTCTGCAACGCGGCGAACTTGAATGATCATTCCCATTAATGGATGGTCTAGATAGTGGGTTTCGTTGCTGCGCATACGGCGTTTTTGGTCCATCCGATAGCTCTTTAAAAACTCTTCCTTTTCCACTGTTGGGGAGATGGCTTCTAGGTTTCCAAGTTGAACCTCGGCATTTTGCTCTTCAGGTGTAATGTCTAACTCCAATGGTTTACTTTGGAGCACGATTTCTCGCACACTCGGGGCTTTAAGGTCGAGCGTGGTTTCAGCATAAAGATAGTGCTGTACATAGATTTGTAATTTACCGTCGAGTTCGTAAAGGGGACTCGCGATGTTTTGTTCTAGCACACCGTTTACTGGCGATTCTTCTAGTACTGCCACTTTTTCACTGCCGTCAGTATTGAATTTAGCGGAGTAATCTTTACCCGCCTGAATATGGAAAATCGGTGCGGAAGCTCTGCCTTGATCGCCTTGACGCCAAGCTGTATGCAGTAGCACTTCAAAGCCAGCGTGGTTTTTCAGTTTTTGTGCTTGGCCGTTAAGTTGGTAGTCGGAAAAAGGCAGCATTTTCACGCCTTTTTCTTGGCGATAGTTTAAGTCACTAAAACTACCCGCGCGTTGAATATTGATTTCAGGCAATGAGTTAGGCCACGACTCACTGACCTTCTCTGCATCAATTGCACGTTTAAAAATGATCACTTCTATGTCAAATTGCCGTTGTGCCAGACTTGGCATCGAAATAAGCAAAAGTAGGAGTGGGATCAGTTTTTTCATTATGGCTCCATCATTTTTTGTGCGTAATTTATGCTCTAGGCATCAGGTTTTGTTGGAATTCGCTGAGCATACTCGACACAAATTGAATTCGTTCACGTCTATCAGCTAATGGTACAGCAAACTTAAACTTAGTTGGCCCTTCCATTGCAAATTTTTTCGGTTGTGATTGCAGAAGTCTAACCAAAAAGACGGGATTAATGTCAGCATCTGGATAGAACTCAATGTAGCCGCCTTTTTCATGCGCTTCGATTTTCTTCACTTTTATACGTGCAGCATCAATTTTGACTTCAGCAACGCCGAGTAAGTTATTTGCAGCATCAGGTAATTTACCAAAGCGATCAATCAACTCGACTTTGAGCTCGGCGAGCTCATCTCGGCTAGCGACACTCGCTATCTGTTTATACATGGAGAGGCGAGTATTTACATCAGGAATGTAATCATCGGGTAATAGCGCTGGCAAACGCATTTCCACTTCGGTTTGTTCACGAAGCAAATCGTCAAGAGAAGGTTCTCTGCCATTTTTTAATGCTTCAACCGCTTGCTCTAGCATCTCTATATAGAGAGTAAAACCAATCGATTGGATCTGACCGCTCTGTTCATCGCCCAATAATTCACCCGCTCCACGGATTTCTAAATCGTGCGTTGCTAGAGTAAAACCGGCTCCAAGATCTTCAAGAGATGCAATCGCTTCTAAACGTTTCACGGCATCTTTAGTGATGGCTTTAGGATGTGGAGTGAGTAAGTAAGCATAAGCTTGATGGTGAGAGCGTCCGACTCGGCCACGAAGTTGGTGTAGCTGCGCTAAGCCAAGGTTATCTGCTCGGTCCATAATGATGGTGTTCGCGGTCGGGACATCAATCCCTGTTTCGATGATGGTTGTGCAAACCAATACATTGAATCGTTGGTGATAAAAATCGTTCATCACTTTTTCCAGCTCACGTTCACGCATTTGTCCATGGGCGACGGTAATTCGAGCTTCAGGGACCAGCTTTTCTAAATCGGCGGCCACTTTGTCGATAGTTTCTACTTGGTTATGTAGAAAATAAACCTGTCCACCGCGCATGATTTCACGTAATACGGCCTCTCGAATCGTATTGTCATCATGTTGGCGTACAAAGGTTTTGATGGCTAATCGTCGTGCGGGTGGTGTGGCGATAATCGATAGATCGCGCATTCCGCTCATCGCCATGTTTAACGTGCGCGGAATCGGCGTTGCCGTTAGCGTGAGAATATCCACATCAGCACGCATCGCTTTTACTTTTTCTTTTTGGCGTACGCCAAAACGGTGTTCTTCATCAACGATCAAAAGACCAAGATCGCTAAATTTTAGCTCGCTGGAAAGCAGTTTATGCGTGCCAACTAAAATGTCGACTTTGCCGTCGGCGACATCTTGTAGAATCTGCTTTTGCTCTTTTGCTGATTTGAAGCGTGATAAAACTTCGACACGGATCGGCAGGTTAGCGAATCGGTCTCGAAAGTTCTCAAAATGCTGCTGTGCGAGTAAGGTTGTCGGCACTAATACGGCCACTTGTTTATTGTTGTCGGTGCAAACAAAGGCGGCGCGCATGGCGACTTCTGTTTTGCCAAATCCAACGTCACCACACACTAATCGGTCCATCGCTTTTTTCTGACACATGTCCGATAGCACGGCGTTGATAGCTGTATTTTGATCATCGGTTTCTTCAAATGGGAAACCTGCTTTAAAGGTCGCGTATTGGCCACGATCCAGAGCGAACTTATAGCCTGGTTTGAGCTCTCGCTTGGCGTAAACATCCAGCAGTTCCGCAGCAACATCACGGACTTTTTCGGCCGCTTTTCGTCGTGCCTTAGTCCATGCTTCACCCCCGAGTTTATGCAATGGTGCGCTTTCTTCTGCGCCGCCAGAGTAACGACTAATGAGATTCAATGAAGCGACAGGGACATAAAGTTTGGCTTCGTTTTGATACTCAAGGGTGACGTATTCGGTCATCATGCCACCCGCTTCAAGCGTCTGTAACCCGAGATAACGGCCGATACCATGATCAATATGAACAACGGGTTGCCCTGGTTTGAGTTCGGCTAAGTTACGAATGACAGCGTCACTATTGGTGACTTTACGATCTTTCTTACGGCGAAGAATGACACGGTCACCGAGTAAATCACTTTCGCAGATGAACGCTAAGTTAGCATTGTTATCGATAAAGCCGTGCTCAGATGCCCCTAATACGAGACATTGTTTTTCTTTTGCTTGGCACGCTTGCTGGAAGGTTTCTTTTTCGATAGGGCGCAGTTTTACGCGTTGCAATAGCTCTAGTAATGCTTCGCGACGGCCTTCTGATTCGACGGAAAAAATGATTTTCCCAGTGAAACTTTCACTAAATTGCCGGATGGCGGCTAAAGGCTCTTTATTTTGATGCATGACCGCCAAGTCGGGTAATGCACTGACCGTTAAATTGATCCGCCCTTGCTTTTCTGAAATCGGTTCTACACTGAGTTGGAGCTGAGCCACGTTTTTGAAAAGACTGAAAAGCTCATCTTTTTTAAGCCACAATTCATGAGGCGGCAGTAACGGGCGAAGAGGGTCAACTTTACGCTGCTGGTAACGATATTCGACGTCGGTTAAAAACTGGTCAATCGCTGTTTCGATATTTCCTACGACAATTAGTTGGCTTTCTGGCGCGATATAATCGAACAAGGTTTCGGTGTGTTCAAAAAATAGCGGTTGCCAGTATTCAATACCGGCTGGCCAAATCCCCTTTGAGACTTGCATATAGACAGATTCTGGTTCACGACGTGCTTCAAATCGTTGACGCCAGCGGGTGCGAAAATCTTCAATTGCACTTTCTGTGGTGGGAAATTCATGAGCAGGTAGCAAGCGTATCTCACTGATCTCTTCAATTGAGCGTTGATTCTCAGGATCGAAGGTGCGTATGGTGTCGATTTCATCATCAAAAAAATCAATGCGATAAGGATCGCTGCTGCCCATTGGAAATAAATCAAGAATCGAACCTCGGCTGGCGTACTCGCCTGGGCCAAACACTTGATCAACATGACGATAGCCCGATTTTTCCAGCTGAAGACGCAGTTTATCTAAGGAAAACTGGTCGCCAGTTTTAACCATCAGGGTATGCTGTAGCAGAAATTCTCGCGGCGTCTGACGCTGCAATATGGTGCTCACTGGCACAATGGTAATGCCTGTTTTCAAGCTCGGTAATTGATATAGGCGCGCGATGCGATCAGAAATGATCTCTTGATGAGGCGAAAAACTATCATAAGGCAAAGTTTCCCAATCAGGAAACAGCGCCACTTCGGCGTCACTAAACTGCTCAATTTCGTGCTGCAGCTTTAAGGCGGTTTGAGGATCAGGTACAGCCAGTAAAGTGTGGCTATTATGCTGGTTGGCCAGCTCTGCAATTGCCAATGCAAGGCTTGCACCACGTAGGTTACCAATGTGTTTTTTGTCGCCCGCGCCAGCAGGTTTAATCAGAGTCAGTAAAGAGTGTGTAGTCATGAGAACGCTTATGGTTTATTTCGGTCTAAAGAGCGTTGACGCAGCAATTTTTGCTGCTGGTACAGTGCGGCTTTAATCAAGAGATCTTGGTCAGTATCTCGCAGTAAATCGTATTTCATCGTGATGAGATAGTGTTGCTCGTCCGCTTGGCAATCAATCACCGAACTATAGCAATAAATAGCGGCTGCAGGGTGGTCCAAAAACAGTTTACAGCGGGCTTGGGTACCAATCTCTAGTGCGTTTGGATAACGAAGAGAGAAGCGACTGGCCCCAAATGTGCTGGTGATGAAGCGTGAATGTGGCTCATCTTGCTGTGATAACATAAAGGTCAGCAACAAATTCAATTTCGAATTTTGAGTATCAAGTAACTGAACGACGTGCTTGAAATCACTATTTTTCAGTTCTAGTCGTGCACTTTCGGTGAGTGCATCCAACTGGCTAAACTCACTGGCCACAATAAATGGGGCAGGAATCTCCGCTTCAAATATTGATTGGGAAGGTAGCATAAATGTGCTGTCTAAAAGTTCAATATTGGTTGTCAGTCCATAGTGAACCGTAAAAAATTCTTGCTCGGTCATAAAGGCATCCTTCTCATCGCTTTGTTGATTATCGTCATACCGGCGAACTAATCAAGGTATGTCCTTGTTATCGAGTCTATTTAACCGATTTTTGGCAAATTAAAGCTACAACCTTCCACCGTTTCTCGTTACAGTACTGAGCATCACTTTCAGGCGGTTTTTCTTATGTTTCATCCTATTTCGGCGTTCATCGGCTTGCGTTATTTACGTGGGCGATCCGGTGATAGATTCAGTCGATTTGTCTCTTATATGTCTACGGCGGGAATAACCATTGGCGTGATGTCACTGGTGACGGTGCTTTCGGTCATGAATGGTTTTGAATCCCAGCTCAAAAATAGAATTCTAGGTGTGTTGCCTCAGGCTGTAGTTTCGCAAAATGGCGATCGCACTTTGCTCACGCAAGATGTGCCTCAATTCATTAGCCAGCTCTCTAGCGCCAGAGCGGCTGAACCGATTGTACGCAGTGAAGCGGTTGTTCAAAGCTCATCGCAACTGGCCGCAGGCTTGTTGGTGGGAATTGAACCTAATCAAAATGATCCGATTGCGGCGCACTTGATTGCGGGTCAAGTGAGTGCGCTCAAGCCGGGCGAATATCAACTCTTCCTTGGCCATTCACTGGCGCGGGCGCTCAACGTGACAATTGGCGATAAAGTGCGTTTGATGGTCACTTCAGCTAGCCAATTTACCCCCTTAGGTCGTATTCCTGCGCAGCGTAATTTTACAGTCGCAGGCATCTTTAATACGGGGTCTGATGTGGATGGACAGCTGATGCTGACGCACATCAAAGATGCAGCGCGATTGCTTCGTTTACCATCAAATACTGTGTCGGGATGGCGGCTCTTTTTTGATGATCCTTTTGTGGTCGCAGACCTAGCTAGCGCACCTTTGCCTGGGGGGTGGCAATGGAGTGACTGGCGAGATCAGCGTGGCGAGTTGTTCCAAGCTGTTCGCATGGAAAAAAATATGATGGGTTTGATGCTTGGGTTGATTGTGGGCGTGGCGGCTTTCAATATCATTTCCGCGTTGATCATGGTGGTGATGGAAAAACAAGCTGAGGTCGCGATTTTGAAAACGCAAGGCATGACAGATCAACAAGTACTGGCCATTTTTATGGTTCAAGGCGCGAGTAGTGGAGTGATTGGTTCGCTTGTCGGTGGTGTGTTAGGCGTATTGCTGGCGGATAACCTCAATGGATTATTAGAAAGCATGGGTGTAGCGCTGTTCTCTGTGGGGGGAACGCTGCCTGTAGTGATTAACCCCATGCAAATTATGTTGGTGGTGATAGCAGCCATCACGCTCAGCTTATTCGCGACACTGTTTCCTTCCTACCGCGCGTCATCCGTAAAACCTGCCGAGGCTTTAAGATATGAATAACCTTTTACAATGCCATAACGTATGCAAAACCTACCAAGAAGGGGAGCTACGGACTCAAGTGCTAAAAGGCGTCAGTTTTGGCATTCAAGCGGGGGAGTTAGTCTCAATTATTGGGACTTCTGGATCTGGGAAAAGTACGTTATTACACATTCTGGGTGCACTAGATGAGGCAACCGAAGGTTCAGTGTCGTTTTTAGGTCAGGATTTATCGAGCTTAAGCTCCAATAAACAAGCGAACATTCGCAATCAACATTTGGGTTTTGTGTACCAGTTCCACCATTTATTAGCCGATTTCACCGCTCTTGAGAATGTGGCCATGCCGTTGCTTATTGGTGGCCAAAAAGTATCGCGTGCTAAACAGGCCGCGCAAGCATTGTTAGAAAAAGTGGGGTTGGGACATCGTTTATCTCATCGACCCTCTGAGCTCTCTGGTGGAGAGCGGCAGCGGGTAGCGATTGCGCGAGCGCTGGTCAATCAACCCGATTTGGTGTTAGCCGATGAGCCTACGGGCAACCTTGATCACAAAACGGCGCTGGCGATTTATGATTTGATGCGTCAAATGAATCAAGAGTTTGGCACGGCATTTTTAGTGGTAACGCATGATAGCGAACTTGCTGCAAAAATGGACAGACAGATGCACATGCAAGATGGTTTGCTGATTAATGTGGAGGCACCGTAGATGTTCACCTCGCTCTCTTTAGTGATTGGTCGGCGTTTTAGCCTGGCAAAGCAGCGTAATAAAATGGTGTCGTTTATCTCGCTCTCTTCCATTATCGGTATCGCCGTGGGCGTTGCGGTGATCATCGTGGGCCTGTCGGCGATGAATGGTTTTGAGAGAGAGCTGCAGAATCGCGTGTTATCTGTCATTGCACACGGAGAGTTTGAAGGGGTTCAACAGCCCATCGCAAACTGGTCGTCATTAGTCAAGCAAGCCGTGCAGCATCCAAAAGTGGAAGCGGCCGCTCCTTATGTAAAATTGACGGCGCTGGCAGAGAAAGGTGCGCAACTGAAAGCGATTGAGGTACGTGGAATTGATCCGCAAATGGATCGCGCCGTGTCGCGTTTATCTCAATTTGTCTCTTCCGATGCATGGCAAGGTTTTGTCGCAGGTCAGCAACAGGTCATTTTAGGCAAAGGAGTGGCGGATAAATTGGGCGCGGCAGTCGGTGACTATGTCACTTTGATGATCCCCTCTGCGAATGAGAGCGCTAAAGTTCAAGCGCCAAAGCGCGTGCGCGTCAAGGTCTCAGGGCTTTTGGAACTCAATGGCCAAATTGACCACAGCCTTGCGTTAGTGCCATTGGCAGATGCACAAGCTTACGCCAAATTAGGAGAGCGAGTGACGGGCGTTGCTATCAAGGTCTCAGAGGTATTAAATGCAACTCAAATTGTAAGAGAGGTCGGCAATACGCTTGATCAATACGTCTATCTACGCAGTTGGCAGCAAAAATTTGGCTTTTTGTACCGTGATATTCAGCTGGTCAGAACCATTATGTATTTGGTGATGGTGCTGGTGATTGGTGTGGCGAGCTTCAACATCGTTTCAACACTTATGATGGCGGTCAAAGATCGTGCGGCTGAAATCGCCATTTTGCGCACTATGGGCGCGACCGATGGATTAGTAAAACGAATTTTTGTCTGGCAGGGTGTTTTCTCTGGTGTATTAGGCAGTGTGATCGGTGGCGTGTTAGGCGTGTTGATTGCGTGGAATTTAACAGCGTTAATCAAAGGATTAGAACGATTAGTCGGCCATCAGTTTTTGTCTGGTGATATCTATTTTGTCGACTTTTTGCCATCACAAGTGAACCTATCGGATGTGGTGCTTGTCTCTTCGACGGCGATTGTGTTGAGCCTACTAGCTACTTGGTATCCTGCCTCTAGGGCCAGTCAACTGAACCCGGCGTCTGTGCTTAGCGCTAAATAATCTCAACTCGGATTCTTTTCGTTCATCAGCATTGAGCTATTTTTAGCAAACAAAAAGGACCATTTGGTCCTTTTTCAACATCATGCGACATCGTTTTACATGCTCAGTTGTATAGCCAGTCTCAATCTCTTAAAGCTTTTATCTCGCTTGGCGCTTTTGCCAGCTTCTTACGACAGAATAGCGCCATAAACCGTGAATGCCGAAGTAGCCGATTATGGCGGAGATCACTCCGCACATCATGCAACCCAAAAGGAATGGCGGACCAATGGTACTCATTTGTTGCATGATAAAATGCCAAGAGAGTTCAAAGTGAAATGGTTGTGGTGGTGTTTGCATTACCCATGCGCCAAGCTTGTAGGCGAAGTAGAACAGTACTGGCATGGTGATGGGGTTGCTAATCCAGACCAAGGCTACAGAGAGCGGTAAATTGACGCCGCACATAATGGCAAGGCCAGCGGACATGATCATTTGACTCGGAAGTGGAACAAAAGCCATGAACAAACCTACGGCGAAGGCGCCCGCTGCTGAGCGGCGGTTCAAACACCATAAATTGGGATTGTACAGCACATTGCCAAAAATTTTTAATGCCTTCTGACGCTTAATCACTTCATGGTTAGGCATAAAACGTTTGATGAACTTTCTTGGCATCGTGACATGACTCTCTTATCTAATTACTGGACCCTAGCTTCGTTTTCGCTAACCGCCATTTCTGCTTCTTATTGGCCTTGGATGCCAGATTGGAAATGGAGTATGCCTCTATTCGCCATTCTTATACTCTCTGTTGGTTATAGAAAACTGCGCTTTCTCTCAGGAGTAACAATGGCTTCAATGGTCATTGTGATCAGCGGGAACTTATTACGTGAGCAGTCCCACACTATTTTTCAGGCAGGTTCGGATATTACCATAAACGGGCAGGTTAACAGCTTTTTTAGACAAATTACTCATGGTTATGAAGGAACAATTTCGATTCGATCAATCAATGGTCAAACCTTAGGCATTTTTTTGTGGCCCAAGGTACGATTAATTGCTCCTTTACCGTTGAAGTATGGTGACGTGGCTGAATTCTCCATCACAGTAAAACCTATCTTTGGTCGGTTAAATGAGACCGGGTTTGATGCAGAGGCGTACTCTTTGAGCCAAGGTATTGTGGCTCGTGCAACGGTTAATAATGGACAGTCTTATCGCATTGAATCATTACCAGAATGGCGAGCACAATGGTACCAGAAGATCAAAACCTGGCTCGCTGATGATCCCAATCTTGGTATTTTAATGGCGCTTACGTTTGGTGAGCGCAGTGATATTTCAACAGCACAGTGGCAAGCATTACGAGACAGCGGCCTGATTCATTTGGTTGCCATTTCTGGTCTGCACATTGGCATCGCGTTTGGTTTTGGTTATAGCCTTGGGCTCGTATTGATGCGTTTGCATCATCGCATGGGGTGGTCGCCATTCGTCGTAGGAAGCTTGTGCGCACTAGGCTATGCTTGGTTGGCTGGCTTTACCTTGCCTACTCAACGCGCACTGATCATGTGTTTGCTCAATGTGGCGATGATTGTCCTCAATGTCCGTATCAATACGTTGCAGCGACTGCTTATGACGTTATCGGCGGTGCTGCTTATCGGTCCTTTTGCTGCGTTATCCAGTAGCTTTTGGATGTCCTTTATTGCTGTCTCGGTTGTGTTCTACCAACTTTCTCTACCTCAAACTAATCGATTTTTTTTATGGCGTTTATTGACGATGCAGATTAGGTTAGTGCTGTGTATGCTTCCGGTAACCGCTTATTTTTTCGGTGGGGTCAGTACCAGTGCGGCGCTCTATAACTTAGTGTTTATTCCTTGGTTCAGTTTTGTAGTGGTTCCGGCGATCTTTGTGGCTTTAGTGTGTACGGTTTTGACTTTTGATGGCGCGCCTATGGTGTGGCATTGGGTGGCCAAATTACTCATTCCAGTTGATTGGTCAATTCATTATTCAAGCCTCAGTTGGTTTCCTATTTCTGGGGCTGTTTTGGTTCTGTTGAGCAGTGCTCTGTTGCTGTTTGTGTTTTCACCGTTGATCTCGCGTTTTGCACTTGCGATTTACAGCCTAATTGTGATGGTTTCTTGGCTCACCATTCCGGTAAAAACGGGTTGGCGGATTGATGTGTTAGATGTTGGGCATGGGTTGGCGGTGTTGATCGAAAAAGAAGGACGCTACGTGCTTTATGATACTGGTGCAAGTTGGCAAGGCGGTGATCACATCCAAGCAACAGTTGCCCCCGTGTTAAACAAACGGGGAGCTACGCAATTAGACGGGTTGATTTTGAGTCACTTGGATAACGACCATGCAGGTGGAAGAGCGGAAGTTGAGCGTGTTTGGCAGCCCAAATGGAAACGTGCTAGTCAAACGATAGCGGGTTACCAACCTTGTATTGCTGGCGAACAATGGCAGTGGCAACAACTCTCTTTTGATGTTATCTGGCCACCAAAAACTGTAGCGCGGGCTTACAATCCTCACTCTTGTGTGATTCGAATCTTTGACCCAAATACCGGTTTTTCAGTGCTTTTACCCGGGGATGTGGATGCCATGAGTGAGTGGTTACTTGCGCGAACAGAGCAATCCTTACAAAGTCATATCCTGCTTGTACCGCACCACGGTAGTAGGACATCTTCTACTGTTGCTTTGATTCGTAAGGTGAATCCTGAGGTCGCTATTGCCTCGCTCGCCAAAGGCGGACGCTGGCAATTACCTTCCGCACAGGTTGTTCAACGCTACCAGCAACATGGAGCAAACTGGTTGGATACGGGTGAAGCAGGGCAAATTAGCGTTATTTTTGGCATGCAGAATTATCAAGTTAGCAGCTTGCGTATCTCTCACTCTCAGCCTTGGTATAGGCAGATGCTCCGTAACGAGGTAGAATGAGCGCAATATTTTCTTAAAAACAAAGCATTTCTATGTCACTCAATACTGACGAAACCACTTGGCAAACCTTCAAACGCCTGTGGACCTATATCCGCCTATATAAATCTGGCCTAGCAGTTGCCGTTGTCGCATTGATTATCAATGCGGTCTCTGACACCTATATGGTGTCATTACTTAAGCCTCTTCTAGATGAAGGATTTGGTAATGCGGAATCCGATTTCTTGCGAGTGCTGCCTTTTATTATTTTGGGGATGATGGCGCTGCGTGGTTTAAGTGGCTTTGTCTCCTCGTACTGCTTGAGCTGGGTTTCTGGCAATGTTGTGATGTTGATGCGTCGAAAAATCTTCAGTCAATTCATGCATATGCCTGTCAGTTTTTTTGATAGAGAATCAACAGGTGGCCTGTTATCACGTATCACCTATGATTCAGAGCAAGTGGCTGGGGCGACCAGTCGTGCATTGGTCAGCATTGTTCGCGAAGGTGCGAGTATCATCGGCCTATTGACCTTGATGTTTTGGAATAGCTGGCAGTTATCTTTGGTATTAATCGTGGTTGCGCCAGTGGTTGCGATGGGGATTGGTATTGTCTCTAAACGTTTTCGCAAGATCTCAAAAGGGATGCAGACCACCATGGGTGATGTGACCTCTTCAGCAGAGCAGATGCTAAAAGGGCACAAAGTCGTACTGAGCTATGGTGGACAAGACGTAGAGCGTAAACGTTTTGACCATGTCAGCAATCAAATGCGTCAACAAACAATGAAGCTGGTTGCTGCGCAGTCCACTGCTGACCCTATTATTCAAATGATTGCTTCTTTAGCACTTGTCACTGTGTTGTTTTTAGCCAGCGTTGATTCTATTCGTGCCGAATTAACACCAGGTACTTTTACGGTGGTATTCTCGGCAATGTTTGGCTTGATGCGACCACTGAAAGCGTTAACGAGTGTTACCTCCGATTTCCAACGTGGTATGGCGGCCAGCCAAACATTATTTGAGCTGATTGATTTAGAAACCGAGCGCGACACTGGTCAGTTTGAAGCCGAAAAAGTACGTGGTGACGTTAGAGTTCAGGATGTGACCTTTACTTATCAAGGTAAAGAAAAACCAGCGCTGTCTCATGTGAGCTTTGAAATCCCTCAAGGTAAAACTGTCGCACTTGTTGGGCGTTCCGGCTCAGGGAAAAGTACTATCGCGAGCCTCTTGACTCGTTTTTATGATGTCGATTCAGGTGCTATCTATCTAGATGATCATGATATTCGCGATTATAAACTGAAGAACTTGCGCACCCACTTTGCGCTGGTTTCGCAAAATGTTCACCTCTTCAACGATACCATTGCCAATAATATTGCTTACGCGGCAGAAAATGAGTTTACGCGTGAGCAAATTGAGCACGCAGCTAGGCTTGCTCATGCCATGGAGTTTATCAATAGCATGCCTGATGGCTTGGATACCATGATTGGTGAGAATGGAGCCAGTTTATCGGGTGGTCAACGTCAACGAGTAGCGATTGCACGAGCGTTATTACGTGATGCACCCGTACTTATCCTAGATGAGGCGACTTCGGCGTTGGATACAGAATCTGAGAGAGCGATTCAATCAGCACTTGAAGAGCTACAAAAGAATAAAACGGTATTGGTCATTGCGCACCGCTTGTCGACGATTGAAGAAGCCGATGAAATTCTAGTGGTCGATGAGGGTGAAATTATCGAACGTGGTCATCATGCTCAGTTAATTGCACAGGATGGGGCGTATGCCCAACTACATCGAATTCAATTTGGTGACTAATCAGTGATTGAAAAAATCTGGTTCGGACATCACCCAGCGTGTTTTTTGTTGTGGCCACTGTTGTGGCCCCTGAGTGTCTTGTTTCGGTTGGTCAGTCAAGCACGTAAGCGAGCATTTCAAGCGGACAAAAAAGAGCGCTATAAGGCTCCCGTTCCTGTGGTGGTGGTGGGTAATATTACCGCGGGTGGTAATGGTAAAACACCGTTGGTTGTATGGTTAGTGGAAGCTTTACAAGAACAAGGCTTCAAACCAGGAGTTGTTTCGCGTGGGTATGGTGGTAAGGCTCCGGTTTATCCATTAGTGCTGCAAAGTGATACGCCAACCGCTCACTGCGGTGACGAACCTAAATTGATTCACCAGCGCACGGGGGCTCCGGTTGCTGTTGCACCAAAGCGCTCACAAGCAGTGCAAGCCCTGCTTCCGTTGGGTGTTGATGTGATCATCACTGATGATGGCCTTCAGCACTATGCATTGGAGCGTGATCTCGAATTTGTAGTCGTGGACGGCGTTCGTCGCTTCGGTAATGAGCAGTTCATGCCTTTAGGTCCGTTAAGAGAGCCACTCTCTCGGTTAGCGGAAGTTGATTTTATTGTGACTAATGGCGGTCAAGCTCAATACGGCGAATTGGCTATGCATCTTTCACCTAGCTTAGCCGTTAACTTAGTGACAGGTCAGCAAGCGCCAGTGAGCCAGTTACCTGCATTAGTGGCTTTTGCTGGCATTGGTTATCCCACGCGCTTTTTTAATACATTAGAAGCTTTAGGTGCAAAGACGGTATTGACCCAAGGTTTTGCTGATCACCGAGAGTATCAATATTCAGAATTAGAGGCGCTTGCGCAACATGGAGCAAACGTCATCATGACAGAAAAAGACGCAGTGAAATGTGCGGCCTTTTCACAAGAAAACTGGTGGTATCTTCCCGTTTCTGCGCAATTTAGTTCGCCAGATGAAAGGCGTATTTTGGACAAAATAAAAGAGGTAATGGAGTCATATGGATCACCGTCTGCTTGAAATTGTAGCTTGCCCTGTATGTAAAAGTAAGTTGACTTATGATAAGGAAAATCAAGAGCTTATTTGTAAATTAGATCGTTTGGCCTACCCAATAAAAGAAGGGATTCCTGTGTTGCTTGAGCCAGAAGCGCGCAGCATGACGATGGATGAGGGGCGATAATGGCTTTCACCGTTGTTATCCCTGCTCGTTATCAGTCAACTCGCTTACCTGGCAAACCTTTGGCCGATATCGGCGGTAAACCCATGATTCAGTGGGTTTATGAGCAAGCGTTACAATCGGGAGCTGAGCAGGTCGTTATTGCTACTGATGATGCTCGTGTTGAAGCGGCTGTCCATGCGTTTGGTGGCAATGTTTGTATGACATCATCACATCACGAGTCCGGTACTGAGCGTTTAGCCGAAGTGGTGAAATTAATGGGCATTGCCGATCACCACATTATTGTTAACGTACAAGGTGATGAGCCACTCATTCCACCGAGCATCATCAAGCAGGTCGCTAACAATTTAGCCAACAGTAGCGCGCCGATGGCGACTTTAGCGGTTGAAATTACTGATCAAGCTGAAGTGTTTAACCCTAACGCGGTTAAAGTGGTAACAGATCAAGAGGGTTACGCGCTGTATTTCAGCCGTGCGACAATTCCTTGGGATAGAGACAATTTTGCAGCTGGTGGTCAAACGGTGATTCAGCCATTGCTACGTCATATTGGTATTTACGCTTATCGGGCTGGTTTCATCAATACTTATATCAACTGGCAACCCAGTGTACTTGAGAAAATTGAGTGTTTAGAGCAGCTTCGAGTACTGTGGTATGGTGAAAAAATTCACGTTGCCGTTGCTAAAGAAGCACCACCTGCAGGGGTAGATACACCAGAAGATTTAGAGTTAGTGAGAGCGATAGTAAGCCAACGTTAGCTAAAAAAGGAGCAATTATGCTCCTTTTTATCACCGAGTTAATTACGGTTTTATGCGTGCCATGACTTGATCTTTTACGATGAAGTGATGATAAAGAGCCGCTGCGATATGACCACCGATAACAGTCAATACAATCACCTGCATTACTTCACCGTGTAAAGTTTTCCCTATGTTATAAAGCCAATCACTCTTACCTATCAATGAGGGAATAGCATCGCCTGCCAGAGTTAATGTCCGACCTTTTCCAGCAAAACGAAGATAACCACTGATTGGAACAAGCAATGTAAGGAGGTAAAGGGCAGCATGCGCTCCATATAGCAGCTTCTGCATAAGGTCACTTTCATACACTGGCTCTGGTGCTGTTGTGCTTAGTTTTACGGCTAAACGAATCATCGATAATCCAAAAACAGCGACTCCAAACCATGCATGTAAGTTCAGCCATAACACTCGCATTTCGCTACCTTTATCGGAGAATGAACGAAATGAATCGCTTAAAAACAGCAATACGAACAGTAATGCTATAACCCAGTGTATAGCGATGATGATTTTGTTGTGCTTCATTAGTTAAATACCCTTATGAATATTGGTGATTTTATTTAAGCAAATATTTAATGAATGAAATGTGAACAAAGCTGTAAGGATGTATTACAAATATTTTTTAATAAAAAATGCGCAACGAATGAGGTCGCGCATTATGAAGTCGATATTTAAGGTAACGACTTGTTCTTATGTGTCACGTTCGCCGTGTGGTGGGCAAGTCGCTAAAATTTCACGTCGGCCACTCTCTTTGACTTCCTCTAAAATGACATCAAACCCCCATAAACGGTAAAGGTGTTTTAGTACCTCATGACAGCTTTGATCTAAAGGAATTCTATCGTGTGGAACGTGTTGAAGCGTCAGTGAACGATCACCACGTACATCCACGTTATAAACTTGAATATTCGGTTCTAAATTACTGAGATTGTACTGTGCCGCAAGCTTTTCACGGATGGCGTGATAGCCAATATCATCGTGAATGGCACTAACTTCAATAAAATTTTTGCGATCGTCATCCACAATGGCAAACAGCTTGAAATCGCGCATTACTTTAGGTGAAAGATACTGGCTAATGAAGCTCTCGTCCTTAAAGTTGTGCATAGCAAAATGAAGCGCATCTAACCATTCTGTGCCAGCAAGCTCAGGAAACCATTCCCTATCTTCATCGGTTGGCTCTTCACAAATACGTTTAATATCTCGGAACATAGCAAAGCCAAGTGCATATGGATTGATGCCACTAAAATAGGGGCTGTTGTAAGAAGGTTGTGCGACGACACTGGTGTGGCTGTGTAGAAACTCAAGAATGAATTTCTCAGAAACAAAACCTTCATCATAAAGGTGATTCAAGATAGTGTAGTGCCAGAATGTGGCCCAGCCTTCATTCATCACTTGCGTCTGTTTTTGTGGGTAAAAATATTGGCTTATTTTCCTCACAATACGAACGATCTCCCGTTGCCATGGCTCAAGCAGTGGCGCATGTTTCTCAATGAAATAAAGAATGTTTTCTTGTGGCTCACTTGGAAAACGAACTTTAAGATCTTCTTCTTTGGTTTTTGCTTTGGGCACGGTGCGCCACAGTTCATTAACTTGTGATTGTAGATAAGCTTCGCGCTCTTCTTGACGTGCTTTTTCTTCTGCTATCGATATTTTTTCAGGTCGTTTATAGCGGTCAACACCATAATTCATTAACGCGTGGCATGAGTCGAGCAGCGATTCGACTTCGGGTACGCCATATTTTTCTTCGCATTCTGAAATGTAGTTTTTGGCAAACAAGAGATAGTCAATGATAGAACTCGCATCCGTCCAAGTTTGGAAAAGGTAGTTGCCTTTGAAAAACGAGTTGTGACCATAGCAAGCGTGCGCCATCACTAAGGCTTGCATAGTGACGGTGTTTTCTTCCATTAAATAGGCAATGCATGGGTCTGAGTTAATAACGATCTCATACGCGAGCCCCATTTGGCCATGTTTGTAACCTTGTTCCGTTTGAATAAATTTTTTGCCAAATGACCAGTGGCTGTAATTAATCGGCATGCCAATGCTGGAGTAGGCATCCATCATCTGCTCGGAGGTAATAACTTCAATTTGATTGGGGTAAGTATCGAGACGATAAAACTCAGCTACCCGGCGTATTTCAGTATGGTATTTCTCCAAAAGCTCAAACGTCCAGTCAGGCCCGTCTGGTAACAATTTGCTCTTGCGTTTTGAAGTACCTTTCGCTTTTGTTGTCATTAGTATGCCTCCCTAAGCTGTTTCCTTTTGGAATAGCTCCCTAAATACAGGGAATATGTCATCCACGGTGCGAATGTTTTTAATCGCAAAATTGCCAAATGAGGGTTGTAATTTTTCGTACTCGTGCCACAAGGTTTGGTGTGAGCGACGAGTGATTTCAATATAAGCGTAATACTGGCAATATGGCAGAAGCTTATTGGTGAGGAGTTCTTTACAACGAGGCGAATCATCAGCCCAGTTATCACCATCGGATGCTTGAGCTGCGTAGATATTCCATTCGCCGAGAGGGTAGCGTTGTTCAATGATTTCATGCATTAATTTCAGTGCGCTAGAAACAATCGTGCCGCCGGTCTCTTGAGAGTAGAAGAACTCGTGCTCATCCACCTCTTTGGCTTGCGTATGGTGACGAATAAACACCACTTCGACATTTTCATAAGTGCGAGTTAAAAATAGATACAGCAACACGTAAAAACGTTTGGCAATATCTTTAGTCGCTTGATCCATTGAACCCGACACATCCATTAAGCAGAACATAACAGCTTGGCTCGATGGAATGGGGCGTTTTTCAAAGTTTTTGAAACGTAGGTCAAACGTATCAATAAACGGCACACTTTCAATTTTTTTACGCAACGCTTCGATTTCTTGCTTAAGTCGCTTCTCTTCTAATACTTGAGCGGGCTCTCTATTTTGAATGCGCAGTAACTCTTCTTCTAATTCCCCCATTAAACGACGTTTTCCCGCTGTCATTGCGGTGCGGCGAGCCAGTGATTGTTGCAAAGAGCGAACTACAGCAATGTTCGACGGTACACCTGCCGTTTTGAAACCCGCGCGATGAGTTTTCCATTCTGTAATTTTATTGATTTGATTTTTTTCTAGATTAGGCAATTCCAGATCTTCAAACAGTAGATCAAGATATTCATCTTTAGAGATTTGGAAAATAAATTCATCTTGGCCTTCGCCATCAGCACTCGCATCACCTTGTCCTGAACCATTGCCTTGTCCGCCACCTTTAGGTCTCTCAATTTTATCACCAGTAATAAACTGGTCATTACCCGGGTGAACTCGTTCTTTTAGGCCGCCTTTTCCTTGATGAAACACGGGTTCTTTGATGTCGTGATTTGGGATCGACACATCTTCGCCAGACTCGGTGTTGGTGATGGAGCGACGATTCACTGCGTCTGCAACAGATTCTTTGATCTGCTCTTTATGACGGCGTAAAAAGCGTTGTCTATTGACCGCGCTTTTGTTTTTACCGTTCAATCTTCTATCGATAAATTGCGCCATGAGTATCCCCTTGAAAACGTCACCTTTACGTTAGCCATTGTTCGTATGGCTAACGCATGTACAGGTTTTGGTTTGCTTGAAGTTAAGAAGATTTACGGACGCGTAAATACCACTCAGACAACAGCCTTACTTGCTTTTCTGTATAACCTTTCTCCATCATACGAGCGACAAAATCGTCGTGTTTTTTCTGATCATCCGATGAGGTTTTGGCATTAAAAGAGATAACAGGAAGTAGCTCTTCGGTATTTGAGAACATTTTTTTCTCAATGACGGTACGCAGTTTTTCGTAACTGGTCCAAACCGGATTTTGTCCATTGTTGTGCGCTTTCGCACGCAGTACAAAATTGACGATTTCATTTCGGAAATCTTTCGGGTTACTAATGCCTGCTGTTTTCTCGATTTTTTCTAACTCGTTATTGAGCGATGAACGATCGAAAAGTTGGCCAGTTTCAGGATCACGATACTCTTGGTCTTGGATCCAGAAATCAGCATAAGTAACGTAGCGGTCAAAAATATTTTGACCATATTCAGAATAAGATTCCAAATAAGCAGTTTGAATCTCTTTACCAATGAACTCGACATAACGAGGCACTAAGTAGCCTTTTAAAAACTCCATATATCGTTCAGCGATTTCTTGAGGGAACTGCTCGCGTTCAACTTGCTGTTCGATGACATAGAACAGATGAACGGGGTTAGCCGCAACTTCCGTTTGGTCAAAGTTGAATACGCGCGACAGTATTTTAAAGGCAAAGCGAGTCGATAAACCGGACATCCCTTCGTCAACACCTGCGTAGTCACGATACTCTTGATAGCTTTTTGCTTTTGGATCGGTATCTTTTAGCGTTTCACCATCGTAGACGCGCATTTTGGAGAAGAGTGACGAGTTTTCCGGCACTTTTAGGCGCGAGAGGATACTAAATTGACCAAGTAATTCTAGTGTGCTTGGTGAGCATGGCGCTTTGGATAGTTCGCTGTGTTCAAGCAGTTTTTGGTAAATTTTCACTTCTTCCGAGACGCGTAAACAGTAAGGGACTTTAACGATATAAACCCGGTCCAAAAACGCTTCGTTGTTTTTGTTGTTACGGAATGTCTGCCACTCTGATTCGTTTGAGTGCGCTAAAATCATGCCATCAAAGGGTAGGGCGGATAACCCTTCTGTCCCGTTGAAGTTTCCTTCTTGCGTGGCGGTTAAGAGTGGGTGAAGCACCTTAATTGGCGCTTTGAACATCTCAACAAACTCCATTAACCCTTGGTTGGCTTTACAGAGTGCACCGGAATAGCTATATGCATCGGGGTCATCTTGCGAGAAATGCTCGAGTTTTCGAATATCCACTTTCCCAACCAGTGACGAAATGTCTTGGTTGTTTTCATCACCGGGCTCTGTTTTTGCGACGGCAATTTGATCGAGAATTGAAGGTCGTACTTTGACGACTTTGAATTTGGAAATATCGCCACCAAACTCGTGTAAGCGTTTGGCCGCCCAAGGTGATGTAATTGAGCGTAAATAGCGTTTTTCTATCCCATATTCCTGCTTGAGGATTTCGCCATCTTCAACCACATCAAACAGACAAAATGGGTGGTCATTGACTGGGCTACGAACGCCATTTGCAGACAAAACATAAATAGGCATTTGTTGCATTAAAGCTTTGAGTTTCTCCGCCAGTGAAGATTTACCGCCACCAACTGGACCGAGTAGATAGAGAATTTGTTTTCTTTCTTCTAAACCTTGGGCAGCGTGTTTGAGGTAGGAAACAATCTGTTCTATGGCTTCTTCCATGCCATAGAAATCCTCAAAAGTTTTATAACGAGAAATCACCCGGTTAGAGAAAATGCGACTCAATCGGGGGTGTTTTGCTGTGTCTATCAGCTCAGGCTCACCAATCGCCATTAACAGCCGCTCTGCTGCATTGGCATAAGCACTTTTATCTTCTTTACACAGAGCTAAAAACTCTTGCAGTGATAGCTCTTCATCCTTGGCGGCTTCATAGCGTGCCTGAAAGTGGTCAAAAATACTCATAGTGAATTCCCCTCTGAAAACTGTCTAACTGACAACACCGCTTAAAAACACAAATTAATAACAATTTAAGACTAGTCCGAGTTTGACAATTTTGCTTAACAATTATGTGTTTATTTAAATTTCGTGACAGTAATAACGTCGATCAGGTTGAACTATTTAGTGTGTGAATATCAAGAGTTCGAGGGATAAGTTGGTGTTGGAGTTAATAACTGCGAGGGGGAATGTAAAAAAGACGCAGTGTCTGCGTCTTTTCATCTTTCGTCAGCCTACCTTGCTAGGTATTAAAATTTAGGCATTAAAAATTTGTGTAAATTCTGCGGTTGACAAATGGTATTGGCGAGGACAATTACGCCAAGCCGTTAACATGCGACGATATTTATCTGACATTGGCATTTGGCTGTTGAAGTGGTGATCGGCTTTATCAAATTGTGGGTAAAGCCCTTCAGACTCAACCAAGAAACGCACGTAATGAACGCGTTGTGACTCTTTAGCGATATCAAACCCTAAAAAGTGCAGGCGGCGCTGATCCACATTTTTGCTTTCTGCATCGGAGAGCATTTTGTGTGATTCTTGCATAGCGTGATACATCTCCATGATGTCGATCACTTCGCGGCACTCCGCTTCGGTCAAGCAGCCAAATTCTTTGTTGAGTTCTCGCATTTGCAGTTCATAACCACGTTCTACAATGGTTTGTAACCGCTTGTATTTTTTGGCGTTGTTGGGATCCATCTGTGACATCAAAAAATACTGATTAGATAGAATCAGTCGTTGAGCGTTGGTCATTTCCATGGAGGTAGCCTCACTAAATTTTATGTTCTATTTGATGGCATAAGGTTAACAGCAATTATCGACAATGAAACATGATCTCAACACGGATTTAATATGGAAAGCATAAAATGTGTGCAATTCTTGTTACTTTTTGTGTAAGTGGTTATAGATATAATCTTTGTCGGAAAAGACACGCAACCATTCTGGCTTAAATACGGATAGTATCGCTAACGCCATACCATTGAGCAGCCCTTCTGGGAAAGCGAGTAAAGGAACAAAAATTAGGTAATTATCGCGGATGACTTGCCAGTCATGTTGCCCAAGAAGCAATTGATAAGCGGTGTTAATGGCCAAATGCAGGCTACCCGTCAGGCCGCCATTTAAAAAACCAGCCACAAAAATAAACACAAAAATATTGCGCGGTAGATAATGATAACTCAAAGCAAACAAAGCATAACTAACTAGGATTGGCAGTAGCGATGATAGTAGTAAGTATTCGGGGATGTTAAAGAAGGTCAGTTTACCGACCACCGCCAGTGCAAATGTAACAGGAATAGTTATAACAAATGCGCAACGCCAGCCAAACATCATCGTGAGGGTTGTTAAACCGAGAAAATGGATAGGCAATCCTTCGGTCACTCCGGCTTGAGCTAACCACAAAAGAAAAAGTGCAAAAGAGGCAAAATAGGTGAGATGCTGAAAGGATTTCTCGGCCTTAAACTTTGTCCAAAATGAGTATTTAAAATCGCGAAGGGTCGTTAACCCAACAAGTAGCAGGAGCAATAGCACCGCAAGTTGTTCCAGCTGCATGGCTAGCCTCTCTATAAAAATGCCAGCATTATGCTGGCATTTTTATGGTTATTAAATCAAGCAATCAATATTTTATGTTTGAGTGATACTGAGCTAAGATCCCAACGATTTTGTCCATGGTCTCTTTTGACGGCGGATTCACACCTTCTAATGGGTATTCTAGCCCCATTGCTTCCCATTTATGAGCGCCCAATTTGTGATAAGGCAACAGCTCTACTTTTTCGATGTTATCCATATCTTTAATAAAATCACCAAGCATATGAGCCGCTTCTTCGTCATCAGTGTAGCCAGGAACAATCACATAACGGATCCACGTTTTTTTACCTATGGTGTGTAAGTAGCGCGCGAAATCTAAGGTTCGCTTATTCGACACACCAATAAAATCATGGTGGATCTCATCTTTCATGTGTTTGATGTCTAACATCACTAAATCAGTGGCATCGAGTACTTCATCAATCACGTCTGTGTGTTTGCGAATATAACCGTTGGTATCTAAGCAGGTGTGAATGCCCTCAGCTTGCGCTGCGCGGAATAAATCACGAACAAATTCAGGTTGAAGCATAGCTTCACCGCCTGAACAGGTAATTCCGCCGCCAGAGGCTTTCATAAAATGGCGATAAGATTTTGCTTCGGTAATGATTTCTTCAACAGTCACTTCCTTGCCTTCATGGGTGTCCCATGTGTCACGATTATGACAATACATACAACGCATTAGGCAGCCTTGCATAAAAACAATGAAGCGAATTCCAGGGCCATCTACCGTGCCACAAGACTCAAAAGAATGAATACGACCAGTTGTTGACATCAGTTCATCTCGAATAGGTTATTTGCCCGTTATTTTATTACAAATGGTAGGGATTAAGTAGGGTTAATGTGCAATTGCCGCCGCATATCCTAAACCATATGTTGTGGCTCAAAATGAGTGTCATGAAATTCTGCACATTGACTACACTGTATAGAAATAAGAACTCGTTGAATGCGATAGGGTTTAAATAAGGAATAGTTCATGGATGTACAGTTTTCTCAAAAGCAAAAAATCAGTCTATTTTTAGTTATCCTTTGTGTTGGTTTTTTAGGTTTAGGGATTTATACCGCAAAGAGCTTGATGGGAATGGATGAACAGTATCGCTCCAGTGGCGAAGTGGCATCCGGTTCTGTGGCGATATTTACTACTCAAGCAAATTTGTTGTCGCTTGCATCAGAGCTAAACAACATGCAAGGCAATCAGGTCAACTCGATTTTGAATAAATTGGATCAGTTGATGGAAGAGGTGAATGCTAATGTTGCTTTCCTGCAAAAGACCAATTTTGCTCAAGAAGGGGAAGTGTTGCTCAAGGCGGCCAAACAATTTGACCAATTTTTGCGTCCTTGGTTGCAAGTGAAATCAGAAGTGGGTTTCAACGTTAACGAAGGTAAGCTGGGTGAGCTGAAAACGTTGGCCACCACGATAGAGAAAAAGATAGATGAGACGGGGATGGTTACAATCAACTCGGATTTTCAAGCCATGGTTAAGGCGCAGCAAAATTATTTATTAGAACCCACGGAGCAAAACTTAAAACTGTTTAATCGTGCTATGGCCAGTTTCGTCAATATGTCTGATTCTTATTCGATGTTGGATCTGTATGAAAAAGAGATACAACAATTTAAACAGGCTTTTTTACGTGTGAGTGAACTGTCTCAGCAATTGCAAGTGATGGAGAAACAAAGAGGCGATACAGAGGCGCAAGTTAAGTCGGTGATTCAAGATATTTCAACCAAGCTTTCCGCGTTGAGTGAGCAATATCAGTTGGCCGCAAAAACGACCGCATCGCAAACACAGTGGTCTGTATTGGCGGCCTGTGCGTTACTTGCCATATTGACCATTGCTATTTTCCTTACCTTTAGTTTTTCTCTTTCTCGTTCTTTGTCGCAAACAATTCACGTGTTGAACAATATCTCGCGTGGCGATTTGTCACGCCGTATGCCGATGACGAATAACGAAAAGGACGAATTCAATCAACTGGCATTGGCCATTAACCAAAGCTGTGAAAATTTAGGGAAATTGGTGAGTGGTGTGCAGAAAAGCAGTGAAGCCTTGTCTGGTGATGCCGCGTCACTGAATGTTGGATTAGACACTTTGGTGACAAATCAATCTGACGTTTTGGGACAAACGCAATTATTGGCATCGGCCACAGAAGAGGTCAGCGTGACGACCCAAGAAGTCTCCAACTCATTGGAGTTTGTTGCGGAACTCAGCAAATCTTCTATGCAAAGCGCAGAAGAGGGAGGAAAAGTGATTTCCGTTGCTATTACGTCACTGGTTGAGGTTGGTAAAATCCTAAGCTCGGCCGCAGGCCACATTCATCAACTTGAACAAGCTTCTGCAAAAGTAGACTCGGTGATGGACATCATTAATGGTATTGTATTGCCGAGCAGACTAACTTATTGGCACTCAATGCCGCAATTGAAGCGGCGAGAGCGGGAGAGCAAGGTCGTGGCTTTGCTGTTGTCGCTGATGAAGTTCGAAGTTTAGCAGTAAGAACGGTCAATGCCGTGGCCGAAATTTCCGGCACTATTGATACTATGCAAAAGGAAAGTGCGGAAGTAATCACTTATATTGCGCAATCTGAGCAGTCTATGCAGAGTGGGCAAGAGAAAGGTAATGAGGCGATACAGGCCATCGCGCAAATTATCAAAAAAGCAGATGAAGCGGCGAATAAAACAGAAGCCATTTTTGCATCGATTCGAGATTTGGCGACGACTAGCCATTCAATGGCAGATAATATGATACAAATATCTCGAGCCATGAAAGCCTTGGAAGAGAACAATGAACAGTTAAGAGCAACCAGCCAGATTGTGGATAAACGCTCTAGCAGCCTAAGTGTAGACTGCCAAAGTTTCACCATATAATTTCAGTTTGCTAAACGTTAGAAAAAAGCAAAAAGAGAAATATTACCGACACCGTGAATGGAGTTTTTGTCTTCCTTATACTCAGGTGTGTTTGCGGTGAACGTTAAACTCGCACCGACTTGTTGAATATACCAAGCCGCACCAACTACGGCGGTCGCCTGAAGATTTTCCAAGTTAACTTGGTAATATTCAGATGGGTGATCCAATCCGTTTAAAGGCCTATCTCCTTCGATGGTAATGTCATTGAAGCGATAGCGTCCTTCTACACCTCCGAATAGAAACCATCCAGTATCCGAGGCACCAATCATCCCTGCCGAGAAAGGGTTTTCTGCACTGATTTGAGCACTGCCAAAGTTACCCGCAAGATCGGTCCCCCAACGCATCATAAAACCTGTGGAGAGATCACTGCGAAAGTTACCTACATTGACCTCTGAAACGTTGGAAAGCTCAACGTCAGTTCCTGCATAGCTGCGGTATCGTGTCAGATTAAAGTGAGATAGATAACCCACGCTGCCGACGATTTTTTCCTCTACTTGGTAGGCCCAACCATTGGGTTCGTCAGATTTAGTGATGCTGTGCACTAACTTTTGCGCTTTCTCAGAAAGCGCAGCATCTCCGGTGGTTCCAATGGTTAAATTTGCCCGCGTGGCTTGTTGGGGATGCAAACTAATATAGTTAAGCTCGGTGTGTAAATACCCAGCGTAAGGTCGTTCGTTCGGCTCTGGTTTGGTAAGAGAAATCTCCGAAGGAGTCCACATTTTGTGGCCAATGCTGATCTCCCATTTGTCCAATGGGGCCGCTCCCCAAACCGAAAGGCTGAGTGGTTTAGCCCACCAATATGGATCAATCGCCCCTGAGGTGTAGCTTAAAAATAAACCATTGGTGTAGTCGCGATCTACGCCAAATACGCCATCGTTATCGAGGTTAAAAGCAACCGTTGCGTGTTGAGAGGCCAGCGCAGAAGCACTGAGTAACGTCAATGGAAGAATGTGAAATAGCTTCATACGAACACTGCAGAGTATAGACAAGCCCTAATCATATAGGAAAGATGCGCTATTCAGTTGATAAATAGGCAGTTGAATCAAAATAAATGTGGTAAGCGTAACATTTGTGGTCGATGCATTGCGCATTTTTGATTTCTGAGTATAAAAAAAGCCCCACTCATCGAGCAGGGCTTAACTATTTTGCTAGTAATTTAACTGAAATTATAGAGATTCAGTGAAAGTACGTGCAATAACGTCAGCTTGTTGTTCAGCAGTCAGTGAGTTAAAACGCACAGCATAGCCAGATACACGAATGGTTAGCTGAGGGTATTTCTCAGGGTGTTTAACCGCATCTTCTAAAGTTTCGCGATTAAGCACGTTCACGTTTAGGTGTTGGCCACCCTCAATGCCTGCTTCATGGTGGAAGTAACCATCCATCAGGCCAGCAAGGTTTGCACGTTGACTTGCTTCTTCTTTGCCTAACGCATTTGGAACGATAGAGAAAGTATAAGAAATACCATCTTGTGCATCAGCAAACGGTAGTTTCGCTACTGAAGTCAATGATGCTACTGCACCTTTTTCGTCACGGCCATGCATTGGGTTTGCACCCGGTGCGAAAGGCATACCAGCACGACGACCATCAGGTGTGTTACCTGTTTTCTTACCATATACCACGTTTGAAGTGATAGTTAGGATAGACTGAGTTGGAATTGCATCACGGTACATCTTAAGTTTACGGATTTTGCCCATAAACGTAGAAACAAGTTGGCATGCGATGTCATCAACGCGGGCGTCATTGTTACCAAATTTAGGATAATCACCTTCGATTTCGAAATCGATCGCTAGGCCATCTTCGTCACGAATTGGCTTAACTTTTGCGTATTTGATTGCAGATAGAGAGTCAGCAGCAACAGACAGGCCAGCAATACCACATGCCATCGTACGTTTAACGTCACGATCATGCAGTGCCATTAGCGCTGCTTCATAGCTGTATTTGTCGTGCATGTAGTGAATGCTGTTTAGTGCGGTCACATATTGCTTCGCCAACCAATCCATGAAGTGGTCCATTTTTGCCCACAGTTCGTCATAGTCAAGATACTCACCTGCGATCTTGTCCATTTTAGGACCAACTTGGATTTTCAACTTCTCATCAATACCACCATTGATGGTGTAAAGCATGGTTTTAGCAAGGTTTGCACGCGCTCCGAAGAACTGCATTTGTTTACCTACAACCATTGGCGATACACAACATGCGATAGCATAGTCGTCAGAGTTCATGTCTGGACGCATTAAATCATCGTTTTCGTACTGGATAGATGAAGTATCGATAGATACTTTTGCACAGAAACGTTTAAAGCCGTCAGGTAGCTGCTCAGACCAAAGTACAGTGATGTTTGGCTCTGGAGAAGGACCCATAGTGTATAGGCTGTTTAGGAAACGGAAGTTAGAACGCGTAACGAGTGTACGACCGTCAAGACCCATACCACCCATTGATTCTGTTGCCCAAATTGGGTCGCCAGAGAATAGTTCATCGTATTCAGGAGTACGTAGGAAACGAACCATACGCAGCTTCATTACGAAGTGGTCGATCATTTCTTGAGCTTGTACTTCAGTGATTTTACCCGCTTCTAGATCACGTTGGATGAAGATATCTAGGAAAGTCGAAGTACGACCTAGCGACATTGCCGCACCGTTTTGTGATTTAACAGCAGCTAGATAGCCGAAGTAAGTCCACTGGATAGCTTCTTGTGCAGTTTCTGCTGGGCGAGAGATGTCAAAACCGTATTTTTCAGCCATTTTTTTCATTTGGCCAAGTGCGCGGTGTTGTTCTGCAATTTCTTCACGAAGTTGCATCGTTGCCGTTAGATCTTCGCCGTTCTCAAAACGCTCTTGTAGAGAAGTGAATTGAGCAAGCTTATCCTTCATTAGGAAATCAATACCGTAAAGTGCTACGCGACGGTAGTCACCAATGATACGGCCACGACCATAAGCATCAGGAAGGCCCGTCAGAACACCAGACTTACGACACGCTAGGATATCAGGAGTGTAGATATCGAAAACGCCAGCGTTGTGAGTTTTACGGTATTCTGAGTAGATTTTTGAAATCATAGGGTCAAGAGTTCTACCGTATGCTTTGCAAGAACCTTCAACCATACGCACACCACCGTTAGGGATGATAGCGCGCTTAAGTGGTTTCTCAGTTTGTAGACCAACGATAGTTTCAAGATCTTTTTCGATGTAGCCTGCATCGTGAGCAGTGATGGTAGAAATAACGTCAGTATCGAAATCGACAGGGGCCTTAGTCGCGTTTTCCTGTTTGATACCTTCCATTACTTTAGCCCAAAGCTTGTTTGTCGCTTCAGTACCTTCAGAAACTAGGAAAGATTCGTCACCTTCATACGGCGTATAGTTCTTTTGAATAAAATCACGAACGTTAACTTCGTTTTGCCACTCACCTGCAACAAAACTTTCCCAAGCTTTAGCAAATTGCTCTGCCATGACATACCTACCTTTTTAGTAGAAAAAACACGTACCGTCTTCACCGTTGAGCCAGTTATCCTCGAAAGGAGCAGTACACTCTATTAATACAATATCTATATTCACACTATTCAATTATCTGAATATAGATATTGTGCTTTTAAGCCTTGAATGCAAGATTAGACTAAAATTTTTTTGCAAACCTTAAACTAAATCAATAAAAGTTAAATTTTTCAAATAAAGTTTGGGTAGTGCGAGCACTACCCAAATTCGTATTAGTCCAAGCTCATTATAGCCAAGCTTTTAAACCGTATTGGTTTTCAAGCATACCAACCGCAAGCATAGCAATTAAACAGATGATCAGCACACCACCTGGAATGATGATTTTGTCGATAAAAGACAGCTTTGATGCACGTTCTTTGTCGCCAATTAGGCCATTGTTATCGAGTAGCATGGTCAATGCCCACGCTAGAACAGGGTTCACCACAGCGCTACCAAAGATACAAATGCCCGCTGCTTGTGAATCTTTTGTGTTTCTTACCATTTGCATACCCGCTTCTAGTAAAGGAAGAAATACCCCTACTAATAGAGCAATACGCATTACTGGAGGCCAAACCGCTACGTCCATAGGGAAGCCAAGGATAGCAATAGTCATGACCAATAAACCTAAGATGATGGCACCACCAGGAATTGGGCGTTTAGCAATCGCCGCTGGGATCATATACGTTCCCCATGACGATGTGATATTACCACCACCAAGCGCTGTACCTACCATTTGACGAATTGAACACATGGTCATTGTGTCATCAACATCCATCAGTACTTTTTCAGTTCTCTTCGGATAGTTCAATTCTTGGAAAATTCGGTGACCAAGGAAATCTGGTGACCACATCGCAACGGCCAAAATAGCAAAGGGCAATGAGGCGATAAAGTGTTCTACTGTTGGCAAACCAAGCATCCAACCTTCAGTGGTTGAGCCCCACCAGTAAACAGGATTAAGGTTAGGTAAGCCCATTTGAGTTTCAAATTGAAGATCAAAGCCAGTACCGAATAAAAGCGCAATCGCAAGCCCTGTCATTGCACAGACAGGAATTGCTAACCAACGCATGTTGATTTTTGCAAGAAATGCATACAGCACAATATTGACACCTAAAACCACTAGGCCAACGTAACCTAAGCTGCCTGCGGCGACATCGACCGATTGCAAACTGGTAGCCCAAGTTTGGATAGAACCAATTTGGCTCATTGTGCCGGTAAAGCCGAGGAAGATAAGCAACCCGCCTGCGGTTCCCTCGGAGGTTAGATTGACCAGTTTCGAGCCTCCTTTAAAGTAACTTAAGAGAAGACCAAAAACGCCAAGCAAAATTGCCAATGCCAAAGGGTGTGCGCCGGCTAATGCGATTGAGCCGATAAGAGGGATCATTGGGCCATGGTTGCCAGCTAAGTTGGCTTTTGGGTTTAAGAAGCCAGAGGCAATAACACAGAAGAAGAGGGCAGGAAATAACATCTCTACACGTGCAACTTCAATCGCGAAGTCTTTACCTAGATGGATGTGATCCCATGCTTGGGTTAGGCCATCAGCCCAAGACATCATTACCGCTGAGTACATGGCGATAATGCCGATTGTGCCCGCGATGGCTGGTACAAAATCTTCAAGTTCAAAACGGAAGTCACGACCAGGTAAGTTCAAACCAAAGCGACGGGGCTTCATGATTTGCAGTTCGTGGTCTAGGTAATCTGAACGGCTTGCAAACTCAGATGCTGGACGATGCAGCTCTTTATAGCTTTTCGTCTCGATTTCTGAGCGCTCATTGTTGACTACGTCTGGCATAGATTCCTCATATTTTTAAAAGTTAGTAATTCGTACTGAATCCTAGTAATCCGCGAAGAAGCGGTAATATTTTTAATTGAATATGTAGCACATCTCATATGTGCTTGCATAACAACAACTAAAAAAGAGAGTGTGGTTATTTATACAACCTTATCTTTGCTCGCGAGTTTAGCTTGCTTATCCTTTAGGGTGATTGATCTTGATCACTTTAAGAATAAATGTGAAAGAAAACTACAGCAGCCTAATGAAAACGGGGGGTTGAGCCGTTACTTGCTTGAAATAAGTTTTCACATTGTGATGTTTGTAAAAGAGTTTCAATGATATTAATGACCTTAAATATCTTATGAATCTAGGTGTACTTTATACATGAATAGGTTGTCTATTTTTAAGTAAATGTTAATGAAATGAGTTAACTGTTAATTGCTTGATGTGCCATTTATATGCGCCATACGGAGAAGTATTGGCTAAAATGTGAATTTTTAATCAGATAAAATAACTAAATATCCTTATTTTGCAGGTTAATAATTTGTTGCATGTTTTCGGTGTGAATGCTAGTTTGTATCAAAAATGGGAGTTGGAATACTCTGCAGTAGCAAATACAGGGAGTTAAGCGCATGACTGATGTACCGGCGCTGAATATTAAAGAGCTGCACAAAACCTTTGGTCAAAACGAAGTACTAAAAGGAATCTCGCTAGAAGCTCGTAAGGGTGATGTGATCTCCATTATTGGTTCTTCTGGCTCGGGAAAAAGTACCTTTCTTAGATGCATCAATTTACTTGAAACACCAACCTCTGGTGATATTTGGGTCAATGGTGAACTCATTCAAATGAAAAAAAATCGGCAAGGTGAAGCTTCACCTGTGAGTGAAAAGCAGGTGCAACGAATTCGCTCACGCCTTGCTATGGTATTTCAGGGATTTAACCTTTGGTCGCACATGACGGTGTTAGAAAACGTTATTGAAGCACCAATTCATGTGTTAGGAGTACCGAAAGCACGAGCCATCGAGAGTGCTGAGGTGCTGCTAAAAAAAGTCGGCCTGTATGAACGTAAAGACTATTATCCTGGTCACCTTTCTGGTGGGCAACAACAACGTGCGGCGATTGCTAGAGCGTTAGCCGTGGAGCCAGAAGTCATGCTGTTTGATGAGCCCACTTCTGCACTTGATCCTGAATTGGTGGGTGAAGTGTTGGGTGTTATGAGAGACTTGGCAGAAGAAGGCCGTACTATGCTGGTAGTGACTCATGAAATGGCCTTTGCTCGCGATGTTTCAAACCATGTGATGTTCTTGCACCAAGGTTTAGTGGAAGAGCAAGGAGATCCAGCCATCCTGTTTACCCAGCCTAAATCTGAACGGTTAAAACAATTTATATCCTCTATTTATTAATGTGTTCATTATGTTGTGGTATTCGCCACGGCATAAATATTAAGCAAAACCAACATAAACATAGCATGATAAATAAGTAAGACCTCAATCACAGGAGTATGGAAATGAAAAAGTGGTTATTAGTTGCAGCCGTTGCTGCTAGTGCAATGACTGGTATGGCCCAAGCGAAAGAATGGAAGACGGTTCGTTTTGGTATAGAAGGGGCTTATCCTCCTTTTAGCTGGACAGAGGCCGATGGATCTCTCAAAGGCTTTGATGTTGATATGGCCAATGCGTTGTGCAAGGAGATGAAAGTGGAATGTAAAATCGTTCCACAAGACTGGGATGGCATTATTCCATCACTGCTCGCACGTAAATATGACGCGATTATTGCAGCCATGTCGATTACCGACGAGCGCAAGAAAAAAGTCGATTTCACTGGTAAGTACGCATTAATTCCCAATAAATTTATCGCCAAGAAGGGAGCCGCGTTGGATTTTTCTAAAGAAGGTCTAAAAGGGGTGAAAATTGGTGTACAACGTGCAACAACGCACGATAAGTATCTTACTGATAATTATGGCGATGCAGTCGAAATTGTCCGTTATGGTTCATTTGATGAAGCCTATCTTGACCTAGCCAATGGTCGTATTGCGGCAGTATTGGGTGATGCCTCTGCCTTGGAAGAGGGTGTGCTTAACAAAGCGGGCGGCGAAGCGTATGAGTTCGTCGGCCCATCATTAACCGATCCGAAATGGTTTGGCGATGGTTTTGGTATTGCGGTTCGTAAACAAGACAAAGATCTCACTCAAAAACTTGATATGGCGATTAAATCTCTTCGTCAACAAGGGATTTACCAAGAAATTGCGACCAAATACTTTAATTACGATGTATACGGTGAATAAGCTGTAACATCATATCTTACCCATATAATTAGAAGGTGAGAGTGGGCCGAGCATATGAATATGTTTATCGATCACTCTGTAATTAGGACTGGTTAGCTCAGTTGACTCCACCTTCTCAATTATGATGGGAATCCATTGATTCTTAACGGCTGGATCCTAGTTCCAGAAGTACCCAGCCGTTAAATTCTCCAGGGACTAGGGATGAATTATGTTGGACCTACACGGATATGAAGCCTCAATTTTGAAGGGAGCGGTGCTGACCATTGAAGTTGCCGTGCTCTCTTTATTACTTGCCATGTTACTTGGCATGCTAGGTGCGCTAGCCAAGCTTGCACCTTACCGTTGGGCAAGAGCCATTGCCACTCTTTACACGACCATCATTCGCGGTATTCCAGACCTTGTGTTAATGATGCTTATTTTCTTTGGCGGTCAAATATTGTTGAATAATAGCCTTTATTCAATCAACGAATGGCTAAACAATTGGTTTATGGCAAGTGACCCGAGCCATGAATGGACCGCTTATCTCCCCGATTATATTGATGTTAGCCCTTTCATTGCTGGGATACTAACCATAGGTTTCATTTTCGGTGCCTATATGGCTGAAACCTTTCGTGGCGCCATTATGGCAGTTGATAAAGGGGAGATGGAAGCGGCGAAAGCGTATGGTATGAGTTCCACGTTAGCATTTAGACGCATTTTGCTTCCTCAAATGGTCCGTCATGCGTTACCAGGATTTGGTAACAACTGGTTAGTATTGCTCAAAACGACGGCACTTGTTTCCATTATTGGATTAGAAGATATGGTCAGAGTCAGCTCACTCGCGGCGGGTTCGACAAAAATGCCATTCACCTTTTATATGGCTGTCTCAGTGATCTTCCTTTTCTTTACCAGTGTATCAACCGGTCTTCTCAAATTGGTTGAGCGCAAGTTCAGCATTCACACGAGGTAAATATGGATTTTTCCCTTATTACTCAAAGCCTACCAATTTATTTTAGTGGGCTGTGGACAACGGTTTGGCTGGTGGGGTTGTCGTTAATTATCGGTTTGAGCCTTGCCATCCCCTTAGCGATTGCTAGAAATAGCCACAACTATTTGATTCGTACTCCAGCATGGGCTTATACCTACTTTTTTCGTGGTACACCGTTATTGGTCCAGCTTTATCTCATCTACTATGGAATGGATCAATTTTTCCCGGTGAAAGATACCTTGTGGGAAAACGCTTGGTTTTGCGCGTTGGTTGCTTTTGTTCTCAATACGTCCGCCTACACGGCTGAAATTATTCGCGGTGCGATCAATGGGTTGCCTAAAGGCGAAGTTGAAGCGGCGAAGGCATACGGAATGAGTACTTGGAAAACGTATCGACGAATTATTCTACCGAGTGCGTTAAGGCGCGCACTGCCCGCTTATAGTAATGAAGTTATCTTCATGCTCCACGGTTCTGCGGTTGCTGGTATTGTTACCATTATGGATTTAACGGGGGCTGCGCGTTTAGTGAACTCTCGTTATTATGCTCCATTCGAGTCATTTTTAACCGCAGGTTTGTTCTATATGGGCTTGACCTTCATTATTTTGTTCTGCTTTAAACAGGCTGAAAAACGCTTCTTAGCTTATTTGCGCCCATTAAGCTGAAGGGCTGCGAGTAGCATTTGCTGTACCGAGTTTGTTTCTATAATCAAGGCATAGATTAAAATAAGAAGCGCGCCGAATGCGCGCTTCTTATTGGCACGTTACTTTCTGTTCCTACAAGGAAAAACTGGACCAAATTGGCGCGTGATCAGAAGGTTTTTCTATTCCTCGAAGTTCATAGTCGATGCCGGCCTCTTGGCATTTTTTTGCTAGGTTCGGGGTCGCTAAAATGACGTCGATTCGTAGCCCACGGTTATCATCAAAGCCGCGTGAGCGATAATCAAACCACGAAAATTGATCATTTACATCCGGATTTAACTGACGGAATGTGTCAACAAAACCCCAGTCCATTAAAGTTTGTAACCATTCACGCTCTTCAGGTTGGAAAGAGCATTTTCCCGTTTGCAACCAGCGTTTTCTATTGGCTTCACCAATCCCAATATCCAAGTCGATAGGGCTGATGTTAATGTCTCCCATCACAATTATTTGTTCGTCAGGGGAATGATGTGACGTTAAGTAACCCATTAGATCTTTATAAAACTGACGCTTATAGGGATATTTTGTTTCATGGGAAATATTCTCCCCTTGAGGAAAATAGCCGTTGAGTATGGTTGTTTTTTGGCCGTTGTCATCTTCAAAAGTGGCCATAATCATGCGTTTTTGATGATCTTCATTATCGCTAGGAAAGCCTTTCTGTACTGAAATGGGTTCCTTCTTACACAACATGGCGACGCCATAATGTGCTTTTTGACCATGAAAATAGACGTGGTAGCCCATGGCTTCAACATCCTCAAGAGGAAAAGCGTCATCGTGTACTTTGATTTCTTGAAGTCCAATGACATCAGGTTGATGCTTATCAATAATCGCTTGCAGTTGATGAAGGCGAGCTCTCAAACCGTTGATGTTAAAACTGATGACTTTCATATAGTTTAATTCCTTGTTTAAAGTCTTGGTTTACCTTTGTTTGTAAGGGTTGGTGATGATGTGTGAATCTGATTGTTGATGATGACAACCGACATTTAACGAGTGATGCCGCCATTTTGTCGCCATATTTCATCATACATTTAACCCAGAAATTGGGTTTAAGCGAACAACAGAAGAAAGGTGATTTGGTGAAAAATGGGCATAGACCATTGTTTGGTCGATGTTAACGTGGCCAAGTGCTTCCTTTAAATCAAGAATATTGCCACCGTTCCGCATGAATGCCGTTGCGAACGTGTGGCGAAGAACGTGAGTGGCTTGGCCTTTTGGCAGTTCAGGCAAGGCTCGGTCAATCCATTTATGAGCAACACCATAACCGCAAGTAAACAACCGCCCGCTGCCTTGCGGGTTTAATTCTTTATATAACTCTTCGGAAATGGGAATAGAGCGATTCCGCTTCCCCTTTGTATTTACAAACGTAATCTTGCACCCGAAAACATGTTCACCTCTCAACAACACCGCCTCATTAATCCGCGCTCCAGTTGCTAGGCAGATTTTATATATCAGCCTCAGCTCGTCATGTATCCAGCTTTGTTTTAGAACATCGAACAGCCGCATAATTTGCTCATCACGTAAAAAAGTAAGTTCAGATTCCGATTTCTTTATCGGCTCAATACCAATGACTGGGTTTGGAAGCTTCCATTCTTTAATAGCGATAAGGCGGTTAAACATCAATTTCAACAAAGCCATATCACCGTTTTGCGAGCTGATCGCCAAGTCATTATTTTTACGACCCCGTCCTTTACTTACTCGGTTTGCTCGGTAGTGGGCAAGGTCATTAGCAGAGAGAAGAGAAGCGATAGGGTTATTTAGCGCCTCAGCAATGTGAAGCATACGCGCTTTAGAATGGCTACCAGAACGTAAGTTCTTGCCGTGCAACTGGTACCACAGTTCAATTAATTCACTTAAGCGGCGGTGATCAGGCTTATCACCTAACCACGGCTTATCATCCACTTCGCGCATCACAAAGTTTTCATAAGCATTCGCTTCACCTTTGGTGGCGAAGCGTTTACGAACGCGTTTACCATTGCGGCCTTGTGGGTAGCACTCACAAAGCCAAGGTTTTTTGCTGCCGTCTTTTAAGTTGCGAACTGACATTATTGAGTGTTACTAACTAACAAGACATCATTCACCCAATCATCAAAGCGCTTTTTCTTATGGCCTTCAGTATCCAGCATGGTTTCAATGTTTTGGACGAAATAGATTTTCTCTTTTCCAGTGCTATCTAAGGCAATTAGATCTTTGTGCAAGCCATTTGAAATAAGACGGATTGGCGTGACGGTTATCCGTTCTCTATCGTAAACGCGATATGTAAATGTTGTAGGTGGGCATTTACCCTGCCAAATAACTTGTTTAATGTTTGACTTGGTTTTTGGGGGAAGAAAACTAAACGGGTCAACTTTAAGAGAGGTCTTACACCAATCGAAAAAATTAGTATTTATGCCGCCATCTACGAGATTTTTAATTCTTTCAGCGTTGAAATGACGTTGTTCTTTTCGATAAGAACAAATCCCTTTTATGTAGAACTTATATTCATCATCAACAAGTAGTTCATCTGCTTGAATGGTTTTCAAACTTGTTGAACCGTCCGAATCTTCATAATCAAAAGTTATTTGATGCGCTTCGCCAGCCCAAACAGTAGTAAGTTTTTTTGACCATTTGTTAACTGATTTTAATTTTTTTATTTCCACTCTAAGTTGGTCATAGTCAATGTCTAACCTTTCGCAGAAATCACGCTGTTCATTAGGTGTCGTATAACCTTTATCAAGCACATACTGGGCGACTGTAGCGGGATGTTTATTGAACTCATCCTGCAAGTTTTTGATTCCAGAAAATAGGCCAATAACCTTTGAAAAGAATCCCATAAATTAATTTTCCTAGCCAAGTTAATAATTAATCTTTTTTCATTGTTACCGCTACACGGCCAAGCACTTTAATGTCGTTCTCTGACGCTTCAATAGTGCTGTCACCAAAAGCTATTGCTAACTTTCTGCCGGGTAAACGCTGTATTTGGTTGATGGACAAGCGCCCGTCAACATCAATTAAGTAATTGCCTGCCACAGCATCGGTTGTGCTTTTATCAAGCAAGTAAATCGCCTCGTTAGTTTCAACCTCGATCACCTTTTCAGCGTCCAAGTTAAAACTGTTCACTCTTCTTACCGGATAAGGGATTTCACCTGTTTCAATCAGTTGCCCATTTGCTAAGCAAAAGCTTTTTAGAATCACAGTTGAGTGCTGAGGGTTATTCTGCTTAACCGCTTCATAGCTATAAGAAACGCGAGGTTCATTGGTCACATGATGAGACTTTTGGCGATCTTGTGGTTTGAGTGCTAATTCTTCAATTGGTATGCCCATCGCCAAATGAAGTCTTACCATTAATTCATGTGACGTTCTGTTGTGTGTGTTCCAAGTGCTAAATGTGGCCTTTGGGACACTTAATAGATCGCTTAACTCTTGGAAATCCTTTGTGTGAGTCAGTCTTTTTAGGTTCGAAGTGAATTCGTCACCAGACAAGTATTCGAACGGCAATATTTTGTTGTTCGGCATTCTATTTATTCCAAAAATTTGATTTAGATCGCCATTTGGTATTGTGCTTTGTCGTTTGGCGATCTAATATCCTTGTGTTCCGGTGTCACGCCGACCAAAGCAAATGACAACCGACAAATATAACTAACTCGTAAGGATATCACCATGCTGACATATTCGGTACCACCTGAGAGTGCGTACGTGACATGTGAAAAGTATTCCATTATTTCAGGTTTAGCGATGGGAACCATTCGTCAATACATTTCGGAAGGACGAATCATCACCAAACCTAAAGAAAAACCCCGCGATAAGCCGTTGGTAAATATGGTTGCCATGCATGAAATGGCAGCTCGTGAAGCTATAGCTGTGCTGGGGTAACCATGCGCCTTTCTTCCCTTGTACCCACTAAAACCCACTGCCCGAAATGGCTACACGTGTTCGCACTTGTCGTCATTTTCGTGCCGCCGTTCTTCGCTTAGGAGATTGTCGAACATGGACGCAAATAACGCCATGTATGAATTGCTTGAGTTCAAACAAGAGGCATTTAACGCCAGTTTGTGCGACTTCGCTGTGAATCATGATATGGAAAAAATCGCGAGGAAAATCGGAATGGATGGGCAGGTGCTAAGGAATATGATGAATCCTAGTCAGAGCCGTCATTTGACTTGTCCGGTTATGGCTTTGGTTTGCTACGTGTCAGATGATTACAGCATTGTTAACACCTTGCTGGGTGATTTGGGCGTGGTAACGGCATCGGTACCCGTGGAAGAACAAGCGAAAAGCCTTGTTGAACGCATCCTTGAACACTCGAACCTTACGGGCCAGCTTTCTGGCAGTGTGTTAGCACTTAGCCACGAACACCGCTACCCGCGCAGCCAAAAACGCAAAACCTTAGCCACCGCCCAAGCGGCGCTAGGCAACCTCGTTTTGCTGATATCCGATTTAGAAAAACGCACCACAGGCGTATCACCTTTGCTCAGCATGGGTGTTGATTTCGTGATGAACGGTGCAGCCATCCCCGGCTTAGCATAGGAGAAACCACCATGTCAGTTGCAATCCAAAACTTTGAAACCGCATGTCACCAACCTTGCCCGGACATGCCGCACCACAGCCTTAACGCTACGCAAAAGCAAAAGGGGCTAGCTTGCCTACAGCGCGTTCGTGGAGAGCTGCGCGAAAAACTGCTTGAACCATTACGCAAAAAACGCGCAGAGCTGATCGAAAAAGCCGACAGCGAAGACACAACGCAAATGAAGCGCACGCTCATCGCGCAAGAAATCAACCGCTTAGATATGAAAGCGCAACGCATTTTAGACCGTTGGTCGTAACCCAGTTTTAAACGATATACCCAAGCCTAGCCAAGGCGTCTTTGCCCTCTCGATTTCTTCGGATTGAGGGAGGGCTTTTTTTACATCGATAAGCGTAGGAGCTTTGAAAATGAGTGAAACGAATGAGGCGCGTGAAGCGCTAAAAGTTGCAAAAGAATCCGTTGCTATTGCAAAAGAACTTAACGAAGACACCCGCGATCAACTGCGACAAACTCGTGAAATGCACGAGATGATGTTAACCAACCAACGCCGTGTTTGCATGGCGTTCAGCTCGTTGTTACCACAGCCAATTCGTATTGAATTCACGGCCCCACTGACAAGCGAAAACATTAAAGATGAAGCACAACAAATTAGCAAAGCGATTGCTAACCGCGATATCTACGATGTTATCCACGCCATCAACGTGTTAGCGCTGTCGAACAATGATGTGATCCAAGTGTTTACTGACCTAGATTGTCATTCGAATTCGTTCAGAGTTTGGGCGGTTCATATTAGCACTGACTGGAGTGATGAAGAGTCGAAAAAAGAAAGGCTATTAAATGAGGACGTCTATCTTTCCATCGAACCTAACCCGCTTAAAAAACTCCTTTTCATCGAAAGCCAATTAACCGAACTCATCATAGAAGCGCGTGAAGCCTTTGTAACTCCAGCGGAGCAAGCGTAATGGCCAACATCATCACGGTTCACAAAGAAGAACTGGAAGTGATCTTGCGTCATGAAGGGTTCACTACTCGCAAAATAGAACAGTTCTTTCGTGTGTTTAACATTATCGAATCAAGCCAAGGGCCAATGCTCGAACTCGATTCAACGCGCGCCATGCTCGTTAACGTTAACGGCACAAAACAAGGCTTATGTCTTGAAGACTTCATCACCGCTTGGTGGTGCTTTTGGATTGTTGTTTTCAACCAATCCACTGACAGCGATATGTCACACCAAGCCCTAGGCGCAATCCGCGCACTTTTCTTTGTTTCCGCATGCAACCGCAGCACAAGCCAACACGCATCAATGCAAATGTGGTGGCGCGACTGCGAACCCATCCACGGCCACCCAACCTTAGAGGCAATGTGATATGAGCAAATGTAACTGTTTTGACGAGAATCTAGAAAGAATTAAAGAGCAAGTGATCGCCCAACTGCCTGATGGCGCAACGGATTTAAACGTAGCGTGGGAAGGGTATTCGTTTTTCTTTTCGGGTGATCGTGTTCCGGTCAATCCACAAATCAATATCGAATATCGACAGATGAAAAAGGATAAAACCCCAGCTAAAAACCTCACGAAAGATTCAGTAAGAATGCTTTGTTCTTACTGTCCTTTTTGCGGTCGTGAGTTGGAGAATAGCTGATATGAGCAACCAAGCCACGCACTGCATTTGCCGTCACTGCCACCGCATCGTTAATGACCTGCTTGTTGAAAAAGACAAGCACGGTTTCAACGTTTGCGTTATTTGCCGCCAATTATCGAAGGAACAGAAAAAATGAGCTCAACAAATGGAAAAGTGGAGCCTAGTGAATTGTATCCAACACCGCCAGAGGTGGTTGATGCATTACTAGCAAAGTTAACCCTTCGTGAAACCGATACGTTTCTAGAACCTTGTTATGGAACAGGGGCGATCTTCGACAAGGTTGATTTACCACTATCACAAAAATCATACGCAGAAATAGAAATGGGCGTTGATTACCTAACCACTAATTTCGGTAAGCAAGATGTGATCATCACTAATCCACCATTTTCACTGACTGAAGAGTTTATTCGCAAAAGCTTAAATGAGTTAGCACCGAACGGAACAATGGCTTACTTACAGCGCGTTAACTTTTTGGGTTCAATAAAAAGGGTGCCGTTTTGGGCTGAAGTGGGGTTCCCAAATAAAACGCCAGTCATTATCCCAAGACCACGCTTTGTTAAGGGGCGTTCAGATTCCTGCGAATACTCATGGTTCATTTGGGATTACGGAAACCGTTTCAACATTCCGCAAGCTTTAAGTCACATCATTTCGGGGGAAGTATGAAAGAAACTCTATGCCCACACTGCCCATCGGTGATCAAAGAAAGCGACACCACCTGCCCAAGCTGCGGTTTAGCGGTTGTGGGTAAGCCTACGTTATCAGCTAAAGAGTTATTCAAAGTTCTCTATCGTGAAGCAAGAATGGTTTACTCAAAGCATGATGAATTTATGAAATCAATTAAATACGGAGAAGTTACACGCGCTGAAGCAGCAGTGTTCAACATTCAAAATTCGGGTATTTCCTCATTTTACGTTAGTTATGTGCGAATGATTACAGCGGATATCGCTGCTGATCGTTTTGACGAGATACCATTTTGACCACCACCTACGCCACCAAAAAAAGCAGGCGCGATCACGAAAAAGGGTTAACCCAAAGTGAGCGCCTGATTTCTTGGTATCAAGACGTTGATGTCGACGAACTTCGCGCACTTGAAATAAGCGAATATGAACAAGAAAGAGCAAACCAACTCTTTCTTGAATGGTCGCGCAACAAAAACGCCCCGGCACAATCCATTCATATCGCGCAGCCGCTTAGCTTCAACAAAGAGCCCGAAAACCTAAGCGTTATCGAGCGCAAACTCTACGAAGTCAACAAGCAGGACTTTGAGTGGTATAGAACCTACTTTGCCGACCTGCCAGATTATTTAACCAAATACTTCGTTAACCGCTACCTTGCCATTTTCAAAAAAGAAGGCAACCGCGAAGCTAACACCTTCCTACGTGAAAAGATGGAACCCGCACGAGCGCGCGTTCGCTTAGTGCTGGCCCAATACAGCCAACTGCCAACCACTCACAAAATCACTTTGCTCAGTGAAGAAAACGACCTTGAGCAAAGCGATTTTCAACAACCGCAGCCAAAGCAAATCGGCTTTGATTTTGACCGCATCGAACAAAACGCCAAGCCAATCAAAGAGCGCATCATTGCAGAGCTTGAGCGTGACGAACTCAAAGAAATGGCGTTCAAGCTTTCCTGCATCATCAACAAAAAGAAAAGCGTGATCATGGAACAGCATCAGCAAGAAACAGGTGAAGAAGTGGACGCCGCATTAATCATCGTTTACGAACTGCTTGCTAGGTTCGTGTGCTCGCTTGGCCTAGCATCACCGCGCAAATACAAGAAGCAAACGCCACTATCAGCCACGACCGACATTCTAAAAATGAGCGATGAAAAGTGGATACTCAATCGCTTAGTGCGTGTGCGTAAAATCATGCGTGAACACCTTGCCATTGCCATGGGCCAAGTGTCTAAACGTGCATCGGCTTACTGCTCGTGGGATTGTCTGCGCGAACACAAAGAGCAAAAAGAGAAGAATTGGGAATTCATCAAAAACGGCATGCTGTTTGAAGAAGAAACAGGCGAAGAAGCCGAACTCATGGGCATGGTACTCAAAAGCATTTCAAACCCTGCCATTCTGCGCCATGAATTGATGGCGCGCTGCCGTGGCTATGAAGACATCGGTAACTTGCTCAACCTGCAAGGCATGTTCCTTACGCTCACCGCGCCGGGCAAATACCACAACAATTATCAAAACGGTGGTTTTATTAGCCATTGGAACGGTGCAAGCCCAAAGCAAACGCAAGACTACTTAAACAACGTATGGGAACGCATTCGCGCCAAAATTGGGCGTGAGGGAATCCGTTGGTTTGGCCTGCGCGTGGCCGAGCCACACCATGACGGCACACCGCACTGGCATTTGCTGTTGTGGGTAAGGCCGCAAGATGCGCTAAGAGTTTCCGACATCTTCATTCGTTATGCGGTAAAAGCCGAAGCAATGGAGCTATTCGACAAAGCCGATCTTTATTATCCAGTGAACTACAGCGCACAAAGCTATGTGCTGTCGTATCAAGAAAAAATCGAAAAGGCCACCCGCTTCAAAGTGCCGACCAAGCTTTATGCTAAACATTACCCGTGTGCACTGGCTGACCTGCGCCCAGAAATCGAAATACCTGAGCAAGTCAAAGTGGCGACCATGCAAAACCAAGTCACGTCACTGAACATCAATTACAAAGCCCGTTGTGATGTGAAATTCATCGACCCAAGCCAAGGCACCGCCACAGGCTATATCGCCAAATACATTGCTAAAAATATTGATGGTTACGCAATGGATGATCTCGTTTCAGATGAAACGGGCAAAAGCGTGAAAGACATGGCGAAAAACGTCTGTGCGTGGAAATCTCGCTGGGCTATTCGCCAGTTCCAGTTCTTCGGCGGTGCGCCTGTTACCACTTACCGAGAACTGCGCCGCTACGCCAATTTAGATAAATCCAGCTTTATGGATTACCTAACCCAGTTATCGCGTGACGAAATGTTAGAGATCTACAAAGAGATGGAGCGCAAGCCAAACAAGAAGTTTGTCGGCCCGCCCATTCCAGATGCTCTATTGAAAGATAAAAAGCGTTTTGATGCAAAGCGCCTGTTCGTGATGCTAAGCGAAAACTATCAACCGAGTTTAGAGAACCAAAACGGCAGCGCCGTAGCCGCCATGGAAGCCGCCGATAAAGGGGATTTTCAAGGTTACATCATGGGCCAAGGTGGCCCGTTTGTGCCGCGCAAAGACCTAACAGTGAAGAACGTTTACTTAGAGTTGCCGTTTGCCTCGCCGCATGGCGAAACCGTGCGCAAGCTAGAAGGGTTCGACGCTTCCGGCGTGATGGTGAAAACCCGCGTTAAGAATTGGACTATCACCAAAAAGCCCACCACTAAAACTCGCATTGAAAAAGAGTATGAAGTTTTCAAACCAACTGAGAACCCAAACACGTGGAAAATCAGCCGCAAACGCCTGAAACCAAATGAGACAACCCAAGCTGAAGCGGGGGCTCTTGCTCTTTCTGGCGGCTCTGCCGCCTCTCGGAGTTCTGTCAATAACTGTACGCGGCCCCAAAGCGAACAGGTTAATAGTGATCACGATATAGAGTTAAGCCCGTTAGTTGAATATGAAATAAGTCGGTTAATAAATGAGCATGATTTAACCGAAAGTTTCAGGCGAAACCTGTTGAAAGGGCGTTGGTTAAGGGTAACGGAAGAGAAAAGCGTCAAGCTGCACATTGGCGATGGCGAAAGACGCCCAGACCAAATTGTATACCGCAATGAATTTAAGCCTGATTTAAGTTGGCTAGGCCAGAAAGCCGAGCCAGAGCCGGAAGTTATCCAACTGACGGAAGAAGATGATTACCCACAACCGGATTTATCTATCTTTGCCCACGACGTTCCCGCCGCAACAAGCTGGAGTGAGTACAAAGAAATGATAGAAGACTGGCCATTAGCGTAGGAGCTTATAAATATGAAACAAAACCATGAAATAGACCAAGAAACCGTTGATGTGGTTTCAAGTCAGTTAGAAGAAAAGTTTGAAGCGTTCGCCGCGAGTGCAGAGCTAAGCGATTTCGAAAAATTATTGGTATTAAAAAACCTCACTTCACGGATAGAAAACAGCATGGCCGTAAAAATGCAAGCCGCGGCGATGTTCAGTGTATTAACCAAGATAGGGAGATAGCCATGCAACTAACCATCGGGAAAACATACCACGCGCATCAAGCGGCTTATTCATTTGAAGACCTAAGCGGTGAAACCGTCACGTTCGACGAAGTGAACTTCAGCTTTACCGTGTTAGAAAAGCCAAAGAAAGTAGTCGCCAATGATGGCGCAACGAAAAAAGTCATCAAACTACCCAAACACCTAGCTGAGCAAAAATGGCATTGGGTACGCAATGAAACCAAAAACATTCAGCACTGGCTCAATGTTGAAGTTTATGAAATTTCAGGAAAAGAGGTGATGTGATGGAAAAATCAATGAAGAGCCTAGTTAACGCGATGGAATTCATCGTGACTTTCTTTGTCAGTATGGGAGAAGATGAAAAATTATATGTAGTACTAGATAAAGAGAACTTGCCATTCATCGATATTTGGGTATTAAAAAATATGTTTAGTCAGTACTCAGGAATCAATTTAAGAGGGTTGAGTAGTTGTTGTCAGAGAATTGATTTCCGTTCAACAGAAGGGCAAATGACAGCGGGTTATAGCGGTCATTCAATTGTTATCACGTCCGGTGATATGAGTAATAGAGCAAGAAGCATATCTATGAGTTTTTCGTTGCATAAAAGATGGAGTTTGTACATTGCAGATTTGAGCAATGTTGAGTCAGTGAAGTGCCTGCGTGAGTCGGTCAAGTAACAACCCAAAACCCACCGCCCGGTGGGTTTTGTCACACACTCAGCTTATCCAGTTCCTTGCTTATCGCGCCAACCAAGCTCAACAGCTGATCACGAATCTCAGCAGGTAATGACCGAATCATCGCCTGCTCATCACTTGAATAACCTTCATACAAAGAAAGATGAGAAAGCGGAATATTCAGCGCATCACATAGCCGACGAATCTGCACAATATCCACAACCCGTTCCCCTTGTTCAAGGCGTTGAAGCATACGGTAATCAATACCAGAAAGGCGGCTTAAAACACGCTGCGTTTTGCGCTGTCTCAGTCGTTCTTGAATAAAAAACAACATGATAGGGTCAATAAGACGGGTTTGTTTTGGCATGAAATCCCCTGCGTAATCGCCACATATGGCGGTTATGTACGGTATAAATGCCAACTAAGGTTAGGTTGAAATGAACGTTGAAGCAGATCGCAATACCAAAGCATTAGAATATTTATAGTTCGCCCCGGCTAGATAAATCACCATGTTCAGTATAGGCGATAAATCACATAAATAAATTTGTTACTAAAAAAGTACTGTATTAATATACAGTATATCACGTCAGGTTGGAGGCTAAATGGCTGAACTAGAAACCATTAGTGCTGCAAAGATAACGCAGAAAAAAAGCATACATCTTGCAGCATTAGAATTAGTGATCGACGCTATGTCGGTAAGCGAAGCAACGGAAGCAACAAAAAAAGCAGGAGCCTATTTAACAGGCTTAATCATCGCCGACAGCAAAGGAACCATCACACCAGAAAAGCTAACGGCCATCACCAGTATTATGGAGATGGCCGCAGAATCACAAAGCCCAGTGTTTAAAGTGTAATAGCAAAAAGCTACAACATAGAAAGTTGCTGCTTGAGTTCTTGCCGCTGTTCCGGTGGCAAGGCTTTCATCAAAGTAAACGCAAGTTGGCTTGTTGTCTTAGCAGAAGGGCTAAGCGTATGACTGTAGGAAAGGTTCATAACAAAAGAATGGCCGCATTCCGGGTCACTGCAAGAACAATATAAGTCCGCATGGCTATCGGTGATTCTATTCGACTTATGGATACGGCTTTTACATCCGCACTCTGGGCATATTACGCGCATAAACAAAACCTAGCTAATTGACTGACTCAGTAATAATACGTCAATAAGCTGTGTTTTTGTACAGTTTCCGCAAGAGTGTTAGGTGAGCATTAATAATTCTGAATATCTGGCTCAAAATGTTGCTTGATTGCCTTCGCGATCTCCAAGTCGCACACGAACGGGCCAGCCTCTTCGCCTTCCATCGCTTTAATCGTCTGCTCTACACCAAGCCGCTGAGCAATAAAACCATGCTCAGAAGCGAACGTTTTCAAAAAAGGCGTATCGCGGTTAGTGAAAACACAAAGACGATAACCCGCAACATCAATCGCATCAGGGAAAAGAGGCTGAGCAAATTGCTGCCAGCTCGCATCATTTAAATACGCATAAATCTGATAAAGCATTAGACGTTCCTCCACATCGCATCCGTGTGATTTGTTATCATCGCGCTTATCGAGCCAACCGATGGCACTTGAACCGCTTGGTTTTTTTGGTTGAATTCAATCAAGTTAGTTAAAGTGCCACCAATAGAAACCTTAAAGTGTTCGATGGTTCCTGAAGAGTACGAAGAAGTTGTCCAAGCTCGAATCAAGCGATCGAAAACAACTTGTTGAGTTGAGTTGCTTCGGCTTGATTTTGATTCGCCATCAATGACTATGGACAAAACATTATTAACTCTGCGTAAAGCGTAAGTTTGAGTTTTGGAAGCGTCAAAGTTGGATGTTGACCAAGTGATGGCATAAGAACCCGCATAAGATTGAATGCCTTCTCCACCTGGTAAAGTTCGGTAGAAGTTATCAATCGTCGGCCCAGAAAAAATAGATTGATAAGAATTATTCGAAAGACCACTCATTTTAACTTCAATATAAAAATCAACGTTCGGCGGAATGACGATAGCTTCGCTCAACTGAACATATTGCGCTAAACCATCAAAAAACGGGGCGAACCTTGGCTTTAAATACAAGCTCTCATCAAAAGGGAAACCACGCAAACCAGAAGATGCGCCAACCGCAGTGATCACCTCATCATCAGGAAAATCACGCATCAGTAACGCTCCACAATAAACGTAATCTCATCCGCGCCCGTAATGTCACCCGCCGCAATTACGCCAACGTGGGAAGCAAGGCCACCCCAACGAGGTTTCTCATAAGCCGCGGGAAAGCATTGTGCTAAATCAACCTCACCGCTGGGAATGGCTTCATCAACACCACCGAGCCGAGCCGTAACAACCACGCCGCCAGTGGCCGCAACAGGTACGCCATTTAGCTTGGGAACCAAAAACACACGGCCATTGCTGCCATGCTGGCAAAAAATATATTTCTTTTCCGTCAGTTCAGTGATCGGGATAGTTGTCTCAAACGCTTTAGATAAGCCATGAGAAACCACCCGAGATTGACCATTAGAAGAATTAACTAAGTTCATTACACTATCTCCGTTCATTGCTAAAAATTAAGCCGCGTCGTAACCAATCGTTAAATCAAAATTCAAGTGCAAATGCTTGTACTTACTTATTTCTGGGTGCTCGTTTACCGCTTTCATAAACAGCTTACAAACGGGTACCACTTCATACTTGTCATAAACCGTGCTTACTTTAATTGGGTCCGGCACATTCGCGCCCACTTGCGTAGTCATGCCGCCCATGCCTTGCGGGAAGCGGTGGCCGACAAAAATATCCTGCGCAGTAATATTCTTGATGCGCTCAAACTCATCTTTAGTTGAAATGTCGCCAACCGGAATCAATTGAATGCCTTTCTCTTCGCCATTGGGGATGTTCACATACATGCTGCGAAAGTTGCCGGGGCCGCGTGAATTACGCATCGCATCTTTAATCGCTTTCTCATCTTCTGCGCTTATATTGGGGTCTCTAGAATAAAAGATATAACCCATGTGCGCGCCGTTCTTGTAGTACGCGCGCCTAAACATGGTTGCGTCTTTATTCAATAAGCTGCTTTGCAAGCTGCCCAAGTAATCCGGAAGGCCATAAACTTGTTGTTGTGGGTCATACTGGCTAATGAAAATCACATCTTCCGCGCGATAGTCTTTAAATTCATAGTCGCGTAACAACTGCACAAAGTCACCGTTCTTACGCTTGCGCATGTGCATCATCGGTAACGGGTGTAAACCAATCGGTTGTTTAAAGCCATTACGCAAAATTAAAAACGCGCCCATACCCAAGCCGAAGTAATCCCAACACGCCCGGTTCAGTAAGTGATCGGCAATATTACCGCCACCCGCAAAACGCGCCGAAACATAGTTAGCCCGCGCTTTTAGAATAGAACCGTGGTAAGCGTTAGCGTTAGCAATGTCAGCCAAGCCCTTTAACGAGATAGGCGGCTCCCAATAGTTGTCGCCATCGTTGTACATCAGCTCACAATATTGAGTCATCCAATTGCTACTATCGACCGACTCAGGAATAGCGGAAAACTCAACCATGGAAGACTTTTCGCCGTCCTCTTTATTGATTACGTGGTGTGTCGTGTTTTGTTCGGTCATGCTGCCATGTCCCATGTCGATTTAGTGGGGTTGTTGTAATCAAGGGGCTCGTTCACTAACGCATGCGAAAGCGCCCAAAAGTCATCCGCATGGCCAACCAGTTCACTGCGGTCGGCTTTGAACGTCATCATATTGCCGCTATTGGTCGACATGCGCTTAATCGCCATGAACGCCATCGCCGTTTCCTTATATTCGGCATCAAACTGCAAACGCTCACCTTCAATTACATCAATCATTTTCATTACAAGGCGGTTTTTGTTTTCATTGGAATAATGAATCGCCACCGCCTCGCGTGGGTGCTTTTTATGCAGCAGGTCATAAACCCCTGCGCCAATGCCCGTTACGTCAATACCTAAATAAGTAACGTTGTAACGCTTAAACACTTTGCTTATCTCGCTCGCTTGGTGTTGAAAGCTCAAGCCGCGCCAAGAATGTTTCTCAAGCACACGGAACTTTTCACCTTCCAAAACAGGTGGCGCAACCACCATCAACACCGCATTGTCGCGTGACCGAGAAGGGTCATAGCCTAGCCACACCTCACGGTTGCCAAATGGCCGCGCTTTGCGTGGGTCGAAGTCCTGCCAGTGCGCCACATCCACCATGCATTTGGTGATCTTGTTGAACTGGAAGATAGAACTTGCACCGTCAACGAACACGCACATAAACAAGTTATCGAAGTCGGTTTCGCTGTACTCTTCGCGCAGTTCATCAATATCAAACAGTTCACAGCCGCCGTTCGCCGCGTCTTCAATCGTAACCACATAGCGCCATTGCCTATCCGGGCATAACTGGCCACCGTCGCGGTACTCTTCAAACGTGGGGAATTCAATATTCTTGCGGGTGTCTTTGCCGCCGCGCCATTTATCACCCGTCCAAAACGGGTAGGCTTGGTGCATTTTGGTCGAAGGGGTAGAAAAGTACGTCTTACGCCATTTTTTATGAGTCGCCATCGCCGAAGCAACTTTATTCAACTCATCAAACTTGCCTATCCAGAAATATTCATCAACGTACACATGGCCGTGGTAGCTCTGCGCTGTTTTGCCATTGGTAGAAAGGAAATGCAGTTCAGCGCCATTCGATAGGGTGATCGGGTTGCCGGATAACTCCAGGTCTAAAAACTCTTTCGCTATCGCAATAATGTAGCGCCGGAACACTTCCGCTTGAGCGCGAGAAGCCGAAAGGAATATTTGATTATCGCCAGTCAGAATCGCGTTTTCTAACGCTTCACCACTAAAGTAATAAGTAGCACCAATTTGGCGAGATTTAAGAATATTACGAATGCGCTGATGCAAGTTATTACGCATCACAATTTGGTATTCAAACAGCGAATCATGCCAAAGCTTGAAACATTCTTCGGTTAGTTCACTAACGTCATTCTTCTGTTTCTTACCACGCTTTTGAGGAAGTTTGCCATTGTGGCCAGAACCTTTACCACTATTGCCCTGCGAATGGCCGTTTTGTTTACCACGGCTAGAATCGGGCTTACCACTTTCATTATGTAGCGGTTGATCACCTTGCTGCTTTTCAAGCGCGCGCTGTTTCTTCAGCTTCGCATGGTGGCCGATAAGCCTATCCAACATATCAAGCTGGTTCTTGGTGGGCTCTTGAAGTTCAAGCAGCGTTTGAATACGGTTTGAAATAGCTTCATCAACCGTTTGTTCGCGCAACATATCGCGCCAACCGAATTTATCAGCCCAATAATAAACAATCCGTTCATTACCTAGCTTCAATTCAGTAGCGATTTCGCTTGGCGTCCAAGCCTTTAAATAAAGGGCTCGGGCGGCTTGTCGTATTTCAGGGGAGTATGCCATGCCCGAATAATACGCCGCCAAAACCCCATGATTCGCCTACCAAAATTCCTCGAAATTCCAGTTTTGCTCATATCCGAATTGACCCGAACTAAACAAGCTGAAAGCACGAAATCAAAGGCGTATGTTTGCCACAAATCGAAGTAATAACGCAAAAACGGGTACCAATAACTATGCCAAAAACCAGTGATTGGGTTGTCATCGCCACAGAAGGCAGCACCATAGACGGCCGCAAAATTACCAAGCCATGGATAAACGACATGGCCGCGCTGTATTCAAAAGACGAATACACCGCACTTGTTTGGCCTGAACACTGGCGTAGTTCATGGGCTCCGTTTGAAGGTAAGAACTGGGGCGTAGTTGAAGAACTAAAAGCCGAAGTGTTAGACGACAAATTACGCCTATTCGCCAAAATTACCGCCAACCAGTACCTGCTTGATGCAAACAAAGAAGGGCAAAAGCTCTTTACCTCGATAGAACCAGATCCCGATTACAAGGGCGAGGGGCGTTGTTATTTAATGGGCCTAGCTGCGACTGACTCCCCAGCCTCCACAGGTACAACGCAACTCAAATTCTCACGCCGCAAAGGTGAAGAAACCGCCTTACAAGCGGACGCTTTAGAAGAAATCGACCTAAGCGGTTTTTACACAAATCAACCGCATGACTTTTCTAAATTCTTCGCCATGTGCAAAAACTTTTTCCAATCTGGCGCAAGCTCGCCAGAGCAAACACCAGAACCGGAACAAGGGGACACAGAAGTGACCGACGAACTAAAAGCCTTGCTGAAAGAATCTTTTAGCAATCTAAAAATAGAAATTGGCCAAGAGATTGAAACCAAATTCTCTGCGCTAAAACTGCAACCGCAAGAGCCAGAAACACCAGAAGAACAAGACTCAATGAAGCTATTCAGCGCAGAACTGACCAAGCAACTAAAACCGCTTGGTGATCTCACTGAAAAATTCAACGGCCTTGATCAGAAATTCGGTGAGCTGGAAACCAAATTCAACGCGTTATCTGGTGAAACGGGTGGACAACGTCCGCCAGAAGAAGGCGCAGGCGACCTAACAGTGGAGGCATTGTAATAATGAGCCTAAGTAATCAAGCCGTTAAATTCTTACAGCTATATAGCTTTGCCGTTGCTAAAGCTGCCGCTGTCGAAGGTGTGGACGTAACCAATAAATTCTCTATTGCGCCGCCTATCGAAACCAAGCTACGTCAAGCCATCATGGAATCAGATTCATTCTTGAAAATGATCTCCATGCTGTCGGTAGACCAAATTCAAGGCCAAGTCGTTGATGTCGGCACAGGCAAACTGCTCACTGGCCGTAAAAAAGGTGAACGCTTCCGCGCTGCGTTAGGCATGGGTGGCAACACTTACCAGCTAGCAGAAACCGACTCGTGCGCAACCATTACGTGGGAACTACTCACCCAGTGGGCGAACTCCGGCAACGTGGGCGAGTTCACCAAGTTAATGAACGCCGCCATGACGCGTAACGTCGCGTTAGACGTGTTAAAAATCGGCTTCAACGGCACTTCCATTGCCGAAACTACCGACCCAGAAGCAAACCCACTCGGCCAAGATGTCAACAAAGGTTGGCTAAAACTCGCAAAAGAGAAAAAAGCCGAGCAAGTACTTGCCTCTGCCATTCTCGACCCAACCGGAGCCACCGAAGGTTCTTACAAAAACTTGGATGCACTAGCGAACGACTTAAAACGCAACGTGATCCACGAAGTGCATCAATCATCACCTGATTTGGTCGTCATTGTGGGTACCGACTTAGTGACGTTCGAACAGCACCGCTTACTGCAAGCCGCTGATAAACCGACCGAGCACAAAGCCGCCCAGCAATTGGCGAAATCAATCGCAGGTATGACAGCGTACACGCCGCCATTCTTCCCAGCCGATGCAATGTGGGTAACAAGCTTGAAAAACCTGCAAGTGCTCACGCAAAAAGGCACCCAGTGGCGCAAAGCGAAAAACGAAGAAGACCGCAAGCAATTCGAAAACTCCTACTTACGCATGGAAGGTTATGCCGTGGGTGATTTAGATAAGTTCGCGGCTATCGAATCGGTCACTATCGCCGAAGCACCCGCAGCCTAGAAAGGTGATTGAACATGGTTAGCCCACTTAAACAGCAGCGCGATGCACTGTTAAAAGCTAAGCAAACCAACCACGCAGTGGCGCACGATGCCACTGCAAGTTTGGACAGCTTACACCTTCGCTTAATCGAATTTGAGCAAGACAAAAAAGCCCTAAAAAGCTTTGTTCAAATCGCGCAGAAGGTAAACCACAAACGCGAAGTGCTTATTCCCAAATACAAGCCAGTGGCAGAAGCGTACTTGGAAGCAGGCGAACGCTATCAAAACCCAATCTTCACCGACTTGATCGTGTGGTTAGTCGATACCAGTGATTTTGATACCGCTTTGGCATGGGTTGAAAAAGCCATTGAGCGAGAACTGCCAACGCCGGAAAACTTCAAGTGCACATGGCCTACGTTCATTGCTCGTGAAGTGTTGGAGTGGGCAACCAACCAACTGTCATTTGGCCACTCAGTAGACCCATATTTCAGCACCGTATTTGAAAAGCTTTGGAAAGAAGAGTGGGTAATACCTGAAAAACTCTACGCAGAATGGCTCAAGTTCGCAGGCTACGGATTACTGCTTAACAGCAAAGGCGAACCGCAACCAAGCCAAGTCGGCACCATTGAACAACTTGAAAAAGCAAAAGCGCTGTTGCTGAAAGCACACGAAGTGCACAGCAAGTGCGGAGTGAAAACCAAAATAGGCCAAATTGACATGCGCATTCGTGCCATTCAAGACGGCAAGCTTTAAAGACTCCTACGCCGCCGCGCCTCGGCTGGCGAGGTTGCAATAACCTTCGTGGTTCATTGTTAACCGTCGAACCAGTGGCTAGAGGCGCACTTATTTAAAAAGGGTGAAGAATGTTCACAGCATCAACCGACAGCTACCAAGAAACCGAAATCACTAACGATGGCTTTTGGCCTAACGTGAATGCCGGTGATTTTGAGCGCATGCGAGGAACACCTGCCGCGCAAGACGATGAACGCATCGCACACGCTGTCACCAATGCTATTGCATCCGTCAACCTTGAGCTAGAAATGCTCAAAGCCAGCTACATGGCCGAGGGCATCAACAAAGCCGAAGAAATACAAGCGTTCCCATATATCGGCAATAAAAACCGCGTCGTCATTCAATACCAAGCCGCTGTCTTTGCTCGAGCAAAAGCCGACCTACTGCCAGATTTCTCAACCGTTCACCAAAAGAAAGAAGGTGATCACTTGGCAGAACGCAGTGCCGAAATCAAAAACGAACTGTTAGCGGAATCCGCTCGAATCATCCGCCACATGCAAGGGCTAAAACGCTCATCAATGGAGCTGATATGAGCACATACCAAGTCGGCCAGAAAATGCGCGCGCTAAAGCTGCACATCGATAAATGCTTAGGTGAGCAAATAGCCAAACGCTTAGAAGTTGAAATGAGCGACATCGAGCTTGTGCTAATGCCGCGCAACATGGGCAACGGCATCGACATCGCGCAGCAACGCTACATGGCTGAATTCTACATAGACCGCCTACCGTTCAAAAAATACGACCCCGCCGTACTGTTCGCCAATGTTGGCGCATGGCTAATGGACTACGACCAAGAACGAGAAGAACAACTAGGCGAACTCAAAGACCCAAGCATTGACGTGGTAGTCGAAGACGAAAGCAGCGCAGAAGTGATCATCCAAGTCATGTTTGAAGAACCCATCAAAGTCGTTGAAGACCCTGAAGGGGATATCTACTGGCAAGGTAAGCGCTGGAAAATAGCCCAGTACGAAATTTGGGTGGCAGAACACCTACGTGACGTGGTGATCAGATGATTCGAATTAGCGCTGACGAACGCAGTTACTTACGAACCATCGAGCAAATTAACTTACTTACGCTTGATAGAAAAACGCGCCAACGAATGCTCAAAAAGCTAGGCGCAGCAGTGACTAAAACCACGCGTAAAAACATACGTGCCAACCGTGACCCAGAAGGAAATCAGTGGAAAAAACGCCAGAAAGGGCGCGGAAAAATGCTCAAAGGCTTCACCAAAAAGCTAAAGCACTTTCAAAAAGACGACAACAAAACCTTGTTGGTTGGTTGGCCGTCTGCGCGTGGCTCTGTCGCTTATCAACATCACCACGGCATTGGGCAAGAAAGCGGGCTAAGTGCAAGAAAGCGCCAAGCCAAAAAGAACAAAGAGCCAAACAAGAACGACCCAGCCACGCGCGAACAAGCCAAAGCACTGCGTGACTTAAATTTCCGCTTACAGCCGCAAGGCCGACAAAAGCGAGGCAAGAAACCAACGCTTAAATGGATTATTGAAAACATGAAGTTAGGCGAAGCGGCCAAAACCATTCAAGAGTTGGAAAATAAAACTCCCGCTCGAAGTTGGGAAGTAGGTAGACCAGAACGGCGATTGATAGGCGTTAGCCCCAAACGAGTGGCAATGATCATCAAACGCGAAATGCAACGAAACAGGAGCAACTAACATGGCATGGCCAACCGTTATTATAAAAATCTTGAACTTGATGAACGGCCCCATTGCCGGGGTTGAATATCACTTTCTCTTCGTTATTTACGGCACCGTTCCGCAAGGAGCAGAACGTAACCTAATCATGGTCGACTCAACCACCGACCTAGCCGATAAACTTGCAGACGCCAACCCAGAAGGGTTAGCTAACATCACTGCCGCCCAACTTAACGGCAAAAGTGAATGGACGGCGGGCGTGATGATCTTAGACGAGGCCGACAACTGGCAAGACGCCATTCACAAAGCTAATGAAGTATCCAGCTTTGAAATGATTGTGCTTGGCTTCGACTGCGAAACCAAAGCCATGATTGAAGATGCCGTCACCGTTCGCACCGAACTGAAAAACCAGTTAGGACGTGAAGTTGGGGTGATCTGCCAACTGCCAGCCGTCACCGCAGAACAAACATGGGAACAGTGGTTAGCTGCTATTGTTAACATCCCCAAAGACGTGGCAAGCGAATACATCACCGTTGTGCCAAACGTCCATGCTGATGGCACCACCCTTGGCAAATACGCAGGCCGTTTAGCCAACCAAGAAGTATCACTAGCCGACTCACCCGCACGTGTGCAAACAGGCAGCGTATTAGGCAACACCGAGCTAGCCAAAGACAGCGCAGGCAAAACGTTAGACCTAGCGACCTTGCGCGCCTTGGAATCAAACCGCATCGCCGTGCCTATGTGGTACCCAGATTATCCCGGTCAATATTGGACAACAGGCCGCACGCTTGATGTGCCCGGTGGTGACTACCAAGACATTCGCCACATTCGCGTCGCCATGAAAGCCGCCCGTAAAGTTCGCATTCGCGGTATCGCTCGAATCGGTGATCGCACATTGAACTCAACACCGGGCAGCATCGCCGCGGCAAAACTCTACTTCACGCAAGACTTACGCCAAATGGCCCTAACGGGTGTGCCGGGTGAAATCTACCCGCCAGAAGATGGCGATATTGATATCAAATGGGTAAGCACTGAAGAAGTAGAAATTTACATGAGCGTTCAGCCCTATGAATGCCCGGTAAAAATCACCATCGCCATTTCAATTAAACAGGGGGCAACATCATGACCGCACGTTTCTCAGGCCGCAGCTTCGACACAACATTGTTCGGTGAGTTTGTGCACGTAAAAAGCGCGACCGCCACTATTAACGATGAATCGCAAGTCGCTTATACACGTGGCATCACCGACGGCTATCTAGACGGAAAAGTAAGCTGTGATGTAGAGCTAGAACTCGACCTTAGTCAGTTCAAAAAAGTACACAAAGCCGCGAAAGCCGCAGGCAGTTACCGAGGCATCAAACCCGACGATATGTTGTTTTACGCCAACAACGGCGTAGACGAAGACAAAATCGAACTGTTCGGTGTCAAGTTCGTGCTGTCCGACATCATCGGTATTGACCCAGAAAGCGCCGACAAATCCACTCGCAAACTCAAAGGCTTTGTTACTAGCCCGCTGTTTGTTCGCATCAATGGCGAGCCGTATCTCGCTCCAGAAGATACGCGCGGCCTAATCAGCTAAGGACAACCATGGCGGATGTAATAGATGTCGCAAGCGATACGGAAGCCAAATTCCAACAAGTGGCACTGGCCAACCAACTGGCAAGGGCAGGTAATGCCCTTCGCCAAAGCCGAACCCATTGCCTTGAGTGTGATCAAGAAATCCCGCAGGCAAGAAGAGAAGCCATAAAAGGTTGCCTGTATTGCACTCCCTGCCAAGCAAGAAAGGAGTGAATTAAATGTCAGATTGGTACGACAGGCTTACAAGTTATATCGCGTATTTCATGTCAGGAACGGGCGTTTTGCTCAGTTCCATGACACTAGAACAATGGTACTTCCTCGTATCGATTTTGATCGGTGTGGGGGCGCTACTGGCCAACGTTTGGCACAAAAGAGCCATGCAGAAAATCGCCAGAGAAAAAGGAGTATTTCTCAATGAAGTTAGCTAACAGAATCATTTGCTCAGTCGCAGCGGTGATCGGCTTAGTCACTGGTGGCGCAGCGCTGTACGGTGACGAATTCATCAAACCCGTTGGTCAAGTAGTGATCGAAGGGCAGAGCCTAGGTGAACTGCGGATTAGCCCTAAAGGTTTAGAGCTGATTGGCAATGCCGAAGGATGCAGGCAAGAACCTTATCGATGCCCTGCGGGTTTAAAAACAAACGGAATTGGTAACACTCATGGCGTACCAAACCAAGTGGTGACACTTGAGCAGGTCGCAAAAGATTGGGTGAAGAACATCAAAGAGGCTGAAAGATGCGTCACAGAGGCTGAAAGTTATTCAGGGCGACGAATGAATCAAGGCCAGTTCGATGCGTTTACGTCATTTGTGTTTAATTTTGGATGTACGAAGTTTCGTGTGAATGACGATGGATCATACACACGAATATACCAGGCAATTAGAGACGGGCGATTTATAAAAGCATGCGGACATATTCCGGAGTGGGTTAAGTCACAAGGCATTGTCCTAGATGGCTTAGTAACTCGAAGGGGATTAGAAAATGCTCGCTGCATGGAAGTGGATTAAATACCTAAGCGTTGCCGCCTTGCTTGTCGCGGTTTGGGTGTTATGGCTAAAGCTAGACGCAAGCCAAATCAAACAAACCGCATTGAACGAACAGCTAACCAAAGCCCAAGCGGATAACCAAAGCAACTTAAAAACCATCGGGATCCTAAAAGGCGAGGCCGAACAAACCAACCAACTGTTAGTGCAGCGCAAGCGGCAACAGATACAAGCAGAGGAAAAGCTCAATGCAGACATGGCAACACTTAAAGCCCAGTTGGCAAACGTTGAATGCCATATTCCTAGCACTGTTACTGACCGCTTGCGCGAGCCCTACTGAAACCGTTTCAACGCAGGTGATAGTAAAATTGCCACCTGCGGGAATGTTAGTTCCTTGCCATAAGCCGCCAGTTATCGGCACATGGCCAGAAGTGGTAAGCGAAGACATTCCAAAGCTAAAACACGCACTCAAAGAGTGCCATTCACAAATTGAAGACTATTTAAATTGGCGTGCACAGCACGAACAACAAACAGAGAGAGAAACACAATGAGCAAAGCTGCATTCGCAACCAAACCCGTCACTGTAGAAATCAACGGCCTTGAATTCATTTTCAAACCCACAGTGAACGATGCAAACAACTACACCAACGAAGTCATGCCGGATAACAAAGTCGCCCCTGCTCGCACTTACTTAGAACGCACCGTTGAAAGTGAGAAAAAAGCTGAACTGGTTGAACTATTAAACACCGTTCCGGGTTTAGCGGTAGAGCTGCATAGCAAAGTGCATGAAGCCTCAAAAGGTGGCATCACCATCACGCTAAAAAACTAAAAAACAAGGTCGAACGCATTGAACAAAACGGCTTAGAACAAGCGTTCGCCCTGCGTCGTTATTACTTCCCAAACGAAGATGATGACCCGCAAAACCTAGCCCGCGCCTTGTGGCTTGATAAGCACGAAAAAGAGCGCATGGAAATAGCCGTAGGCACAGCAATAGCAAAACTTTTTAAACATTGAGAATGGTTAAACGCTGATGAATGAAAAACTACTCATGCAAATAGGTTTGATTGACCAAATCACCAAACCATTGCAGGGCATCACCAAAGAAATCCAAGGAGCCATGAATGTCGGTAAAAGCGGCATGCAAGACATGGTGACAGGTGGAGCAGGTTTAGTTGCAACAGGTTTCGCCATTCAAAACGCATTAATGCCCGCTATTGAAATCAACCGTAAAATTGGTGAAGTGAAATCGCTAAATGTAGCGGCTGATACGTTAGAGCATTTAAAAAAGACAGCTTTGGATTTCTCAGGAGAGTACGGGAAATCATCTACGGAGTTTGTTGGTGCGGCTTATGATATTCAATCTGCAATTGCGGGATTGAAAGGAACGGAACTTTCTGATTTTACTAAAAGCTCCGCAATTTTAGCCGCTGCCACAAAAGCTGATACCGCAACCATTACGGATTACATGGGTACTATGTATGGTATTTTCGAAAAAGACGCCGCTAACTTAGGTAATTCTAATTGGGTTGAGCGTGTAACCGGAATGACAGCACAAGCCGTTCAGATGTTTAAGACCGATGGTAATAAAATGTCTCAAGCATTTAGCTCCTTAGGTTCTTCGGCTACGGCTATGGGCGTGGACATGGCGGAGCAAATGTCAGTTTTGGGTATGCTGTCCGCTACTATGGGAGGCGGAGAGGCGGCGACAAAATATACAGCATTCATTGGCGGTGCAGTCAAAGCTCAAAAGAAATTAGGGTTATCATTTTTTGATTCATACGGGAAAATGCTACCGATGGTAGACATACTTGAATCAATTAAAAAAAATACAGGCCATTTGTCTTCAGATGATCAATATGATGTTTTATTTACAGCGTTTGGTTCTGGTGAAGCAGTTAAGTTAATCCAAAACTTACAAGATAAAACAGCATCCCTAGGCAATAGTATTGTTGAGTTGGATAAAAACTCCTCCATGGATACTGCTTTAAAAATGGCCGAAGCCATGACCGACCAATCTCAACGGCTTGAAGCCTCATGGTTTGCTATTCGTGCCGCCGCATTCAGCTATGTATTACCTGCCTATAATGCTGTTGCTGGAAGTATTGCTGACCATTTGATGTGGCTCACCTCATTAACCAGTGAATACCCACTACTAACCGAATACCTCGGTTATGCCGCCATCGGTGCGTTATCGCTAGGCGGTGTGGTGGCTTCGCTCTCGCTCGTCATGGGCATCGCTAAAATGATGTCCGGCGGCTGGGCCGTGACCATGCTTGGTTTGAGTAGTTCGCTAAAAGTGTTAAGTGCGGCAACTCAAATGCTCACATTGAAAACGTGGCTACTGAACGCGGCGTTTTGGGCAAACCCTATCACATGGATAGTCGCTGGAATCATTGCGGCCGCCGCCGCCATTTGGGTTTTTAAAGATTACATAGGGGCTTTTTTAGATGGCTTTATTAGCGGGTTTATTGAAGCTTCAGGCGTTGCGACATTATTTGAACCGCTAATTTTAGCATTCAAGTTAATAGGTAGCGCTATCAGTTGGGTGTTTGATTGGGTTGTGAAGTTACTGACTCCGATTGATGCTGCTTCAGAAAGTTTAAGCTCTTTCGCAAGCGCAGGACAAATGGTGGGTTTCATCATTGGCACTGTTTTTCAGGGCATTTTAATGCCAATCAAGTTAGTCATGATGGCGTTAGAGCAGTTCTTACAACTAATCAATAAAATCCCCGGCATTGATATTAACTTTGATCTTGGTGTTAGTGATCTTAAAGACATCCCAGAAGTCAGCGGAACTTTATCTAATTCGATTGATGTGGCCAACACTGACACATCCGTCATTGACTACAAAAACCCACAGAACGCGCCAGCGCTAAACCCTGCGATGGTGCAAAACCTCAACAGCACACAAAGCCGCCAGACCGTGAATAGCAGAAATTATGGCGATATTTATGTGACGACGACTAACGGTTTCTCATTTGAAGACGTCGAAGAAAGGAGAGACTTAGATGCCGGATAAAAGATATGTCGACATCAAAGTGATCGACGGCGGTTGGCAAATGGACGCAGGCCAACAGCCGCAAAAGTGCAGCGACTTATACAGCATCGCTCAAGACGTAAAGCACGACATCATGGAAAGCGGCCTAGCGCGCAAGTTAATTGCAGAACGCAACCCAGTGCTACGCGCTGACGTGTTAGTACAAATCGAACAAAAAGCCGAAAGAGATACGCGCATTATCCCCGGCACCGCAGTCGCCACGGAACAAAACGCAGGTGACATCACACTCACCGCACAAGCCTACGACTACAGCGGCACTATTAACATCGAGGTACCCGTAAATGAGTAACGGTAAAAGACCAACCGCCGACTTTATCGACATTCTGGCTCAGTCAGATGTGCCGGTTACTGAAGACGAGTTCGAAGCCAAACTAAAAACCGAAGTCACAGGCGCAGGCAGTGAAGTCTCTAACGACTCTAAAATGTCACCGTTTTGGCGTTGGGTTCGCGCCGCCGTGGTTACGCCTTGCGTCTGGTTGATTCGTGTGTTGCTCGCGGGTTATGTTATGCCAAACATGTTCGTTGGCACCGCGCAGCGTTGGGCATTAGAGCTAAAAGCATGGGAATACAACATCACGCCAAAAGGTGCAGTAAAAGCCCAAGGCTATATCACACTCACCAAAGCCAATGCCGCCGATGCCGTCACCGTAGAAGCCGGAGCCATCATCCAAACCCTGCCCATTAATGGCGTGGTTTATGAAGTGGCAGTGCTGGAAGAAACCGTGATCAACGCAGGTGAAGCAACGGGCAAAGTATTAGCCGAAGCCGTGGGCGAGGGCCAAGCCTACAACCTGCCAGCGGGTTATTTCAACATCATCCAAAAAGAAATCCCCGGCATCATTGCCGCCGTGAACGAGCCCGAATGGATAACCACATTAGGTGCAAACCCAGAAACCGGCGAAGAATTAGCGCTGCGCCTACAAAACGCGTTCACCAGTTCCGGACAATGGCACATTGATGATGTGTATCGCTCCATCATTTCAAGCGTGGCGGGTATTCGTAGTGACAACATCTACTTTGAAAACACAGGCCATATCACACCCGCTACCGCCAACGCATTAATTGTCATGGAAGTGGGGCCAACGCCACAGCCAATACTTGACCAGTTGAATGATCACATCATGGCGCAAGGCCACCATGGGCACGGTGACGTGCTGACGTGTAAAGCCATGTACGAAACTCAGCATGTCGTCATTGCTGAAGTCGTGTTCAAGAAAAACACCAGTGACATGGCAAAAATTAACGAACTGCTAGAAGTCGAAGACAGAATTCGCGCCGCGTTCCGTGAAACCGAAGCCTACCCAGAAATGACCAGAGCAAGGCCACAAAGCCGATTTAGTGTGTCAGAACTGGGTACCGAAATTCACAACAACATGCTTGAAGTCGAATCAGTACGCATCACCGTGGATGGTGAAGTGCAAAAAGACATCGTGAGCCTACTGGCGCAGCCACGCTTACAATCACTTTCAGTTATCGAGGCCGAGTAATGAGCGAACCGAACAACGCGCCAGAACTGCCAGAAGTGGTGATTCCATGGTGGCAAGACGGCAGCACAACCGCCGAAGAACTCAAAGAACCGCACTTTCTGTCAAAAGGGGTGTTCAGTTTCTGGCTAATGGTTCGCGCTTGGCTGTTATTCCCATTGCGCCAAATGGACTCATTAACCTGTAGCGAATCGCTGCTTAATTTAATGGCGTGGGACAGAGACATCACCCGCTTTGAAAACGAACCGCTAACGCTATTTCGCAAGCGCGTAAAGTTCGCCGCCATCAACGCGAAAGATGCAGGCAGCGTGGCCGGGTTTAAGCGCATTTTTGAAAGGTTGGGTATTGGCATTGTCGCATTCAAAGAACGTGAAGATGTGATCGAATGGGACGTGTGCACCATCGAACTAACCGACAGCGCCATTTCACAGAACAGCAAACTAGTGCAAGTGCTGATCGAACAATACGGCAGAACCTGCCGCCGCTATCGCTTCCAAGTGACATACCCTGCAACTGTACACATGCGCAGTGGTGAGTTTTCTCACTCGTTCGCTATTTACAAGGCAGAGAAAAAAGAAGCAATAGAACTTGTAATCAAGCCGACATCAATGTCGAGCAGTCAGCAACTATTCAGAGCAACAATGGGAAGTAACTAATGAGCCAAACTGAAGTTCCGAATGAATTCGCAAAATACATGCAAAACCAAATCAGCGTTGGTCTAGCGCCTGACATGAACGAAATGATATTCGCCTACATACCAGATTTAGACCCAAGTCAGCCAATAGATCCAACCCAAGGTTTGCCCAATTTGGCGACATGGGTGCACCAACAAGACATCGACCAACTAGGTAAGCTTGGCGATGGCGCACTAGTGTATTCAGCAATCATCAAAAGTGACGCTGAATTCATTTTTAACGCCATTTACCTGCGCGATAAAAACGTGCCAAATTCTTGCGGTATGGTGGTGCACAAGGCCAAAGAAAACAAAGAGCTAGGAAGCGAGGTGACGCGTTCGCTAATGATGGAGTACGTCAACGCCGCGCAAATTGTGGGCGTAACGCAAGACGCAGCCACATGGCAAATTGACTACCAAGCCAGATTGAAAGGCATGGATGAAGATTTGCGCCTAGCCTGCCTAGACAACTACGGCCACACCGCATTTGTAGACGGCTTCGACGTAACCCAGCAAGCCGACCCGAACAAATACAAAATCACACCGGGGGTGGTGTATGTCGGTGGCCTGCGCGCCGTACTTTCAGGCGAAGTGTTGCAAACCATCACCACCAAACCCAACGGAATTTATATCGATGTGGTCCGAGACGGTACCGCATTGTCAGCATGGGAAAACACGCTAACGATTAAAGTCTCAACCACCCCATTAAATGACCATGTAGACGAAGCAGGCCGCAAGCACTATGTAGCAAAACTAGCCGGAATTAATGCTGATGGTTCAGTGGTTGACTGGCGGGTTAAGGGTGGTTTGGAAGCACTAAAGCAGCCGTGGTCTGCATTTGTCAACTACAGCATCGGTGAAGAAGTAGTTCGCAATGGTTTGCGCTATATCGCTTGCGCAGCGTCAGGGCCGGATAATGGTGGGGCTGTTATGCCAGGTGGTACACAGCAAGTATGGGATAGAGTGTTACCCCAATCATACTCCATTCGGAACCCAGCCGTGTGGGTAAAAATAGCTGTAGTAAATGGGGGTACTGCTACTGATGGTGATGCGGTTTCTATCTCTGTTTTTGGTGGTTCAAACTACGCCTCTACACGTCGATTTAGCGCAGAAATTTCACTGGGTCAGCGAGGCAGCTCATTTGAAGCTGTGATTACACCAAAGATTCTAGGCGTTAACGACCCAAGGTTTTACATAAAACAGATTTCTCCCCTTATTTATGAACTATGGTTTAATCGTTCGACATCATTCCCGGGCGTACTCACTGTTGTACAAAACTCTGTGCCATTGATCAGTCAAACGCTCGTAGGGATACTTGATACTTCATCTACTGAGCCAGAAGGCGTCACTTTAGTACCTTACGACACAGGCTATCAATACGCATCAATCCCAATCGGCTCGCCTTTCCCGCACATTGGCAATCTGCCGCCGACAAATGATCCAAGATTTCGTTACGTTGTGCTTACTGATGCTGACCCATATAACGACGGCGTTCTCATTAATAAAGAAGTGTCAGGAGTAGCGCCAAATCTTGTTATCAAGTACACAATCGACATGCCTGAGTCGCCCCTGCGCGGCACTAAGATTGAGATGTTAAATACAATGGAGTCAGTTGTGTCTCCATCAATTACAAGTGGAAAAGTTTTTAATGACACAATAAGAGATATTGAAGGTACATTCGGGGTTCGTAGGGCAACTGTTACTGGGGCAAATATTGCTTTGTCTGCTGATGGCGCGTTCGGCCTAACTTCCAAAGCTGAAGCCACTTACAACCCGATATCACTCGACTCATCCCTTTCACTGACGACAGATCAATCTATAGTTTTTGCTGCTTCTAACACTGTTCCGACAGGCGCGCGAAATCAAACATTTGCAATTGGTTATAAATATTTGATGAGGGTTAAATAATGACTAATAATTTTTACGCCATTGATGATGCGCTGTTACTCACGTACGCAGAGGGCGCAATCGAAATCACCGAACAGCAATACAACGACGCGTTAGCTGCAAAAATGGAAGGTCGCAAAGCGTTCGTGAAAGATGGCGAGCTAATTATTTTCACGGGCAAAGTCACTGCTTATCTAAAATCAGACTGCACACAGCAAAAAGAGTTTGATGATAAAACGTTAGTGACTGACGACTACACGCTAGATGTTCCCAAAACTCGCTTTGATGAATGGATTAATGATGAGTGGGTAACGAACTTGCAAAATCAGTATCAAGCACAAGTGCAGCAAGTGACTGACAAGCGCGCTTATCTTTATCTTGATGTTGATCGTCTTGCTAACGAAGGCAAGCGCATTCTAGACATTGAAGGTGACGAAGCAAAAGCAGAAGAATATCGACTACAAGCTAACGCGCTGTATCTAAAGATACGATCTGAAAACCCTTGGCCAACCCCGCCAGAGGCCTAAACCATGTGGCAAACTTCATCGCTAACATGGCCAACTAGCGCCCAAACCATTCAAACCAGTGCCGAGGCGGTCACAAGCCAAGTCGGCACGGTAATGAATGGGGCGGTTAGCCGCTTAACACCACTCAACAGTGACGCCAATTTCGGGCGTCACTCGCTAAGCGCTGAAGCGCAAGCACTGCTTGGGTTGCGGGGTGATCTGCAATCGCTACTTAATCACGGCACAGTGCTAACAGTTGGCCCATATCAATTCCAAGTGGGCAGCAAGTTAGATTCAGGTGCGTACTTAAACCCGCAAACCGCCGTAAAAATAATAGCTAACAAACTGCGTGACCTTTCCGACACCCATAGGCCAAAAGGCCAAATTTACGCCGTAGCAATCATGGTAACTGCATCAAGCATGACGAGTTTTGCAAGCCAACTAGCCGAACTAGTCAGTGTCTTTAACCTGCCGGATTGGTGCCAAGTAGCAAGGCAAGCGCAAGCCATGACCACCAATGAACGCGACAAGTTTCAACAGCCTGCGGCCATTGTCCAGCCACGCTTTAAGCCATCGGCAAATATCAACGCCAGCCCATTGCGTGACTACTTAGCGCTACAAGGTTCGCAAATCGCCACTCTTGAATCACTGGCCAGTGACAGCACGAATGTGATCGGCAAACTCAGCGCATTAGCTACCAAGCGCAGTGAAAAGCTGAGTGAAGTCAGCGCACAGATAAACGCACTCAAGCAGCTAAAAGGCAGCGTGTATTCATTCGCCCTCAGCGGAACGCCAGAAAGCATCGCAACACAATTAGTTCAAGCGGGTGCGCCAAATAATCATCAACATACCTTAGCCAGTGTGATGTTAAGTGATCGCCATCTGGCATTTTTTGAGGAGCTGCTATGTTCGCACTAGACGGCACAACCTTCGGCATTAAAAACGTGTTGGTCAGCTTTGAGCGAGAATTCAAAAGCCAAGACATGTCCGGCCAGTCATCATTCACAGACGATGCAGAACAAGGCGAAAAAGCCGCCATGCTTGATATTTCGGGCTTGATTGCATTTCGTGATCTGGAAAAGCTGACTTTGCTAGAAAGCATGAGTAACGCCAAAGACGAAAACGGTGATCGCAAAATTTACCGAGTCGTCAACGATGTGGCCAACGCGTTCAAAGTTCGCAACGTGAAATTTGTTGGTAAATTCTCAGCAGTACAGCAAGAAAACCCACTGGCGTGGCGTGTGTCGTTCAAACTGCGTGAGCACAACAGCGTAGCAGAGCAAAAAGAACAACGCGCAAAAGACCAAACCAAGCCAGAGCAACGCGAAAATACACGGTTTAAGCAAGCGCTAGAAGCCAATAACGAGGCGGCAAAATGAAGTTAAGCAAACGTCTGTTTATTGCCAATGAAGAAGTAGCGCTGACAAGCAACAAAGTCAGCCTAAAGCTATCGCTTGGCAGTAAAGCCGTGTTTGTCATCAAATCAAAGCAGCCGCTGGCAGAAAACCAAGCGGTGCGCTTTGACATCGGCTATCAAGAAAATACCGCGCCATGGTTTGAAGGGTTCATCGAAAAAATTCAACCTGCGCCAAACGGATATCAAAAAATCGTCGTTAAGGAATACGCCGGCATTTTAAGTCAACGTTGGACGGTGAGCATTGAACACCCAACCATCGCAGACATACTCAATCGGTTAAGTGATCTCACTGGCTTAGAATTCAAACTGCCAGATGCCGACTACACAAAAGCAGTGATCCCGAATTTCGTCAGCCAAGGTGACGGCTATCAATGTTTAGAGCAAATCGCCAAAGCATTCAATATTGATGATTGCGTGTGGTTTCAAGACGTAGACCAACAAATTTATTTTAGTTCATATCAAGACAGCCATTTCTACAACAAGCCAATGTCAGTGCCAAGCGAATTCAGCACAAGACAAAATGCGAACAGCTTTACCTTCGTACCGTTCCCGATGATTCGCCCCGGTCGAACAGTCAATGGCAATCGCATCACAAAAATCGAACTGTTTGATGATGATATGACCGCGCACTGGCTTTCATCACAAAATGAAGTGCCAGCAAAAAAGCGTGAAACATTAGACAGCTTTCCAGAGCTGGCCGCAGGCTATCATTTGCCCAAGTTTGGCAGAGTAGAAGCAGTAAGAGACACCGCAAAAGCAGGGCAAACCGCTGACCCATTCCGGCCACGTTACGCAATCGACGTTCAAGTGTTAGATGAAAACATGATGCCAGATGTCAAAGTGCCTGTTTATCGGTCGGTTCCGCTGCCGGTTAACATGAGCGGCCATGAGTCAGGCTTGTTAGCGTACCCACTGGAAGGAACGCTAGTAGAAATCGCATTCGCGTATGGCCGTAACGACAGGCCAATTATTCGCGGCATGTACGGTCGTGAATATGCGCTGCCAACAATAGCACCAGGTGAACAACTTCAACAGCAACGCGAAGAAGTAAGCCGCCGTGTTGATGCCGCAGGCAACACCACCGAGAAAACCGACCAAAGCCAAACCCAAGAAGCATTTGCAAAGCATGATAAGGCAGATAGATACCAAGCCGAGTTTGGTCAACACAGCATAAGCGTAGACGAACACAGCAAAGAGAACATCATAGGCAAAAAGCTAATCGAAGCACTGGGAGCTATTGAGTTATTAGCAGGTGATAACATCGAGCTAGGAAGCCTAGGCAACATGCATATAGCTACCGCAGGCGAATTGATTGAAGTGATCGGTAAGCTAAGAAACATTGTCATAGCGCAAGACGACAAACTAAAAGTAATGGGCAACAGACTAGAAGTGATAGAGAAAGACTGGGAAGCATCGGCAAAGAACATGCGCTTTACCGCTGACTTAATCACAATGAACGGCGGCAAAGGCGTAGTGCAAGGTGATTGTATCTGCGCATTCACAGGCAAGCCGCATTCAGACTTATCGGCAACAGTTAAGGCAGGTAAATAATGGCACTAAGCAAAAGCTCATTAAAGCAAAGAATCATCACTGAATTGCAAGGGCAGGGCTTTACGACCACGGGCAATCACGCAAAGTCAGACGAACTAGCAACAGCTTTGGCGAATGCCATTGTTGATGAGATAACAGCGAACGCAAAAGCATCGGTATCATCGGGAAGTTCTGCCGGAAGTTGGCCCATAGAATAACGCACTAGCCACCAAACCCACCACAACACACGCAGCCAATCGGCTGCGTTTCTTTATGTCCGCATCAACCTAAATCGCGCATCACGCACCCACAGCCGAAACAGGCAGCACAGCGCCACGTAAAGGAGTCTCTCGCGGACGGAATCCGCGCTCCTCTACACCCGCCTGCGCGCTTTTTCGATCACTTTTTTTACAGTTTTTGAGTTGCGAAAAATCAGGCCGTAGCGAAAAGGGCAAACCATACCGCCAAGCCTTATATAGAAAGGGGCTTGCGGAGTTGTAAAGGGGCAGAAAATAAGGGTAAAAAGGGCATTTAAAAATTTCAACAATTGAAATTATTTGCAGTAAATTGAAAAACAATGATCTAAAAAGATCGCGTATTAATTTTTAAGTAATTGAAAGTAAAGGTTTGTTTTATTTTCCGTGAGGGTTTTTGATGATCTGTTTAGTAAATCGAAGATCTCTTTTTGTGTAGACAAAGCCAAGCGCCGCAATGGCTCAAGCCCATTTTGCACGGGAAAACATTTTTTCAATTTTGTTCATGACGGAAGAACTAAAAATAGGGCAGGGCGAAAGTAAAAAAGCAAGACGAAAAGCGCGATTCCGTTGAATGGTAGAGAAGTATAAAAGAGAGTAAGCAAAAATAAATTTGTCGCCACCTTATCGCCATTGATGAATTTTATTGCTTTTAAGTTTTTGTTTTTATTGCGATTTCATTTCACATTGAAATTAAAACTGATGACTTTCATAAGGGATCCTTAAGATGAGTTGTGCGCAAGATGTTACCATTTCAAGGCGCAAGGACAAGACGAAAAGCGAATCAATTGTAATACGTAAACTTTTTGAATAGTCAGAAAGGATATTTTTATTAACATTTATGTAAACTTACGATTGATCTCTCAAGTCAATATGCTCTAATTAAAGTCGTCACCATTTCGTCTGAAAACCCTATTAGCGCAGCATAAGGATGTAGTATGCGAACACTTTCGGTTCAATGGAAAATAACCCTTCTAGCCGGCCTTTGCCTGTTAATTACGTCATTGTCTCTCATTGGTTTTTCTGTTTATAACGCAGTGAATAACCAACAAGCAATAAAACAACAAAGTTCAGATTCTGTGATCAATAAATCGCAGCAGTTATTAGAAACTCGGGCGCGGCTCAATGCCACCGAAGTATCTGAATATCTCAGTGAAGCCATGTATCGGGCTCAAATGCTTGCTGATACGGCCTTGTTTTTCAAATCAAATACCGAAGAAAATTTTGGTGAAAGCGAAGCGTTAAGGACATCTTTAGATGAAATGGTTCGCAAGACGGTAGTCAATTATCCCAATGTTCAGGGGGCTTATCTCGTCTTTAAGCCAAATTTGCTCGATAGCGAGGATGACAACTACCAGAATGCTGACTATGTAGGCTCAAATGAAATAGGTCGATTCGCTGCATACTGGATAACGTCCTCCAATGGTGAAAATGTGGTGGCAAATGTATTAAGCGAAGTGGCATTGAAGGATGAAGGAAACAGTGAGCGTTTCGCCTGCCCGTTAACAACCGCTAGTGCATGTATCTCATCGCCTAAAATCGTGATTCAAGATAATGAAACGTTTCTTACTTCTTCTCTCTCTGTGCCCATTTTGATTGATGGCGTTGCGATTGGCTTTTTTGGCATCGATTTAAAACTTAGCCCACTGGTAGCGATTGCACTGAGTTCAGATCAAAGTCTATTTGGCGGTAATGGTAAGGTCTTTATTGTCAGCTTAAATAACACGCTTATTGCGACTGATGAGCGTGAATTAACCTTAGGCGCGCCACTGGCTGATTCAGTTTTGACTACAAAAGAGATTGCCAATCTTCTAGCCGAGGGTAAAGTCCATTCTCAATGGAATTCAGATCGGCAGTGGTTGTCTGTCTTTGCTCCCATTCAGGTGGCGAACCAGACTTGGGGCGTGGTTTTTGAAATGCCGACATCGAGTGTGCTAGCTGATGCCAATCAACTGGATCAGATCATTACTCAACAGGTAGAGAATGGCGTTAGAGCGGAGCTATTAGTCGGCGCATTGCTAGTCTTTTTAGGGCTCGCAATCATTGCGCTAGCTGCAACCCAAATTGTGAAACCTATTCGAGCGGTCGTGGAGCGGTTACAAGATATTGCTTCTGGCGAAGGGGATTTAACTCAGCGGCTTGTCATCAGTAGTCATGATGAAATCGGTGATTTGGCACGCGGCTTTAACCAGTTTTTAGACAAATTACAGGCTATCATTCAGCAGATCGTAGAAAGTGCGAACCAAGTAGCTCAAACGACTGAACAGGCACGGCAGTCTGCCGTACAAACGCGTAGCCGTAGTGAGTCTCAATTTAAAGAGATGGATATGGTGGCGACTGCCTCTGAAGAAATGACACAAACAGCAAGTCTCGTTGTGCAAAATGCCGAGGCTGCGGTGCAAGCCGCTTCGCAAGCTAATCACTCCGCACTGACTGGGCAGGATGTCATCCGTGCCTCTGAAGCTGAGATGCATAAGCTGGTGGTGCGAATGAGTGATGCGGTGCCGGTTGTTGAAGAGTTGGCTCAAAACAATATCAATATTACCGAAATTTTAACGGTCATTGAGGGAATTTCACAGCAAACCAATTTGCTCGCATTAAATGCGGCTATAGAAGCGGCTCGGGCCGGAGATCAAGGGCGAGGGTTTGCTGTTGTCGCCGATGAGGTACGTAATTTGGCCCAGCGGACTCAGAATTCTGTGGGTGAAATACGCAAAGTGATAGAAAAAGTCCAACAAGGTACTGAGGGCGTAGTTGAGGTGATCCAGCAAGGAAACGCGTTAGCAAATGGAACTGCGATGCAAGTCCAAAAGGCCGTTGCTGAATTAGAAATAGTGTTTGAATCCATCTCAGCAATTAACGATATGAATAGCCAGATTGTAAAAGCGGCCCAAGAACAGCAAGCCGTCTCTGGTGAAGTCAACCTCAGCCTATCCAATATTCGTGATCTTAGCGCGCAGATATTGACACTGGTCGGTGAATCAGAATCGGTTGGTGCTCAGATAAGCCAACTCTCGGCTAAGCAGCAACAGTTGGTTGGACAATTTAAAGTCTAACGGCTGGAAAGAGTAAGAAGTAGATGTTTGCTTCTTACTCTCTCGCAGTATCATCCAGTTTACGCAATAAATCCTGCTGTACGATTTTCAGCGCTTCAAGTGCGGTGTGTGGTTCAATCTGATTGGTTTCTAATAAGTAGATGAGATCGACAGCGAGCTTTATCTCTTCAGACGCGCCGTCTAGCGGTACAGTAGGATCATTCATGTTATTGGTTTTTCTCCCTGAACGTAATTTGTTTTTCGATCTTAGCCTTAGCTTCTTGGCAACGCTTGAGCCGTTGCTCTACCGTTAATAACGCTTTTTGTGCTTGCTGCTGACTAACAGCAGAAGTTTGCTTGAGTCCGAGTTCTTTTTCTCTCACCATATCCATCAGCCTCCGCTCCCATTCTTGGTGCTGGGCCAGCTCTTGATATAACGCATTGATCGGTTTGCGATAATAGCTGCGATGCTTGGGCTCACTTTTTCTGATCGATACTGTCGATATTTCGCGTTGGATTGCCGCAATTTGTGCAAGCAGTCGATCGGTTAGATATTGAGCTCGTTGACTGGTTAGCCGTTGGCTCTCTTGTTCGCGCACGATGGAGTCAAAGGTCGCTTTTGCTTCCGTAACACAAGGGATTAATAAGTGCGCTTTACAGTGGAACAGGCGCTCATCAAACAGAGCCTGATGGTGTTCACCACGAGTTCGGTCAACACTGGCGGCTTGTTGTTTTAACTCTTCAATTAAGGACTTCAATTGAGAAAAATGGTTCATAAGCCTGCAAACCACGCATCATAAGTCAGCTTGATTGCAAGCACACTGACCACACTCACAAACACCGGACGAATAAATTTAGCGCCGAAACGAATCGCTGAATGTGCGCCAACAAAAGCTCCAGCCATCAAACAAACTCCCATAGTCAGTCCCAGCACCCAGTCAATATGCCCCAAAATGGCAAAGGTAACCAATGACGTTACATTACTGGTAAAATTCATCGCTTTAGCAAGGCCAGAGGCCAATAAAATGTTGAGTCGGTATAACGCCATCGAACTGACTGTCCAAAATGCGCCAGTCCCTGGCCCTGCCAGCCCGTCATAAAATCCAAGTATCAAGCCTTGCGCATACTGCTTTTTGTGAAGTACAGGGCAGGGAGGCGGGCTGACATCCTGGTGTGCATGTGGTGTTTTATGCCATATCGTATAGATAGCGGCCGCTAGAATAATGAGCGGCAGCACTTTTTGTAGCCAATCGGTGCTGATCGCATCGACAGCAAAAGTACCTATGGTTGCGCCAATCAAGGTGGCAATGAAAGCTCTGATCCAGCAGCTTGGTTGAAACAACTTCTTCTGATAGTAGGTTAATGCGGCGGTTGATGAGGCAAATGTTGCCGCTAGCTTATTCGTTCCTAGTGCGATGTGCGGCGGAAGACCGATTGATAATAACGCGGGTACAGTAAGCATGCCACCGCCGCCAGCGACTGCATCGATAAAGCCAGCAATAAAAGCAACAAGCGCCAACACAATCAAAGTGGTTGGCTCAACAAATTCCATGAATAAAATCGGCCCTGAGTAATGAGATGAAAGGGCGTAGTGTTAAGCCCTAGCTAATATTCTATTGTTCTTTTAAATGGAGGAAGCGAGTCCAATAATGATTTTCCGTAGCGTTTTGAAACGATTCGGCGATCGAGAATCACGACTCTACCAGAATCACGCTCTTTGCGCAGCAATCTCCCGACGGCTTGGATCAGCTTTTTGCTGGCTTCAGGAACGGTTATCTGAATAAAAGAGTTTCCACCTCGTTTCTCTATGTATTCGGCGTGAGCTTGCTCAACTGGAGAGGTTGGTACGGCAAACGGAATTTTTGTGATCACCAGATTCTCCAAAAGTTCTCCTGGTAAGTCTAGCCCTTCCGAAAAGCTACTGGTGCCAAACATTACGCTCGTTTTACCACACTGCACTAGCATTTTATGTTTATTTAGAATTTCTGTGCGTGATATTTCACCTTGGACTTGCAGCGCCCAGCCTCGTTTAACAAAATCTGCTGATATTTTTTCAGCCACTTCGCGCATTTGCCAGTAAGAAGCAAACAGCACTAAATTAGCTTTGTTTGGCTGAATAAACTCAGCGAGACGCTCTACCAGATAATCAGTATACTCTTTCGCTTGCGGTTCAAAACGCATTGCTGGAATGAGTAACTCGGCCTGATTTTGATAATCAAACGGTGAAGCGAGTGCTAGGAAACGTGTGCCATCTTCTGCCTTTTCACTGATCCCTGCTTGCGAGCAAAAGTAGCTGAACGAGTTAAGAGCTCGCATCGTCGCAGAGACTAAGATTGCGCCTATGCAGCGGCTCCAGATCTGTTGATCAAGTTGCCAACCAATTTCTAGCGGTGAAACGTTAACAATGAAATCACCTTCACGTTCAGGGTGAATTTCAAGCCAACGTGCCAAAGGGGCTCCTTTCTCTCGCTTGGGCTCCGCCATCAGCAGCCATACTTGGGCAAGGTTCTCTAAACGCTGAATATAAAAGCCTAATTCAGTCAGTGCTGGTTCTGCCAACCGAGCGGCGAGTTCGCCTTCTTTAACTCGTTCAGCAATCAAGTCCGCAATTTTAGCGACAGATTGATTGGCTTTTTGAGAGAGCCGCTTCAAGGTTTTAGACTCTTCTTCAAGCCATTGTGGCAGTTCTCCATGCTCAAAACGGTATCGCTTTTCTTCAAATTGTTCGGGTACAAACTGCTTTGTCAGTTGGCTCAAGCTTGGGATAAGTTGTTGCAGTGTCTCTTGCAGTTCGTTACGAAAACGTGCCACTCGTTTTTCTTCGGCTAAGCTTGAAAACTTGGTTACGGATTGATTGAGTTTTTCTAACCAACTAGCTGCGCCTTTCAAGCTTGCTGACGCTGAAGCGTGATCACGTGCTACATGAGGTAAGTGGTGTGCTTCATCAAAAATGTAAATGGTGTTTTCGGGCTCAGGCAGAATGACACCACCGCCAAGGTCAGCATCCGCCATGACCAAGCTGTGGTTGGCAATAATGACATCGGCTTTATCCAGTTCCGAACGCGCCTTTTGAAAAGGACAATCTCTGTGGCCAGCAAAGCTACCATTACAACTATGCTTATCACTAACAATCAGTTGCCATAACTCATCTTTAATCGCTTTTGGCCACGAGTCGCGATCACCGTTCCATTTTCCTTGAGCCAGTTTTTCATACATGGTGGTGAATAATTCAACGTCTTTTTTTTGTGGCTTTGATTCGAACAGAGCAATTTGTGATCCATCTACCCCACACGCAGCCGCGAGTTTTTCGGTGCAACAGTATCGTTGACGTCCTTTGGCAAGGATAAAAGAGAATTGACGATCAGTGATGCGTCTAAATAAAGGCAAATCTTTGCTGATCAGCTGTTCTTGAAGTGCCACTGTGGCTGTCGAAACAACAACCTTTCTATTATTCAACACTGCAACAGGAACCGCTGCCATTAAATAGGAGAGTGATTTCCCTATTCCTGTACCCGCTTCAGCAATCAAGATTCGGTTGGACTTGTGATATGAACCACACAATGTTTTTGCAATCTCAGCAACAAGATAATTTTGTCCTCGACGAGGAATGAAGTTTTCGAGCTGAAATTGCAGGTTTTGATAACTATCCCGAATGGATTTTTGGATTTTTGTTGTAAGCATACACAGACCTAAATAGCAGAGTGCCGAGTCTAGCACAGTTCACTAAAGGATACGCAGTTCACGAAATCGTATGCTTTTAGATCAAATCTAGATCTTGTTCACAAAAAAAAACTGAACCTTCAGGAACTTATGTTTAATTCTCATTGTGAAAAATATAAAACTATCTATTGGGTTAAATGATGACATAAACATATATTTAATCTTGCCAAGCTAAATTTTATTGGTGTTTAATTCTGATGTTTCATGATTGTTAGTTTTTAGATTGTGTGATGTTTTTGCTTGGAAGTCGCCCGTAATTTTATGAAAATATCATGTAACTATATGTTTTTAATTATTTTTATCTTTATTTTTGTTTATTTTTTAGGATATTTGACATGCAGGATAATCTTTTGCAATCTAATCCTTGAGATTTAATGGCGGCAACGAACCGAGTTTAAATTTGGAAGTTGCCAGCAAAAACAAAGGGAACCGGATAAGGAATTCCCATACATAAGAAAAGGCAGTGGATTAATTATGAAAAAGACTCTATTAGCACTAGCAGTGCTTGCGGCAGCAAGCTCAGTTAACGCAGCAGAAATTTACTCTAACGATAGCACTTCAGTTGGCCTTAAAGGCGAAATTGATGCTTACCTAATTCAGAAAGAAAAAACAGCTTCTGATGTTAAAACAAAAGAATCTGCTGATTTCTCTACTTGGGCAAAAATCCAACTAGATGCTTCTCATAAGCTTTCTAATGGCCTAACCACTTTTGGTTCTTTCGAATTTGAAGGTGACGGTTCTGCTGGGGTAGTAGTCGACGACCTATATGTCGGTGTGAAAGGCGATATCTGGGGTGTGGCTGTTGGTGAAACTGGTGATTTCGCAGAATCTTTTGATGCAATTCAAAAAACCGATATTGCTAACGAAGGCAACTACATCGGTCTAGATCGTCCTTACGAAAGCAAAACAGAAGGTCTTGCACTGAAAGTGACTCCTGTTGGTGGCCTAACCTTAGTTGCGGATGTATATACTAATAACACTGACAAACTAGATAACTCTTACGGCCTATCAGCTAACTATGCGATGGAGATGTTCTCTGTTGGTGCTTCATTCAACAGTAGCGAAGTGGCAAAAGACTACGATGCAAGTTCATTCGGTGTATCTGCTTCTGTTGATGTTGCTGGTTTCTTCTTCGCGGCAACTTATCTAAGTACTGAAGGTTTAAGTACGCTTGGTGCGGTAGATACACAAAGTGTATCTCTAGCTGATAAAGATAAAAAAGTACTTGCTGCTTTAGAAGGCGATGTATGGAACTTGGCGGCGTCTTACAAAGTTGATGATCTTCGCCTATATACAACTTACGCATACGGTGATTTCGATAAGCTAGTAAGCTTCAGTGATGTAAACAACAAAACTAAGCTGGATGCTCAAGTTACAGACTTGGTTGTTGGCGTAGACTATGCCGTATCTAGTAACGTGCTAGTTTTTGTTGAATATGAAACAGCGAAAGCTAAGAAAGATTTTGCTGGTAACAAATACCAAGATATTACTCTAGGTGTTTACTACACGTTCTAATCCGAGTAATTTGATGAACAAAAGCCGACGCTTAGCGTTGGCTTTTTTCATATAGGAGTTGTAAAAGTGAAAATGGTAAAGAACGTTATTGTAAGTTTATTGATGTTAGTGAGTTTTTCTTCATTATCTCAATCGCTTGATTTGCAAAGAGGCATTACTTTGGAAGTGCTGAATGAAGCGCTATTCACGGATGAAGAAAAACCAATATTTATTGATGGTGAAAACCAACTGGTTCTCACCTTTGCTGGTCGCTTAAAGAAAGTGGCTAAGCCAGAGTATTTCTCGTCTCTCCCTTATGTTATTCGAACAGAGATTAAAGCTGGAGATAAGCTATCTGTGGAGCTGGTTTCGGGTCGATACGAAGTTATTCAGGAAAAGCAGTTTAAGAGTGAGCCGATTTTTGTTTTGAAGAAAAACGGAGTCGAAGTCACAGATAGTAAACAATATCGTCTTGAGCCAGAAAATGGTTCGCTGATGCCTTATTCAGATATTCGTTCTTTGACAATTAAACAAAACCGCAAAGAGGGTGTCATTTTTGAATCTGGAAAGTTTCATCATTTGACCGACGAATTAAAATCGTTGGGCACTTCAGCTCAATCGACAAAATACACTGAATCGGAAGCGGCCTTACAGCTAAAAATTTGGTTTAGTAAAGCTTCAAAAGAAGAAAGACGAGAGTTTTTGGATTGGGTTGTGCAAGGTCTTTATACTGAATAGGTTATTCCGTACTACACCATAATTCCAGAATCCAAAGTCACATAGCTGTGTGTGACTTTGAATCTCTTACCCACAACACTTCTTAAATTTCTTGCCGCTACCGCAATGACATGGGTCATTTCGTCCTAGCTTCGTTGGTGTGTTCTCCTGTGGAAATTCACCGTCAATGTAGAACCAGATACCATTTTCTCGTATAAATCGTGAACGTTCTTGCAGACAAAATTGCTGTTGATTCTGTGTGTAATAGGCTTTGAAATGAACGAAGCCTTCATTTTCGTTGTTGCGGATACTTGCGGAGATGACGTCTAGCCCACACCATTGACTGTTGATTGATTCTTCAATCGCGTCGCGTTGCTGTGGTGCATTGCAACTCGGATGATAGGTATTGATGACAAAATCAACCAAGCCTAGAACATGGGCACTATAGCGGGCTCTCATCAGTTGTTCTGGATAGATGGCTAAAGCTGAATCTCTGTGGATTGGTTCACAACAGTGTTGGTAATCTAAATGACTACCACAATAGCATTGGTTCATAAATCCTCTCAAATTGCCCATGCAGATAAGACGGGGAAGTTTAAGGAGATCTAAACTCGATGTCTACTCAGGAGTGGACACCCAGTAAATCGGCTGTCCATTTCACAGCTTCGTTGTAACACTCTTTCACTACGGGCTCTTCGATATTTAACGCATGAGCAATTTTCTCAACCTTTTGCCAGTCAGCCTGTTCATAAGCTCGAGTTAACTCGAGTACCAGACCTAATTCTCCTTTCCCTTCTATTAATGCAAGTTTAACGTATTCGTCGATAGGCATCTCTTCCATGATACTTTCTAAAGGTTGATCAAGTAGGCTATCGAGTAGCGAAAACATTCCTGTCAGGAAGGCCGAACCGGGTTCGACGTTCATTTTTGCTTTCACACCGATCAGCTCGCAATATCTTGCCCTTTGAATGGATAAACCATACAAATAGTCCGGTTTAGATTCTTGCGTCGAAGCAATAGCAACCAAGGAGATAAACTTTCTCAATCGTTGTTCACCGAGATAAATCAGCGCTTGTTTAAATGAATGGATTTTTGAACTGACTGTTGCGGATGAGTTAACAAAGGTTAACAGTTTATAAGATAAGGTCAGGTCGGTGGCGACAAGCTCCTCAATGGCTTTGTAATCGAGGTTAGATTTGGCTATTTCTTTGAACAGTTGCACCACAGTAAGAAATGCAGGCTCTAACGCTTTGCGCTGTAACATCTCTGGTTTGCTAAAAAAGTAGCCTTGAAAATAGGTAAAGCCCGCCTTTTTAGCTTGCTTAAACTCTTCATAGGTTTCTACTTTCTCAGCAAGGAACTCAATTTTCGTCGCACCAAGTTTTTGAATAAAGCGAGTGGCTTTTTCAAGGGGAACGATACGGATGTCAAATTTGATAATTGACACATAGGGGAAGAAGACGAGCCAGCCTGAACTGGGTACAAAGTCATCAAGCGCAATTCGGTAACCAAGCTTCGCCATCTTTTTAATTGCTTCTAATAACTCTAAAGTTGGTTCGCAATCTTCCAATACCTCAACGACCAAGTTTTGCGCAGGAAAAAGCGTAGGCACGAGGTTAATCAGGCTTTGATAAGGAAAATTGACAAACCCTAAATGCTTACCCAGCGTATTGTAATGAGTGGATAAAAAATGATCAGAGAGTAACCGGCTCGTTGCTAAGTCCGGGTCTATATCTGGAAAGGTGTTCTTAGGACCGTCTCGAAATAGCAGCTCGTAGCCGATAGTTTTTCGGTCACGATCGAGTATGGGTTGTCTGGCGATATAGGAGTATTTCAAGGCAAGACTCTTATCTAATTATTGATATTATTGATTATACTTATTATAGCTTAACTTTTGATTCGACCACTTAAACCAATTAGTACCAGAGTGCGACTTGTCGTCAGTTTTTAGAACTAAAAGGTCGAGTTTGCAGTTCGTAACCATCATTAGCATAGACTAAGACTGAACCTTGGGTGTACCAGTCACCCAAAACAATTCGCGTTGCGGTGCCATGAAGTTGATTTCTGTGATGAATCTCTGGTCGATGAGTATGGCCATGAATCATTAAATCGACCCCATACTGGGTCAGAACTCTATCCACTTCACTTTGTGTAACATCCATAATATCCATAGATTTCATTTGCTTATCATTATGGATGCCCGACTGTACTTTACCCACAATACGAACCTTTACAAAAAATGGCAGCCGATTAAATACCCATTGTAGCCAAGGCTGGTGAACCTTCTTTCGATAGGCTTGATACTTTATATCGTCAATACAGAGTGTGTCGCCATGCAACACCACGGCTTTTTTTCCGTAAAGGTCAATTACTTGTTCTTCTTGGAGAAGAGTGATTCCGGTTTCTTTCGCAAATCGTTTGCCAAGCAAGAAGTCGCGGTTTCCTTGAGTAAAATAGCAAGCAACCCCTTCGCGAGTCAGTTGTTTAAATTCCGATTTTATTTGGTTGGCGAAAGGTGAATTATCATCGTCACCTATCCAAAATTCGAAAAGATCGCCAAGCACGTACAGTGCATCGGCATGAATGGCTTCTTCGCGCATGAAACGGATAAAACACTCGGTGATATCTGGTCGAGAAGGGCTTAGGTGTAAATCAGAAATAAATAGTGTATGCATAATAAAAATAAGGAGCGCATAGCGCTCCTTTTACCGTTACTCTTCGATGGTTGTGCCAGAAATGAACACTTCTTCTAGTGGAACATCTTGATGCATGCCCATAGAGCCTGTGCTCACGGCTTTTATTTTGTTCACAATATCCATACCTTCGATCACTTCAGCGAACACGCAGTAGCCCCAGCCATCTCGGCTTTCTGAACGAAAATCTAGGAATGTGTTGTTGTTCACGTTGATGAAAAACTGAGAACTTGCAGAGTGTGGATCCATAGTGCGCGCCATGGCAAGAGTACCGATCTTATTGCTTAGGCCGTTGTTGGCTTCGTTTTTAATCGTTGCGCGAGTTGTTTTTTCTTTTAGGCCAGAGGTCATGCCGCCGCCTTGAATCATGAATCCATCGATAACGCGGTGGAACAGAGTGTTATCGTAAAAACCGTCACGGCAGTACTGTAGAAAGTTTGCGCTTGTTTCTGGTGCTTTTTCTTCATTAAGTTGAATTTTAATATCACCAAAATTCGTGTGAAGGATGATCATGATAGTTACCTTTATCTATTTTTCGTTGAGGCCCGGATTTTAACTGAACTTTGGACACATTCAAATCAACAAATGTCTTTAGGGGCCGTATTATTGCGAGAGAATAAGGATGACCAAGCTAGGCTAGAGTTGTTATACTGTGAAGCCATTTTAGTTCAAACAGTTATTAGATAGAGATCATGCTGAAAATATATAACTCAATCACTAGACAAAAAGAAGAATTCAAACCAATTCATGCCAACAAAGTGGGTATGTATGTCTGTGGAGTCACCATTTATGATCTCTGTCATATTGGCCATGGTCGCACCTTCGTTTCTTTTGATGTGATTTCTCGCTACTTGCGCTACTTAGGCTATGACCTTACATTTGTGCGTAACATCACTGATATTGATGACAAAATCATTAAACGTGCTGCCGAAAATGGTGAATCTTGCGATTCGCTAACCGAGCGCTTAATCGCAGACATGCATGCAGATTTCGATGCATTGAATATGAAACGTCCAGATGTCGAGCCTCGTGCAACCGCTTATATCCAAGAAATCATAGGCTTGGTGCAACGACTGATTGAACGCGGTTTTGCTTACGTTGCTTCTAATGGTGATGTGATGTTTGAAGTCAGCAAATTTGACGAATACGGCAAGTTATCCAAACAAGATCTCGATCAGCTTCAAGCGGGCGCTCGTGTTGATGTTGATCTTGCTAAGCGTAGCCCACTTGATTTTGTGTTGTGGAAAATGTCGAAGCCGGGCGAGCCCACTTGGGAATCCCCATGGGGAGAAGGACGCCCAGGCTGGCACATCGAATGTTCGGCGATGAATTCAGCGATTTTGGGTAACCACTTTGATATTCATGGTGGAGGCTCTGATTTGCAGTTTCCTCACCATGAAAATGAAATTGCTCAATCATGCTGCGCACATGACACTCCCTATGTGAACACATGGATGCACAGTGGCATGGTGATGGTGGATAGAGAAAAAATGTCTAAATCATTAGGGAATTTTTTCACAATCCGCGATGTACTTGCTCACTATGATGCGGAAACGGTGCGCTATTTCTTGATGTCGGGCCATTATCGTAGCCAATTAAATTACAGCGAAGATAACCTAAAACAAGCGCGAGCCTCGCTAGAGCGTCTATACACAGCGTTGAGAGGGTTGGATTTAACCGTAGCAGTTGCGGGCGGTGAAGAGTATGTCAGTCGCTTTACGATAGCGATGAATGATGACTTTAATACGCCAGAGGCTTATTCCGTATTGTTTGATATGGCACGTGATATCAACAAGTTGAAGACAGAAAATCTTCAGCAAGCCAGCGCTCTTGGCGCACTTATGCGTGAGCTTGCCGATGTGATTGGCATTTTGCATCAAGATCCAGAAGCGTTTCTTAAAGGGGACACTAATGGCGACGAACAAGTGGCTGAGATTGAAGCTTTGATCAAACTGCGTAATGACTCACGTGCAGCAAAAGATTGGGCTAATGCTGACGTGGCACGCGATAAGTTGAACGAACTCGGCATCATTTTAGAAGATGGCCCAAGTGGGACTACTTGGCGTCGTAAATAATCAGGCAGTTAACTTGTCGATGATGGGCTTGAACTTTATTGGTTAAGCCCATTTTGTTTTTCGTCCACGATTAAGGTTTTCATGTCAATTATTTTAGGTATAGATCCCGGCTCGCGAATCACAGGTTATGGTGTGATCAGGCAGCATGGACGATATTTGTACTATCTTGGTAGTGGATGTATTCGTACATCCGAAAAAGAGTTACCTGGGCGGCTCAAGCAAATTTACGCTGGCGTGACGGAAATCATCACACAGTTTCAGCCTGATGTTTTTGCCATCGAGCAAGTATTTATGGCAAAGAATGCGGACTCAGCACTCAAACTCGGGCAAGCAAGGGGCAGTGCTATTGTGGCGGCGGTGAATGCGGATCTTCCAGTCTATGAATATGCCGCTCGACTGGTTAAACAATCTGTAGTTGGTACGGGTAGTGCTGATAAAGCGCAGGTGCAACATATGGTCCAGCAAATGCTCAAATTATCGGCTAAGCCACAAGCGGATGCCGCTGATGCTCTGGGTGTGGCAATTTGTCATGCGAATACCAATAAAACCTTGATTGCGTTAGCTGGGCGGGCAAGCAGTGCTAAAAAAGGCCGATATCGCTGAAAAACCGATCTCGAGCGGGGTGGTATTTTTCTACTGGCTATACATCCAGTTATTTATTATCATCCGAGTCAAATAACCTCATTTCTCTAAGGAATTTCCTGTGATTGGACGTCTTCGCGGCATTCTGATTGAAAAGCAACCTCCAGAGCTATTGATTGAAGTCGCTGGCATTGGTTATGAAGTCCAAATGCCAATGAGTTGCTTCTATGAACTCCCTAAATTGGGCGAAGAAGCGGTCATTTATACCCATTTTGTGGTCCGAGAAGATGCGCAGCTTTTATATGGTTTCAACACGGTAAAAGAGCGAGCTTTATTTCGTGAAGTGATTAAAGCGAATGGCGTAGGGCCAAAATTAGGCTTGGGTATTTTGTCCGGAATGACGGCCGGTCAATTTGTTTCATGCGTTGAGCGTGAAGATATCTCCACATTAGTTAAGCTTCCTGGTGTGGGTAAAAAAACCGCTGAACGTTTGGTTGTTGAGATGAAAGATAGGCTGAAAGGTTGGGGAGCCGGTGACCTCTTCACTCCCGCTACTGACGCTGCGCCAGTCGATAACAATTCCTTGGAAGCGCTCACGAGCAATGCGGAAGAAGAAGCGATCAGTGCGTTACTTTCTTTGGGTTATAAGCCTCAACAAGCTTCTAAAGTAGTGGCACAAGTAATGAAGGCTGACATGACCAGCGAAGCGCTGATTAAAGAAGCCTTGAGAGCAATGGTATGATTGAAGCTGATCGCTTAATTGCTCCTGATAGCCCTATTTTTAAAGATGAAGATATTATTGATCGCGCGATTCGTCCCAAAAAATTAGCGGATTATCGTGGCCAAGATCATGTACGCAATCAAATGGAAATCTTCATTAAAGCGGCACAAATGCGCAGCGAACCACTCGACCATCTCCTGATTTTTGGCCCTCCAGGGCTTGGGAAAACAACATTAGCCAATATCGTTGCCAATGAGATGGAAGTGAATATCCGCACAACTTCTGGTCCGGTATTGGAAAAAGCAGGAGATTTGGCGGCATTACTGACTAACCTTGAAGAGAACGACGTTCTTTTTATTGACGAAATTCATCGCTTAAGTCCGGTGGTTGAAGAAATTCTTTATCCCGCAATGGAAGATTACCAGCTCGATATAATGATTGGCGAAGGTCCAGCCGCTCGGTCCATTAAAATCGATTTACCCCCTTTTACGCTGATTGGGGCAACAACTCGCGCTGGCTCGTTAACCTCACCCTTGCGTGATCGCTTTGGTATTGTACAGCGCCTTGAGTATTACAAAATTGATGATCTACAGTACATAGTGCAAAGAAGCGCGGACTGTTTAGGATTGTCGATGGAAGCGGATGGTGCACTTGAAGTGGCTAGGAGAGCAAGGGGAACGCCTCGGATTGCCAACCGTTTATTGCGCCGAGTTCGAGATTACGCTGAAGTGAAAGGCAACGGGCACATATGTATAGAGACTGCAGATAAAGCGCTAAACATGTTGGATGTTGATAGCCAAGGTTTCGACTATATGGATAGAAAGCTATTACTAGCGATTATGGACAAATTTGGCGGTGGCCCTGTTGGTCTCGATAACCTAGCTGCTGCAATCGGCGAAGAAAAAGATACCATTGAAGATGTGTTAGAACCCTTTCTTATCCAACAAGGTTATTTACAACGGACACCAAGAGGACGAATGGCGACCGATCGCGCCTATCTTCACTTCGGAATTGAAAAATAAGTTTACACCTCATCGTCATTTTTAGGTGGTAAGCACAAAGTGTGAACTACATCTTATTTATGATAATTTCCTTATCACTAAAGAGTTAATGATGTGAGGTGTATTGTTAACTCTCTGTGTGATTCGTTGTATTAATTTCTATCCCTTTCACTAAATACTCACAACAATTTCATTCTTCCTTTGATGTGGATCATTTTGTTCTTTTTTTGTTCAGATTTGCCGCGTGAAAATTGATGTAAATCAAGGCGTTTTTCTCCCATAAATCTTTTGAAACAACCTGCATTTAGAAGTAGTATTAGTCCCAGCTATATTAGCTGATGCTTAACAATTAACTAACCATAACGGTACATGCTTGCAACAAAATTCTGATATTTTTCAACATTTGATGAGGTTATATCACTGATGAATTTTGAGGAATTTTAACCCGTTCAGCATGTCAAAAGTGTCATTCAGCCGGCACAAAGGAGTTACCATGATTGACGTCGTTGATCTATCGCGGTTGCAGTTTGCACTGACAGCGATGTATCACTTCCTGTTCGTTCCATTGACTCTAGGTATGGCTTTTCTTTTAGCCATCATGGAATCTTTGTATGTAATGACTGATAAGCAAATCTATAAGGACATGACAAAGTTCTGGGGTAAGCTTTTTGGTATTAACTTTGCCCTTGGGGTGGCCACTGGCCTCACTATGGAGTTCCAGTTCGGTACAAACTGGTCATACTATTCCCACTATGTAGGTGACATTTTTGGCGCCCCTCTTGCGATTGAAGCACTTGTAGCCTTCTTTTTAGAATCAACCTTTGTCGGTTTGTTCTTCTTTGGTTGGGATAGACTATCAAAACGCCAGCACTTGGGCGTGACTTGGTTGGTTGCGCTGGGGTCCAATTTCTCGGCACTTTGGATCTTGATTGCGAATGGTTGGATGCAAAACCCAGTCGGCGCAGAATTCAATTTTGAAACTATGCGTATGGAAATGGTCAGCTTTGCTGAAGTCGTTTTCAACCCTGTCGCTCAAGTAAAATTTGTGCATACAGTCGCTTCTGGTTACACCACTGGTGCGATGTTCATTCTTGGTATTAGTTCATATTACTTGCTGAAAGGCCGAGACGTTGCGTTTGCACGCCGCTCATTCGCTATCGCTGCATCATTCGGTATGGCCGCTATTTTGTCCGTGATTGTGCTTGGTGATGAATCAGGATATGAAGTGGGTGAAGTTCAAAAGGTGAAGCTGGCTGCGATTGAAGCTGAGTGGCACACGGAACCTGCACCGGCTGCATTTACACTGTTTGGTTTGCCTAACCAAGACGCCATGCACACCGATTATGCAGTAAAAATTCCGTACGTGATGGGTATTATCGCTACACGTTCACTGGATACTGAAGTCACAGGGTTACGCGATCTACGCGATCAACACGTTGACCGAATTCGTAACGGTATGTATGCCTATGAACTGTTAGAAAAATTACGTGCAGGCGAAAAATCACCAGCAAACATTGCCGCTTTTGAAGAAGTGAAAGGCGATTTGGGCTACGGCTTATTGCTAAAACGTTATACCGATAAAGTGAGCGATGCAACGGAAGAGCAAATTCAAGCCGCCGCCGATGATTCAATTCCAACCGTATGGCCACTATTTTGGTCATTCCGCCTGATGGTTGGTGTCGGTTTTGTGATGCTATTTGTCTTTGGTGCAGCATTTATTCAAACTTGCCGTCAGAAAATTGAGCAAAAACAATGGGTACTTAAAGCCGCCTTGTTCAGTATTCCTCTACCGTGGATTGCAATTGAAGCGGGTTGGTTTGTTGCTGAATATGGCCGTCAACCATGGGCTGTTGGTGAAATATTGCCGACCAATGTTGCTGCTTCTGCGCTAACTCTGGGCGAATTATGGACCTCATTGTTTGCGATTCTTGCACTGTACACAGTGTTCTTGATTGCTGAAGTTTACCTGATGGTTAAATTTGCTCGTAAAGGGCCTAGCAGCCTGAAAACTGGTCGTTATCACTTTGAGCAAAACGCAAACTCTGTTGAAGACAAAGTTAGCCGTCAAGTCGAAGCATAAGGCAGGGAGATAGAATAATGTTTGATTACGAAATCTTGCGACTAATTTGGTGGGTGCTGATCGGCGTACTGCTGGTTGGTTTTGCAATCACGGATGGTTTTGACATGGGCGTTGGTGCTCTTGTTCCAGTCATTGGTAAGAATGACAGTGAACGTCGTGTCATGATCAACTCTATTGCCCCACACTGGGATGGTAACCAAGTTTGGCTTATCACGGCAGGCGGCGCACTGTTTGCGGCTTGGCCGTTAGTCTATGCGACATCATTTTCCGGATTTTATTTGGCTATGATTGTTACATTGGCTGCATTATGGCTTCGTCCGATTGGTTTGGATTACCGTTCAAAAATTGAAGATCCAAAGTGGCGTAATACTTGGGATATCTGTATTTCAATTAGTGGCTTTGTACCACCAGTCATCTTTGGTGTTGCCTTTGGCAACTTACTACAAGGCGTGCCATTCCAACTCAGTGATTTCATGATGCCAACGTATCACGGTTCATTTTTTGGTCTGTTGAACCCATTTGCTCTGCTTTGTGGCTTAGTCAGCTTGTTTATGATTATTTTACAAGGTGCCGCTTGGCTACAGATGAAAACCACCGATGAGCTGCATGCACGCGCTCGTGGCGTCGCTCAACTAATGGGCTTGTTGGTTGCTGTTACTTTCGTCGCTGCAGGGTTTTGGATCCAAAACATCGATGGTTACGTGATTACCAGCGTAATTGATACACATGCTGCATCAAACCCACTCAATAAAGAAGTGATACGTGAGGCGGGGGCGTGGATGGCTAATTTCAACGCTTACCCATTACTATGGATCGCACCAGCTTTGGGTGTTGCCATGCCACTACTTGCTGTGTTGGCGTCGCGTTTTGAAAAAGGTGGTCTCGCATTCTTGGCTTCTAGCTTAGCCAATGCGGGTGTGATTTTCACCGCTGGTTTTGCGATGTTCCCATTTATCATGCCTTCAAGCTTAGTACCAAGTAACAGCTTGACCATGTGGGACTCAACATCGAGTGAATTGACGTTGAACTTAATGACAGTGGTCGCTTTTGTAATGGTACCTATCATTCTTGGTTACACCACTTGGACTTACTACAAGATGTTTGGTCGTCTTGATAGCAAGTTTATTGAAGAAAACAAAAACTCACTTTACTAAGGAGCATAGATATGTGGTATTTCGCATGGATTCTAGGTGTGCTTTTAGCTTGTGCATTTGGCATCATCAACGCTCTTTGGTTAGAGCATTCTGAAATGATGGACAAAGACAGTGAGTAAACTTGCAATGCAAGTCACTGAGTACCATAAACTGGTTGATAAGACTCTGCTCAGAGTCTTATCGCTCTTGCTTGGTTTTTATCATATCGCCATGATTATGTGGGATCCCGAGTTGTATTCTCAGAGCATTGGTGGTTTTAACGCGGTTATTTCACCACTCATGATATGGGCGCTGTGTGCAAGTATGGTTTTTGGTGTTGGCTTTAGACCACGCAAATGGTTTTGGCAATTATTGTTTAGCCCCTACATTTCATTATCGATCTTAATTTACCTAACGATTATTCGACTAGTTTGATATTTACTGTGTATGAATAACCTGTCGAAGGTTGATTAATGACCCACATTAGTGCTGCCTCTTTGAGACAGCACTAATTTTTTGTTTCAAGTTTTGTAAAAGTCCACTCAATGCTTGTACTAACGTCAATGAGTTGCGTTATAGTATCCGCCTAAATCTGCATATGTGTTGGAACCTTTGTGCAAAATACAGCCTCAGCCTTTCATTGGCCTGTAACGATTTACTATGAAGATACGGATGCTGGTGGTGTCGTCTATCACTCAAACTATCTTAAATTCTTTGAACGAGCCCGAACTGAAATGTTACGCGCAGTTGGAGTGTCTCAGCAGACGCTTTTGCAGCAGAACATTGGTTTTGTGGTCAGGCACGTTGACATCGATTTTCTACAAGCTGCACGTTTAGACGATATGCTGACGATAAATACTGTGATTTCGGCATTGAAAAAAGCCTCACTGATCTTCTGTCAAGAGCTCGTCAATCCTGAAGGTAAAGTATTGTGTAAAGCAATAGTTAAGGTAGCATGCATCGACAATCAGAACATGAGGCCAAAAGCGATGCCTCAATCAATAATTTTGGAGTTAACCCATAGTGACTGCTGATATCTCAATTCTCAATCTGTTTTTGCAAGCCAGCTTATTGGTCAAGATGGTGATGCTAATCCTTTTGGGGATGTCTATCGTTTCGTGGGCGATGATCATCAAACGTAGTAAAGTCCTTTCCCAAGCAGAAAAGAACGCTGATGCTTTCGAAGACAAATTTTGGTCTGGTACTGACTTATCCGTTATTTATCAAGATGTCAAAAAGCGTAAAGATGAACTTTTGGGTACAGAAGAGATTTTTTATTCTGGCTTTACCGAATTTGCACGTTTACGCAAGACTAACGCCACTTCACCCGATTTCATTATGGAAGGGACGGGACGTGCGATGCGAGTTGCTGTCGCAAGGGAAGTGGACGAGTTAGAGACCAGTCTGCCATTTCTAGCGACCGTGGGTTCTATCAGCCCATACATTGGATTATTTGGTACGGTATGGGGAATAATGCACTCATTTATTGCGTTAGGTGCGGTGAAGCAAGCGACGTTAGCAATGGTGGCTCCTGGTATTGCAGAGGCGCTGATTGCGACCGCTATGGGTTTATTTGCGGCTATTCCTGCGGTGATGGCTTACAACAGGTTGAGCAATAAAGTCAGCAAATTAGAGCATAATTACGCCACCTTTTCTGAAGAATTTCATAGCATTCTTCACCGCCAAGCGATGGCTGGTAGGGAATAGACGATGGTGGGTTACCAGCGTAAAAAGCGCAAGTTGACAGCTGAGATTAACGTTGTCCCTTATATCGACGTTATGCTCGTGTTGCTGATTATTTTTATGGTGACATCGCCGTTTGTCACTCAAGGCGTTGATGTCGAACTTCCTAAAACCACTACGGCAAAGTCGGCGTCTGATCTGAAAGGCGACAGTGATAGTAGTTTTATCATCGTGGAAATAGATAAAGAAGGTCGTCTCGGGTTGAGCGTAAATAATGAGGAAGTCGAGCGGGGCCTTTCGCTGCAAGATGTCATCATTAGAGTCAAAGCTGAATTGTCGTTGAAACCGGATTCACCGGTTGCGGTTGGCGGTGATGCTGCAACGCCCTATGCAGAAGTGATACTGGTTCTGGATGAATTGAATCGTGCGGGCATTTCAAAAGTAGGTCTGCTAACCGAAATTAAAGGATAGTTTGTACTGTTCATGAAAGATCATAAATCCAAAAAAAGCGATTACAAAAAGCCCATCATTATCTCGGCTGTTTTGCATATAATGTTGATCATTGCTTTGTTATGGGGGGCGGATTTTAGCCTAACTAAGCCCGAGCCTGCAGGGCAGATGGTTCAAGCTGTGGTGATTGATCCACAACTGGTACAAAAACAAGCCCAGCAAATTCGTAACCAGCGTGAAGCTGCTGCCAAAAAAGAGCAGGATCGGCTAGATAAGTTACGCCGCGAAAGTGAGCAGTTGGAAAAAAACCGCAAGGCGGAAGAAGAGAATATTCGCCAACTAAAAGAACAACAAGCTCAGGAAGCGAAAGCGGCCAGAGAAGCTGAAAAGCAACGTGCCGAAAAAGAACAAGAGCGTAAAGTGGCAGAAGAACGAGCTCGTAAAGAAAAAGAGCGAGCGGTAAAAGCGGAAACGGAACGTAAGATAAAAGAAGAAGCGGTAAAAAAAGCAGAGCAGGAGCGAATCGCTAAAGAGGCTGAAATTGCAAAAGCGGAAAAAGAACGCATTGCCCGTGAAAAAGAGGCAGAACAAGCTAAAGAGAAAGCTCGTAAAGAGCGAGAAGCAGCAGAGCGAGCCGAGAAAGAGCGAATAGCCAAAGAACAAGAGGCGAAGAAAGCGGCCGAAAATGCAAAAAAAGAGAAAGCACGTTTAGAGAGATTGGAGCGTGAACGCAAAGAACAAGAAGCGGCGCTGAATAACATTTTTTCTGGGTTAGAAACAGAAGCAGAGCAAAATAGCTCAGCTCGTTCTCAATTTGTAATGAGTGAAGCTCAGCGGTATGGAGCAATCTATACGCAGCTCATTCAACAAAACTTGCTGATTGAAGACAGTTTTAAAAGTAAACAGTGCAAAGTGAACCTACGGCTCATTCCAACGGGAACTGGAGCAATAGTCGGTAATCTAAGCATTATTGATGGTGACTCAAGGTTATGCGCGGCGACAAAACGTGCTGTGGCGCAGGTGGGGACGTTTCCGCTGCCCAAAGATGATCTTGATGTAGTCAATCAATTGAAAAACATTAATTTAACTGTAGAACCAAATTAAAAGGAAAAGCTTGTGTTAAAGCGATTGATGTTAGGATGCTTACTTGTCATCGCAAGTAGTGTACAGCTCGCCAACGCCGCATTGGAGCTTGTGATCACCGACGGCATTAATTCAGCAAGGCCGATTGCTATCGTACCGTTTAAGTGGGAAGGCAAAACAAAATTACCGCAGGATGTCTCTGCGGTGATCGCGTCAGACTTGCAACGTAGTGGTAAATTCAGCCCGATTGCGACCAGCAAAATGCCACAAACGCCTTACAATGAAACCGATGTGAAGTTTGATGCTTGGACCAGTATTGGTGTTGATGCTTTGCTCACTGGTAGCATTACGCAAAATGCAGAAGGTAACTATGTCATCAACTACCAATTGGTAGATGTAGTGCGTGGTCAACTGACACAAGGCCAAAGCAAAGCATTAAGTAACGATGGACAGTTGGTGCTTTCTAAAGATCATGTTTTATTCAATAAAGTTGCCACCGTACCAGCAAACCGAATGCGTGAGTATGCGCATCGAATTTCAGATTTGGTCTATCAAGAACTCACGGGTGATAAGGGTGCGTTTCTCACTCGTATTGCCTACGTGGTGGTCAACGACGATGAACAATATCCTTACCAGCTAAGGGTTGCTGACTATGACGGTTACAATGAACGTTTAGTACTTCGTTCAAAACAGCCTTTGATGTCACCGACTTGGTCACCTGATGGTAAGCAACTGGCGTATGTGAGCTTCCAAAACGGCCAAGCGGAAATATTCATCATGAATATTTATACTGGCGAAAGAGAGAAAATGACCTCGTACCCACGTCATAATGGGGCACCAAGGTTCTCGCCAGATGGGAAAACTCTCGCCTTGGTGTTGTCTAAAACGGGCAGCTTACAGGTTTATACTCTGGACTTGGCAACCAAGAAGCTGAAACAAATAACGAGTGGCAGATCAAATAATACAGAACCGTTCTGGCATCCTGATGGTAAATCGCTAATATTTACTTCGGATCGGGGTGGTAAACCACAGATATATCAAGTAAATTTATCAGACGGTTCTACCAATCGTCTGACATGGCAAGGCAGCCAGAATTTAGGTGGACAAATAACGCCTGATGGTCGATTCCTTGTCATGGTAAACCGAAGTAATTCGGGTTTTAATCTGGCGAAACAAGATTTGGAAACTGGTTCAGTGCAAATTCTAACAAAGACTTTGCTCGATGAGTCTCCAAGTATTGCACCCAATGGTGGTATGGTCATATACAGTTCTATTTATAACAAAGCGAATGTACTTTCGATGGTGTCTATAGATGGGCGTTTCAAAGCTAGATTACCGGCAACAAATGGTCGCGTTAGGGCTCCTGCGTGGTCTCCGTTTTTATAGCAAGTAAGTATCAAAAAGTAAGGAAAAAAAATGCAACTTAATAAAGTTCTTAAAGGGCTACTGATTGCGCTACCAGTACTTGCAGTAACTGCATGTAGTTCAAGCGATGAAGCGACAAACGCTTCTGGTACTCAAACTAACCAGTCTACTTCAGGTTCAGCAAACAGCGTTGATACAACCGTAGTTTCTCCAATTGATGCGAATGGCCAACTCTCTGAACAAGAGCTAAAGGAACAAGCTCTTCGTGAAACTCAAACCATTTATTTCGCATTTGATAACGCGACAATTGCTGGTGATTACGAAGATATGCTTGCTGCACACGCAGCTTACCTAAGCAAAAATTCAGCAATGAAAGTTACCATCGAAGGCCATGCTGATGAACGTGGTACGCCTGAATATAACATCGCGCTAGGTGAGCGTCGTGCACAAGCTGTAGCGAAATATCTACAAGCGCTAGGTGTACAAGCTGACCAAATCTCGATCGTTAGCTATGGCGAAGAGAAGCCACTTCTTCTTGGTCAATCTGAAGAAGTGTATGCGAAGAACCGCCGCGCGGTTCTCGTATACTAATCGAGGAATCGCCTCATGTTCAGTAACTTAAAGCGAATTGTAACGCTTACGTTACTGGCAAGTGCAGCGGGTCAAGTACTCGCTGCACCAGCTCCAGTATCCGATCTTAGCAATAGCTCTTCAGCAAGCACATCTCGTGCTCAACAATCATCATCTGAATCTAATGTACAACGTCTTGAACGTCTGCTTGAAAACCGTAATAGCGTTCAACTCAAAATGCAGCAGCAGCTCGATGATATGGCACTTGAAATCAGCGAATTACGTGGCCAGTTAGAGCGTAATAGCTACGATATGCAGCAAATGTTGCAGCGTCAGCGTGAACTCTTTATCGAGTTAGATCGCGTACGTGGCGAAATGAAGAATACAACCACAAGTTCGTCACAGCCGACAACGGACACTGATATTGCAGGAACGTTTAGCAGCAATGTTGATGAACAAACTGCCTATCAGAATGCGGTTGATTTGATCCTGAAGAAAAGGGATTACAGTGGTGCTATTGCAGCGTTTCAACAGTTTCAAAAAGATTATCCAGATTCTAATTTTGCGTCTAATGCCCATTATTGGTTAGGGCAGCTCTATTTTGCGAAAAAGCAGGATAAAGAAGCGACGCAAAGTTTTGCCGCCGTGCTCACTTACAGTGACTCCAATAAACGTGCTGATGCGCTGGTTAAGTTAGGTGATATTGCCAAGCGCAATAATAATACTGCGCAAGCAAATAAGTATTATCAGCAAGTTGTGGATGAATATCCTACAAGTGCGTCTGCCAAGGTTGCTAAAGAGAATTTGAATTGATAACAATTTGAGTTAATAAAAAAGAGGCCTTGCGGCCTCTTTTTTCGACGGCACTATTTTATGAATCGCTTTTGATCCTTCGTTAGGTGCGGTGTACAATGCTCGGATTCTTGGAAGTTGCGTAGAGCAAGAGCAATGAGCCACATATTAGATACGATTGAAACTATTTATCCATTTCCGCCAAAGCCCATTCCACTAACGGTTGAGCAAAAACAAGCCTATACAGCAAGTATCAAACAACTCTTAAAAGAAAAAGATGCTGTATTAATTGCGCATTACTATACCGATCCTGAAATTCAAGCTCTCGCTGAAGAAACCGGCGGTTTTGTCGGTGATTCATTAGAGATGGCCAAGTTTGGTAATCGCCATCCTGCCAGTACATTGATTATCGCTGGTGTGCGATTTATGGGCGAATCAGCAAAAATCTTAACCCCTGAAAAACGCATTTTAATGCCAACCTTAAAAGCAGAATGCTCCTTGGATCTGGGGTGTCCTGCCGATAAATTCACAGAATTTTGTGATGCACACCCAGATCATACCGTTGTTGTGTATGCAAACACATCGGCGGCGGTCAAAGCTCGTGCCGATTGGGTGGTTACATCGAGCATTGCACTTGATATTGTTGAGCACTTAGATGCGGAAGATAAACCCATAATTTGGGGGCCAGATCGCCATTTAGGCTCATACATCGAGAAAAAAACGGGCGCAAAGATGTTGCTCTGGCAAGGTGAATGCGTAGTTCACGACGAGTTCTCTGCCGATGCACTGCGTAAGATGAAAGCACTGTATCCTGATGCAGCCATCCTTGTGCATCCAGAATCACCAGCCAGTGTGGTAGAACTTGCGGATGCAGTAGGCTCTACAAGCCAGTTGATTAAGGCAGCAAAATCTTTACCTCAACAGAAAATGATTGTGGCGACCGATAAAGGCATCTTTTTTAAGATGCAGCAGTTAGTCCCTGAGAAAGAATTGATTGAAGCACCGACGGCAGGGGCTGGGGCAACATGCCGAAGCTGCGCGCATTGTCCTTGGATGGCGATGAATGGTCTTCGAGCGATTGAGTCAGCTCTTATGGAAGGTGGTAAAGATCACGAAATTTTCGTCGATGAAGCTGTGAGAGTGAAATCACTCATCCCATTAAACCGTATGTTGGATTTTGCTGAACAGTTAAATTTGCAAGTCAAAGGGAATGCCTAATTCCTTTCGGCGGTAGTGGATGAAAAAAGGCTCTTATTCAGAGTAATGCCGTTCACTTAAGAGTGAACGGCATTTTTGTTCTTAGCATACCGTTGTGGTCTAGGCTTAACTGTTCTAGGGAATGTTCTTTCCCTTCGCCCTTCAAGTATTAAGCTTTCAGCCATGTTG